>NZ_PSVN01000008.1:0-171705 GCF_002932235.1 Rathayibacter sp. AY1E3
TCCTCGAGGCCGAGGACGGCGGGGGGTTCGGGGGTGAGGCGTGTCGTGGGCGCGGACTAGGGGCCCGTCTGGGTCGTGTCGGAGCCGCCGACGGCGGCCCCGACACGACCCAGAAGGGCTCCTAGTCCGTGCCAACGACACGCCTCAGCACCGAACCCACCGCCGTCCTCGTCCTCGAGGACGGACGACGATTCCGGGGACAGGCCTACGGCGCCCGAGGCCGCACCCTGGGCGAGATCGTCTTCGCCACCGGCATGACCGGGTACCAGGAGACGCTGACCGACCCGAGCTACGCCGGCCAGATCGTCGTGCAGACCGCGCCTCACATCGGCAACACCGGGACCAACGACGAGGACATGGAGTCGCGCCGCATCTGGGTCGCCGGCTACGTCGTCCGCGACCCCTCCCGCGTCGTCTCCAACTTCCGCGCGCAGCGCTCCCTCGGCGACGACCTGGAGACCGACGGCATCGTCGGGATCTCCGGCGTCGACACCCGGGCGATCACCCGCCACATCCGCTCGGCCGGCTCGATGCGCGCCGGCGTGTTCTCCGGCGGGGACCTCGCCCTCCCCGAGGAGGAGCAGCTCGCGCTGGTCCTCGGCGGCCGGCAGATGCAGGGGCTCAACCTGTCCTCCTCGGTCTCGACCGACGAGCAGTACACGGTGCCCGCCCGCGGCGAGCGCGTCGGCTCGGTCGCGGTCATCGACCTCGGGGTGAAGACCTCGACGGTCGACTACCTCGCGGAGCGCGGCTTCGACGTGCACGTGCTGCCCGAGTCCGTGACCGCCGAGCAGGTGCTCGCGCTCGACCCGTCCGCGCTCTTCTTCTCCAACGGCCCCGGCGACCCCGATGCCTCGGACCGCCACGTCGAGCTGCTGCGCACCACCCTGCGCGCCGACCTGCCGTTCTTCGGCATCTGCTTCGGCAACCAGCTGCTCGGGCGCGCTCTCGGCTTCGGCACCTACAAGCTCCCGTTCGGCCACCGCGGGATCAACCAGCCCGTGCTCGACAAGCTCACCGGCCGCGTGGAGATCACCTCGCAGAACCACGGGTTCGCCGTGGACGCGCCGATCGAGGGCGAGCTGGACTCGCCCGAGGGCTTCGGCCGCGTCGAGGTCAGCCACTACTCCCTCAACGACTCGGTCGTGGAGGGCCTGCGCTGCCTCGACATCCCCGCCTTCTCGGTGCAGTACCACCCGGAGGCGGCGGCCGGCCCGCACGACTCCAACCACCTCTTCGACCGCTTCCGCGAGATGGTCGTGCAGCGCACGGCCGGGCGCGGGGCCTCGGAGCCCACCGACATCCCCACGACCAGCAGCATCGGAGAGCAGAAGTAATGCCGCGCAGGGAAGACATCCAGAGCGTCCTGGTCATCGGCTCCGGCCCGATCGTCATCGGACAGGCCGTCGAGTTCGACTACTCCGGCACCCAGGCCTGCCGCGTGCTGCGTGCCGAGGGGGTGCGCGTGATCCTCGTCAACTCCAACCCGGCGACGATCATGACCGATCCCGACTTCGCCGACGCCACCTACGTGGAGCCGATCACGCCCAAGGCGATCGAGGCGATCATCGCCAAGGAGAAGCCGGACGCCATCCTGCCGACCCTCGGCGGGCAGACGGCCCTGAACGCGGCCATCCAGCTGCACGACCTCGGGATCCTCGAGAAGTACGGCGTCGAGCTCATCGGCGCGAGCTTCGAGGCGATCAACCGCGGCGAGGACCGCCAGATCTTCAAGCAGCTGGTGCTGGACGCGGGCGCCGACGTCGCGAAGTCCTACATCGCGCACACCGTCGACGAGGCGATCGAGTACGCCGAGGACCTGGGCTACCCCCTCGTCATCCGCCCGTCGTTCACCATGGGCGGCCTGGGCTCCGGCTTCGCCTACACCCGCGAGGAGCTGGTGCGGATGGTCGGCGACGGCCTGCACCAGAGCCCCACCACCGAGGTTCTCCTGGAGGAGTCGATCCTCGGCTGGAAGGAGTACGAGCTCGAGCTCATGCGCGACACGGCCGACAACACGGTCGTCGTCTGCTCGATCGAGAACGTCGACCCCGTCGGCGTGCACACGGGCGACTCGATCACCGTCGCACCGGCGCTGACCCTCACCGACCGCGAGTACCAGAAGCTGCGCGACATCGGCATCCGGATCATCCGCGACGTGGGCGTGGACACCGGCGGCTGCAACATCCAGTTCGCGATCGACCCGGCGGACGGCCGGATCATCGTGATCGAGATGAACCCGCGCGTCTCCCGCTCCTCCGCCCTCGCCTCCAAGGCGACCGGCTTCCCGATCGCGAAGATCGCCGCGAAGCTCGCCATCGGCTACCGCCTGGACGAGATCCCGAACGACATCACCAAGGTGACGCCGGCGAGCTTCGAGCCGACGCTGGACTACGTGGTCGTGAAGGTCCCGCGGTTCGCGTTCGAGAAGTTCCCGGCCGCCGACAAGACGCTGACCACGACCATGAAGTCGGTGGGCGAGGCGATGGCGATCGGCCGCAACTACGCGCAGGCGCTGCAGAAGGCGCTCCGCTCGCTCGAGAAGCGCGGCTCGTCGTTCCACTGGGGCGCGCAGGAGCGCTCGGTCGAGGAGCTCCTCGAGATCGCGAGGACCCCCACCGATGGCCGCATCGTCACCGTGCAGCAGGCGCTGCGCCTGGGAGCCACGGTCGAGCAGGCGTTCGAGTCCACGAAGATCGACCCCTGGTTCCTCGACCAGATCGTGCTGATCAACGAGATCGCCGACCTGGTGCGCGAGCACGACGGCCTCGACGCCGGACTCCTCCGCCTGGCGAAGGACCACGGCTTCTCGGACGCGCAGATCGCCGAGCTCCGCGGGCTCGACGAGGCGGAGGTCCGCCGCACCCGCTACGCGCTGGACGTGCGCCCGGTCTACAAGACCGTCGACACCTGCGCGGGTGAGTTCCCGGCGCTCACGCCGTACCACTACTCCTCGTACGACGAGGAGACGGAGGTCGTCGCCGCCGACCGCCGCAAGGTCGTCATCCTGGGCTCCGGCCCCAACCGCATCGGCCAGGGGGTCGAGTTCGACTACTCCTGCGTGCACGCCTCGTTCGCGCTCTCGGACGCGGGCTTCGAGACGATCATGATCAACTGCAACCCCGAGACGGTCTCGACCGACTACGACACCTCGGACCGCCTCTACTTCGAGCCGCTGACTCTCGAGGACGTGCTCGAGGTCATCCACGCGGAGTCGCAGTCCGGCGAGCTCGTCGGCGTCGTCGTGCAGCTGGGCGGCCAGACGGCGCTCGGGCTCGCCGCGGGCCTCGAGTCGGCCGGCGTGCCCATCCTCGGCACCACCCCCGCGAACATCGACCTCGCGGAGGAGCGCGGCGCGTTCTCGCGGATCCTCGACGAGGCGGGGCTTCTCGCTCCGCGCAACGGCACCGCGACCGACCTCGACGGCGCCCGCGAGGTCGCGGTGGAGATCGGCTACCCGGTCCTCGTCCGTCCGTCGTTCGTCCTCGGCGGGCGCGGCATGGAGATCGTCTACGGCACGCCCCAGCTCGAGGACTACTTCGAGCGGATGGCCGGCGAGGGGATCATCGACGAGGCGCACCCGCTGCTGGTGGACCGCTTCCTCGACGACGCGATCGAGATCGACGTCGATGCGCTCTTCGACGGCGAGCAGCTCTACATCGGCGGCGTGATGGAGCACATCGAGGAGGCCGGCATCCACTCCGGCGACTCGGCGTGCACGCTCCCGCCGGTGACGCTCGGCCGCCGGCAGATCGACCAGGTGCGGGAGGCGACCCTCGCGATCGCGCAGGGCGTCGGCGTCCGGGGACTGCTGAACGTCCAGTTCGCGATCGGCCAGGGCGTGCTCTACGTGCTCGAGGCGAACCCCCGGGCCTCGCGCACCGTGCCGTTCGTGTCGAAGGCGCTGGGGATCCCGCTCGCGAAGGCCGCGTCGCGCCTGATGGTGGGCGAGACCATCGCCGCGCTGAAGGCCGAGGGCCTGCTGCCCGAGCGCGACGGCTCCGACGTCCCGATGGACTCTCCCATCGCGGTGAAGGAGGCGGTCCTGCCGTTCAAGCGCTTCCGTACCAAGGAGGGCCAGATCGTCGACTCGCTGCTCGGGCCCGAGATGCGCTCCACCGGCGAGGTCATGGGGATCGACCGCGACTTCCCGCGCGCCTTCGCGAAGAGCCAGGACGCCGCGTACGGCGGCATGCCGGCGAGCGGGACCGTCTTCATCTCGGTCGCCGACCGCGACAAGCGCTCGATCGTCCTGCCCGCGCTGCGCCTGCGCCAGCTCGGCTTCGACATCCTCGCGACCGAGGGCACGGCCGAGGTGCTGAACCGCAACGGGATCCAGGCCCGCGTGGTCCGCAAGTACAGCGAGACCGCCGAGGGCGACGCGCCCTCCATCGTCGAGCTGATCGCCCGCGACGAGGTCGACGTGGTGATCAACACGCCCAGCGGAGGAGCGACCCGCGCCGACGGCTACGAGATCCGCGCCGCCGCGGTCGCCGCGGACAAGCCGCTGTTCACCACGATCGCCCAGCTCGCGGCCGCGGTCGCCTCGCTCGACGCGGCGAACGAGCCCTTCGAGGTGACGAGCCTGCAGGACTACGCCCTGCGCCGCGCGGAGCGCACCGCGTGAGCGGCGGCGCGGCGGGCACCGCCTCCTTCGGCTCGCGCCTCGAGGCGGCGTTCGCCGCGCACGGCCGGCTCTGCGTCGGGATCGACCCGCACGCGTACCTGCTCGACGCGTGGGGCCTCGCCGACGACGCAGCCGGACTCGAGAGCTTCGGCCGCACGGTCGTCGAGGCGGCGGCCGGCCGCGTGGGCGTGGTGAAGCCGCAGATCGCGTTCTTCGAGCGGCACGGCTCGGCGGGCTACGCCGCGCTCGAGCGCGTGCTCGCCGACGCCCGCGAGGCCGGACTGCTGGTGATCGCCGACGTCAAGCGCGGCGACATCGGCACGAGCGTCACCGCCTACGCCGAGGCGTGGCTCCGGCCGGGCTCGCCGCTCGAGGCGGACGCCATGACCGCGGCGGCCTACCAGGGGCTCGGCTCCCTCGAGGGGATGCTGACCCTCGCCGAGGAGGCGGGCAAGGGCGTGTTCGTCCTCGCAGCCACCTCCAACCCCGAGGCCCGCCCCGTGCAGCGCGCCCTCGTGCAGGACGGCGGCCGGGCGGGATCCACCGTGGCACGCGCGGTCGTGGCGGACGTGGCATCCTGGAACGACGCTCACGCTCGCGCGTCGATCGGCTCGGTCGGCGTGGTGCTCGGCGCCACGGTCGCCCTGGGCGACTTCGGCATCGGCATCGACGAGCCGCTGCACCCCGCACTCCCGGTGCTCGCGCCCGGCTTCGGCCACCAGGGCGCGGCCGTCGCGGACGCGCAGCGGCTGTTCGGCGCGCTGAGCGCCGCCACCATCGTCAGCGAGTCGCGGAGCGTGCTCGGCGCCGGCCCCTCGGGGATCGCGGCCGAGATCACCCGCCGCGCGACCGACATCCAGGAGACCCTTGTCCGCTGAAACCGTCAGCCCCGATCCCGGCGCCTCCTCGCGCCCGGAGGCCGTGCGCCGTCCCTCGCCGCCCGAGGTCGACCGGCGCGCCGCCTCCGAGGCCGCGATCGCGGCGCGCCGTGCCCGCGCCGCCGTCAAGAAGGCCGTCGCCGCCGGACGCCGCCCCGCGACCGCCGTGCTCGCGGCGGCCCAGGCCGAGCCGCTCGGAGTCGAGGGGCGGATGCGCGTCAGCGAGCTGCTCCGCGCCGTGCCCGCACTCGGCGTGGTGAAGACGCCCCGGGTGATGGACCAGCTGCGGATCGCCGAGTCG
The DNA here is from genome assembly GCF_002932235.1 of Rathayibacter sp. AY1E3. NCBI lineage: Bacteria > Bacillati > Actinomycetota > Actinomycetes > Micrococcales > Microbacteriaceae > Rathayibacter > Rathayibacter sp. AY1E3. The sequence continues at coordinate 5,807 of NZ_PSVN01000008.1, forward strand.
AAGCGCCTCGGCGGGCTCGGCCGGCGCCAGGTCGAGGGCCTGTCGTCGTTCCTGGAGGAGCGGGAGTCGCGGCAGCGCCGCCCCGGCCGCAACCGCCTGCTCGTCCTCGCCGGTCCGACCGCGGTCGGCAAGGGCACCGTGTCGACCTACATCCGCGAGAACTACCCGGACGTCCTGCTCTCGGTCTCGGCCACCACCCGGGCCCCGCGTCCGGGCGAGGTGGACGGCGTCAGCTACTACTTCGTCGACGACGCCGAGTTCGACCGGATGGTCGCGGCGGGGGAGTTCCTCGAGTACGCCGTCGTCCACAACGCTCACCGCTACGGCACGCCCCGCGGCCCCATCGACGCCGCGCTGGAGCAGGGCCGGCAGGTGATGCTCGAGATCGACATCCAGGGTGCCCGCCAGGTGCGCGAGCGGATGCCGGACGCGCGGCTGGTCTTCCTCCTGCCGCCGAGCTGGGACGAGCTGGTCCGCCGCCTGGTCGGCCGCGGCACCGAGAGCGCGGAGGAGCAGGAGCGCCGTCTGGCCACCGCGAAGGTGGAGCTGGCCGCGCAGGACGAGTTCGATTTCGCCGTCGTCAACAGCACCGTGCCCGAAGCGGCCCGCGAGGTCGTACAATTGATGTCGCCTCGTGCCGACGGCGCGCCCGCTGACCCGGGCCGCTGAGACCGGGCCACCGACCACCTCCGGGCCGACGCCCCGGGTCCCACCGGGCACACGCCCCTCGGAGCCCGCGCGCCGTGTTGCTCCGGAGCCGCAGATCGGCGCTGATGCGCCTGCAAGGAGACACCCATGGCCAACAACCTCGGCATCATCGACCCGCCCATCGACGAGCTCCTCTCGAAGGTCGACTCCAAGTACGCGCTGGTGATCTTCGCCTCCAAGCGCGCCCGCCAGATCAACGACTACTACGCCGACCTCCACGAGGGCAGCCTGTTCGACAACGTCGGCCCGCTGGTCGACTCCACCATCGACGACAAGCCCCTCTCGGTCGCACTGCACGAGATCAACGAGGACAAGCTCGTCGCCAAGCCCCTCGCCGAGTAGTCCCCTCCGGGTGGGCTCCTCTCTCGAGGCCGGCCGACGGCTCAACGTCGTCGTCGGCATCACCGGCGGCATCGCCGCGTACAAGGCCGTCGGAGTCGTCCGCGCGCTGGTCCTCGCGGAGCACGACGTGCACGTCGTCGCGACCGAGGCCGCGCTGCGCTTCGTCGGCAAGCCCACCCTCGAGGCCATCTCGCGGAACCCGGTGCACACCGAGCTCTACGAGGGCGTCGCCGAGGTCCGGCACGTGGCCATCGGCCAGGCCGCCGACCTCATCGTGATCGCGCCCGCGACGGCGCACACGCTCGCCAAGCTCGCCGCCGGCCTCGCCGACGACCTGCTCGGCAACACGGTGCTCGCGAGCACCGCCCCGCTCGTGGTCGCCCCCGCGATGCACACCGAGATGTGGGCGAACGCCGCCACCGTCGCGAACACGGCGGTGCTCCGCTCCCGCGGCGTGCACGTCGTCGGCCCCGCGGTCGGCCGCCTCACCGGCGCCGACTCGGGCCCCGGCCGCATGGAGGAGCCCGAGACGATCGTGGCGGAGGCCCTCGCCGTCCACGCCCGCTCCGCCTCCGCCCGCCGCGACCTCGCGGGCGTGCGCGTCCTCGTGACCGCCGGCGGCACCCGCGAGCCCCTCGACCCGGTGCGCTTCGTCGGCAACCGCTCCAGCGGCAGGCAGGGCGTCGCGCTCGCGCTGGCCGCTGCGGCCCGGGGCGCGGAGGTCACCCTCCTCGCCGCGAACCTCGACGTGCCGGCGCCGGAGGGCGTCACGGTCCTCCCGGTGGGCACCGCGCTCGAGCTGCGCGAGGCCGCCCTCGCCGCGGCCCCCGGCGCGGACGTCGTGATCATGGCCGCGGCCGTCGCCGACTACCGGCCCGCCGCGGTCGCCGACGCGAAGATCAAGAAGGAGCAGCAGGGCGACCGTCTCGTCCTCGAGCTCGTCAAGAACCCGGACGTCCTCGCCGAGATCTCCGCCTCCCGGCGGGAGGGGCAGATCGTCGTCGGCTTCGCCGCGGAGACCGAGCCGGACCGGGACGCGATGCTCGCCCTCGGCCGCGCCAAGATCGCCCGCAAGGGCTGCGACCTGCTCGTCCTCAACAGGGTGGGCTGGGCCGAGGGTTTCCAGAGCGACAGCAACGCCGTCGTGGTCCTCGATCGGGCCGGCGATATAGTTGGCGAGGCCTCGGGCAGCAAGGCGGAGGTGGCCGATCGCGTCCTCGACGCGGTCGTGCGCTAGCCCCGCCGGTCCGCCCGCCCAGGCGCCGATCGCCTGCCGCCCGGCATCGCGCCCGCCAGGCCACTCCCGGTACGAACGACCCCGGTCCGCACGAGCCGGGACGAGAAGAGAAGCATGACCTCCGGTCCCCTCCGCCTGTTCACCTCCGAGTCCGTCACCGAGGGCCACCCGGACAAGATCTGCGACCAGATCTCGGACCGCATCCTCGACGCCCTGCTCCGCGAGGACCCGCACAGCCGGGTCGCCGTCGAGACGCTGGTCACGACGGGGCTCGTGCACGTCGCGGGCGAGGTCTCCACGAGCGGCTACGTCGAGATCCCCAAGATCGTGCGCGACACGATCGTCGAGATCGGCTACGACTCCTCGGAGAAGGGCTTCGACGGCCGCTCCTGCGGTGTCTCGGTCTCGATCGGCCAGCAGTCGCCCGAGATCGCGGCGGGCGTCGACACGGCGCTCGAGGTCCGCTCCTCCGAGGCGGGCGAGGACGCCTTCGACCGCCAGGGCGCGGGCGACCAGGGCCTGATGTTCGGCTTCGCGACCGACGAGACCCCCGAGTACATGCCGCTGCCGAGCTGGCTCTCGCACCGCCTCGCGGAGCGCCTGGCCGCCGTCCGCAAGTCGGGCGAGCTCGACTACCTCCGACCCGACGGCAAGACCCAGGTCACCATCGGCTACGACGGCACGACGCCGTCCACCATCGACACCGTCGTCCTGTCCACCCAGCACGCCGAGCACGTCAGCACCGAGACGATCCACGCGGACATCGCGGCGCACGTCATCCGCCCCGTCCTCGAGACGGTCGACCTCGACTCCTCCGCCGTGCGCCTGCTGATCAACCCGACGGGCCGCTTCGAGATCGGCGGCCCTCAGGGCGACGCCGGGCTCACCGGCCGCAAGATCATCGTCGACACCTACGGCGGAGCGTCCCGCCACGGCGGCGGCGCGTTCTCGGGCAAGGACCCGTCGAAGGTGGACCGCTCGGCCGCCTACGCCATGCGGTGGGTCGCCAAGAACGCGGTCGCCGCGGGGCTCGCCTCGCGGCTGGAGGTGCAGGTCGCCTACGCCATCGGCAAGGCGGCCCCGGTCGGCCTCTACGTCGAGACCTTCGGCACCGGCACCGTCTCCGACGAGACGATCACCGAGGCGATCCGCTCGGTCTTCGACCTGCGCCCGGCCGCGATCATCCACGCACTCGACCTGCTCCGCCCGATCTACGCGCAGACCGCGGCCTACGGCCACTTCGGCCGGGAGCTCCCCGACTTCACCTGGGAGCGCCTCGACCGGGTCGACGACCTGCGCTCCGCCGCGGGCCTCTCGTAGCGGGCGCGGCGGCGATGGCGACGAGCGGAGCCGTCGCGCGCGTGCTCCTGGACTCGCCCCTCCCGCAGCTCGACCGGCTCCTGGACTACGCGGTGCCGGAGGCGCTGCGCGGCGAGGTGGTCCCCGGCGTGCGCGTGCGGGTGCCGTTGCGGACCGGAGGCCGGATCGCCGACGCGTTCGTCGTCGAGACGGGGGAGGGGACCGAGCACGCCGGAGCGCTCAGCGGCATCGAGGAGCTGGTCTCGCCGCTCGTCGTGCTGACCCCGGAGGTCTGGGCCCTCGCCCGCCGGGTGGCCGACCGCGCCTCCGGAGGCGCGAGCGACGTGCTGCGCCTGGCCGTGCCGCGCCGCCACGTCCGCGTTGAGAAGGCGCGACTCGCCGCGGGTCCCGCTCCTGCGGCGCCCGCGGTCGAGGCGGGCGGCGTGACGGGCTACTCCGACGCCTCCTTCGCGGGACTCTTCGAGGGGGCTCGGCTGGCGGTCGGCGCCGTGCCGGCTCCGGTGAGGCTCGACTCGGGCGCGTGGGTCGGCGGCTGGGCCGTCACGCTCGCCGAGCTCGCCCGGGACACGCTCGCCGCGGGCCGCGACGCGATCCTGGCCGTCCCCGACTACCGCGACCAGGAGCAGCTGGAGCTCGCTCTCGCCGACCTCGTCCCCGCGGAGGCGGTGGTGCGCCTCGATGCGCGGCAGAAGGGCGCCGAGCGCTACTCCGCCTTCGTCCGCTGCCTCGATCCCGGGCCGCGGGTCGTCGTCGGCAACCGCTCCGTCCTCTACGCGCCCTCCTCCGCCCTCGGCCTGATCGCGCTCTGGGACGACGGCGATCCGCTCTTCGCCGAGCCGCTCGCACCCTACGCGCACGCCCGCGACGTCGCCCTGGTGCGGCAGGAGCAGAGCGGCGCCGGCCTCGTCCTGCTCGGCAACACGCGCACGGTCGAGGTCGAGCGGCTCGTCGAGATCGGCTTCGCGACCGAGGTGGAGCCGCGGCCGAGCCGCCGCCCGCACGTCGTGCCGACCGCGCAGCAGTGGGCGGCCGACGAGCACGACGCGGCAGCGCGCATCCCCTCCTCCGCCTGGCGGGAGGCGCGGAAGGCCCTCGACTCCGGTCCCGTGCTCGTCCAGGTCGCGCGCCCCGGCTACGCGCCGGTGGTCGCCTGCGCCCGCTGCCGGACCGTCGCACGCTGCAACCGCTGCCAGGGTCCGCTCGGCGTGCACTCCGAGGGCGGGCGGCCGAGCTGCGGCTGGTGCGGCCTGATCGCGGCCGACTGGACCTGCTCCGTCTGCGAGGCGACGGTTCTGCGCCTCGTCTCCCTCGGCGCGGGCCGCACCGCGGAGGAGCTCGGACGCGCCTTCCCGGGTGCCAAGGTGATCGTCGCCGACGGGCAGCGCCCCGTGCTCACCCTCCCCGACGAGCCCGCGCTCGTCGTGGCCACGCGCGGGGCGGAGCCGCGGGCCGACGGCGGCTACCACGCCGTCCTGCTGCTGGACGGCGAGCGGATGCTGGCCCGCGAGAGCCTGCGGGTCGCCGACGACGCGCTCCGCACCTGGTCGAACGCCGCGGCGCTGGCCCGCCCGTTCGCGCCGGTCCTCCTGGTCGGGGTCGGCGGCCGGCTCGCGACCGCCCTGGCGACCTGGCGGCAGGCCGAGTACCTCCGGGCCGAGCTCCAGGAGCGGCGCGCTCTGCGCTTCCCGCCCGCGGTGCGACTGGCCACGGTGAGCGGCGACGCGCACGCGGTGGAGGAGGCGCTCGACGCGCTCGACGAGGACGACCGGCACGAGGTCCTCGGTCCTGTCGGGCTCGAGGACGGCTCCGTCCGGGCGATCGTCCGGTTCGACTACGCTCGCGGTGCGGATGTGGCCGCGCGCCTCCGCTCCGCCGTGATCCGCAACGCCACGCGCCGTCGTCGCCCGCCGACCACGCCCGGCCGCTTCCGGCCGGCCCCCCGGCTCCGGGTCCGTCTCGACGACCCCGACATCCTCTGACTCCCCAGGAGACCCCCGTGCGCCTCGTCTTCGCCGGCACGCCCGCCGCTGCCGTTCCGACCCTCCGCGACCTCGCCGCCTCCGCGCACGAGGTCGTGGCCGTGGTCACCCGTGAGGACGCCCCGGTGGGCCGCAAGCGCGTGCTCACCCCCTCGCCGGTCGCCGTCGCGGCCGAGGAGCTGGGGATCCCGGTGATCCGGGCGAACCGCCTCGACGAGGACGTGACCGACCGGATCGCGGAGCTCGCCCCCGACCTCGGCGTGATCGTGGCCTACGGCGGCCTCGTCCGGCAGCGCCTGCTGGCGGTGCCGCGCCTGGGCTGGATCAACCTGCACTTCTCCCTGCTGCCGCGCTGGCGCGGGGCGGCTCCCGTCCAGCGGGCGCTGATGGCGGGCGACACGCGGATCGGCGCGAGCGTCTTCCAGCTGGTCGCCGAGCTCGACGCCGGTGACGTGTACGCCGAGCTCGCCGTCGACGCGGGGGAGCGCACCGCGGGCGAGCTGCTGACGGAGCTGGCCGGGAGCGGCGCCGGCCTCACCCTCGGCGTGGTCGACGCGCTGGAGGAGGGCACGGCCGTCGCGACTCCGCAGACCGGAGAGGCGACCCCCGCTCCCAAGCTCGACGCCGCCGACGGCCGGATCGACTGGAGCCTCCCGACCGCGCGGGTCCTCGCGCTCGTGCGCGGAACGACTCCCGAGCCCGGAGCCTCGACCGCAGTGGGCGACGCTCGCCTCAAGGTGCTCGCGGTCCGCGCGGCCGAGGGGGACCTCGCTCCCGGCGTCGTCCGCCTCGACTCGGGGCGCGCCCTCGTCGGCACCGCGGACGGAGCGGTGGAGCTGGTCACCGTCCAGCCCGCCGGCAGGACCCCGATGGCCGGCGCCGCCTGGGCCCGCGGCCTGCGCGAGAGCACGGTGCTCGCGTGAGCGCCCGGCGCGAGGCCGCTCCCGCCCGCCGGGTCGCCTACGACGTCCTGCTCGCGGTGAGCGGGTCGGACGCCTACGCCAACCTGGTCCTGCCCGCGCGGATCAGCGCCGCCGGCCTCTCGCCCGCCGACGCGGGACTGGCCACCGAGCTCTGCTACGGCACCCTGCGGATGTCCGGCTACTACGACCGCGTGATCGCCCTCGCGGCCGGCCGGTCCGTCGAGAGCATCGATGCGCCGGTGCTCGACGCGCTGCGCCTGGGCGTGCACCAGCTGCTCGCGACCCGCGTGGCCCCGCACGCCGCGGTGAACGAGAGCGTCGCGCTCGTCGCGGCCGGCTCCTCGCGGGGAGCGGTGGCCTTCGCCAACGCCGTGCTGCGCGCGGTCTCGCGCTCGAGCGCCGGCGAGTGGCGCGAGCGGGTCTCCGCGGCCGCGGTCTCCGGCGACGACCGGATCGCCGCGCTGAGCTCCCACCCCGTGTGGATCGTGCGCGCCCTGCGACGGGCGCTGGCGGCGGAGGGGGCGGCCGACGAGCTCGACGCGCTGCTCGCCGCCGACAACGCGGCTCCGCGGGTGAACCTTGTGGCTCTGCCGGGCCTGGCGTCTCCCGGCGAGATCGCCGACGCCGAATCCGACCGGTTCTCGCCGGTCGGCATGACCAGCACCGGCGGCGACCCGGAGGCGTTCCCCGCGGTGCACGAGGGCCGCGTGCGCGTGCAGGACGAGGGCTCCCAGCTCGCCGCTCTGGCGCTCTCCCGGGCACGGCCGGTCCGCCCGGGCGAGCGCTGGCTCGACCTGTGCGCGGGACCCGGCGGCAAGGCGGCGCTGCTCGCGGCGGAGGCGCGCGCAGGAGGGGCGGCGCTGCTCGCCAACGAGGTGGTCCCGGGCCGCGCGGGCCTGGTGCGGCAGGCGCTGGCCGCCGTCGACCCGTCGGTCGAGGTGCGCACCGGCGACGGGCGCGACCTGGGCGACGAGCAGCCGGGATCGTTCGACCGCATCCTCCTCGACGCGCCGTGCACCGGTCTCGGTGCGCTGCGGCGGCGGCCGGAGGCGCGCTGGCGCAAGTCCGCGGCCGACGTGGAGCCGCTGGCCGCACTCCAGGGCGAGCTGCTCGACTCCGCGGTGAGGGCTCTCGCTCCCGACGGTCTGCTGGCCTACGTGACCTGCTCGCCGCACCTCGGCGAGACCCGGCGCGTGCTCGCCCTCGCGCAGGAGCGGCACGAGCTCGAGCTCGTCGACACGCCGGCCGTGCTGCGCGCGGTGACGGCGGACCCGCTCCCGCTGCCGGACGGCCCCCTCCACGTGCAGCTCTGGCCGCACCGGCACGGCACCGACGCCATGTTCGTGCAGCTCCTCCGCCGGCCCCTCGAGGCGGCGTCCGGGAACGCCTGACCCCTCCGGAGCGGGAGCGTCCTCGGCCGGGCGGACGCGGAGGACGCTCCGATCTAGGCTGGAGGCATGCCCGCACGGATCAACCCCAGCATCCTCTCCGCCGACTTCGTGAACTTCGAGGCCGAGCTGCAGCGCATCGCCGGAGCCGACCTCGTGCACGTCGACGTGATGGACAACCACTTCGTGCCGAACCTCACCTTCGGGCTGACCATGGTCCAGCGCCTCCAGGACGTCTCGCCCCGCCCGCTCGATCTGCACCTGATGATCGACGACCCCGACCGGTGGGCCCCCGACTACGCCGAGACCGGCGCCTACTCCGTGACCTTCCACGCCGAGGCCGCGCGCGACGCCGTGGCCCTGGCGCGGCGCCTGCGCGAGATCGGCTCGCGGGCGGGGATCGCGCTCAAGCCGGGCACGATGGTGGACGACTACCTCGACCTCCTGCCCGAGTTCGACCAGGTCCTCGTGATGACGGTCGAGCCCGGCTTCGGGGGCCAGTCCTTCATGGAGGAGACGATGCCCAAGCTGCGGACCCTCCGGAACGTGGTGGACCGCACCGGGCTCGACGTCTGGCTCCAGGTCGACGGCGGGATCGCTCCCGGCACGATCGAGATCGCAGCGGAGGCGGGAGCCGACACCTTCGTCGCGGGCTCCGCGGTCTTCGGCGCGGACGACCCGGAGGCCGCGATCGCGTCGCTGCGCGAGACGGCGACCGCTCACCTGCACCGGCACTGAGGCGGCCCGCGCCCGGCCGCCGTATAGACTTCCCCGGTGAAAACTTTCGACGACCTCTTCGCTGAGCTGGGCGAGAAGGCCGCCGCCCGTCCCGAGGGTTCGGGCACCGTCCGCGAGCTCGACGCCGGCGTGCACTTCATCGGCAAGAAGATCGTCGAGGAGGCCGCCGAGGTGTGGATGGCCGCCGAGTACGAGGGCGACGAGCGCACCGCCGAGGAGATCTCGCAGCTGCTCTACCACCTGCAGGTGCTCATGCTCGCCAAGGGACTGACGACGGCCGACGTCTACCGGCATCTGTGAGCCCCGCCCCGCTCGCCGGGGTGCGCCTCCGCTCCGCGCCGTCGCGCCCGCACGCTCCCCGAGGAGCCGTGCCGCCCCCTGAACAGCCGTCGAGTCATGAAGGACGTCCCGTGACCACCACCCCCGCCCCGGCGCTCCTGCGCGTCGCCGTCCCCAACAAGGGCTCCCTCTCGGAGACCGCCGGTCAGATGCTCGCGGAGGCCGGCTACACCGGCCGTCGCGACCCGAAGGAGCTGCACGTCGTCGACGAGCGCAACGGGGTGGAGTTCTTCTACCTGCGCCCGCGCGACATCGCCACCTACGTCGGCTCCGGCGCTCTCGACGTCGGGGTCACCGGCCGCGACCTCCTGATCGACTCCGGCTCCGAGGCGCGCGAGATCGCGAGCCTCGGCTTCGCGAACTCCACCTTCCGCTTCGCCGGGCCCGCAGGCCGCTACGACGAGCTCGCGCAGATCGACGGCCTCCGCGTGGCGACCAGCTACCCGGGCCTCGTGGGCCGCTTCCTCCGGGAGCACGGCGTCGAGGTGACGCTGATCCGCCTCGACGGCGCGGTCGAGTCCGCGATCCAGCTCGGCGTCGCCGACGTCATCGCCGATGTCGTCGAGACCGGCACCACGCTCCGCAAGGCCGGCCTCGAGATCTTCGGCCCGGTCATCCTGGACTCGACCGCCGTCCTGGTCTCCGCCGCAGGGGAGCCCGAGGGCATCCCGGTGCTGCTGCGCCGCCTGCAGGGCGTGCTGGTCGCCCGCGAGTACGTGCTGCTCGACTACGACTGCCCCGTCGCGCTCCTGGAGAGCGCCACGGCGATCGCCCCGGGCTTCGAGTCCCCGACGGTCTCGCCGCTGCACGACGCCGAGTGGGTGGCTGTCCGCGTGATGGTGCCGCGCGCGGACATGAACCAGGTGATGGACCGCCTGTACGACCTGGGCGCCCGCGCGATCCTGGTCACCTCCATCCACGCCGCGCGCCTGTAGAGGGGGAGCCGATGAGTCTCGCCGTCCGCGTCATCCCCTGCCTCGACGTCGCCGCCGGCCGCGTCGTGAAGGGCGTCAACTTCCAGAACCTGCGCGATGCGGGCGACCCCGTCGAGCTCGCCCGCCTCTACTTCGAGCAGGGCGCCGACGAGCTGACCTTCCTCGACGTCACCGCCACGGTCGACGACCGCTCGACCACCTACGACGTGGTGCGGGCGACCGCCGAGCAGGTCTTCATCCCGCTCACGGTCGGCGGAGGCGTGCGCAGCGCCGAGGACGTCTCGCGACTGCTCGCGCACGGCGCCGACAAGGTGGGCGTCAACTCCGCCGCGATCGCCCGGCCCGAGCTCCTCGGCGAGATCGCCGACGTCTTCGGCGCGCAGGTGCTCGTGCTCTCGCTCGACGTCAAGCGGAGCGACGCCACGGCGTCCGGCTTCGTCGTCACCACTCACGGCGGACGCCGCGAGACCGAGCTCGACGCCCTGGCCTGGGCGGCCGAGGCCGTCGAGCGCGGCGCCGGGGAGCTGCTGGTCAACTCCATCGACGCCGACGGCACCAAGCAGGGCTTCGACCTCGAGCTGATCGCCGCGATGCGCGAGCTGAGCTCCGTGCCCGTCATCGCCTCTGGAGGCGCCGGTGCCGTCGAGCACTTCGCTCCGGCCGTCGACGCGGGGGCCGACGCCGTGCTCGCCGCCTCCGTCTTCCACAATCGCGAGCTGACGATCGGCGACGTCAAGCGCTCGCTCGCGGCCTCCGGGATCGAGATCCGATGACCCCCGCCGAGCTCGACGCCGTCCTGGACCGCGCCGCCTTCGATCCGACCGGGCTCCTGCCCGCGATCATCCAGCAGCACGACACCCGCGAGGTGCTCATGATGGGCTGGATGGACCGCGAGGCTCTCCGGCGCACCCTCACCGAGGGCCGCGTCACCTTCTGGTCGCGCTCGCGTCAGGAGTACTGGCGCAAGGGCGACACGTCCGGGCACGCGCAGTACGTGCGGGGTGCTGCCCTCGACTGCGACGCCGACACCCTGCTGGTCCAGGTCGAGCAGATCGGCGCCGCCTGCCACACGGGCGAGCACGCCTGCTTCGACGTCGACCCCCTCGTGCCGTTCACCGGCCTCGGCCCGGTGGAGTGAGCATGAGCGGACGGCGGCTGAAGTACACGGCGATCCTCGGGGTCGTGCTGCTCGCCGCGCTCGAGCTGACCTCCTCCACCCAGACCTGGTCCACGCTGACCCTGGCCGCGATCGAGGGGGAGGGCCAGCGGATCGACGTGGCCGGGACCGTCGCCGCGCCCGCGCTCTCCGCCCTGGCGCTCGCAGGCCTCGCCCTCGCCGCGGCCCTCGCCATCGCCGGCCCCGTCTTCCGGATCGTGCTCGGTCTTCTCCAGGCCGTCCTCGGCGCCTCGGTGGTGCTCGCGGCCGCGACGGCACTGGGCGACCCCGTGCGCGCCGGCGCCTCGCTGGTCACGGAGGCGACCGCCATCGCGGGGGAGCAGTCCGTCGCCGCGCTCGTGGCCTCGTCCTCCGCGACGGCCTGGCCCGTCGTCGCCCTGGTCTGCGGCGTGCTCACCGCGCTGCTCGGGATCGGCGTCCTCGCGACCTCGCGCCGCTGGCCGGGAGCGGCGCGGGAGCGCGCGTCCCGCTTCGAGCCCGCCGACGGCTACGGCCACGGCGCGTCGACCGTGCAGACGGACGACGGCGACATCGATCCGGTCGTCTCGTGGGACGAGCTCTCGCGCGGCGACGACCCCACCTCGGGCCGCTGACACCGGCCGGGGACGTGTCCGGCGGTCCGGCATCCCCGCCTCCTGCAGGCGACTGCGCAGGCGAGTCCGGGGCCGGGCGCTCAGGCGCCTCACGCTAGACTGCTCTCGTCCCGATGCACCCCCAGGAGGAGACCCATGAGCACCGAGCACGACGACGACAACCACGGCCACTCGCCCGCAGCGTGGACGGCCGTCGTCATCATGCTGGTCGGATTCACGATCGGGACGATCGCGTTCTGGTTCGACGTGCCCCTGGTGGTCTGGCTCTCGGCCGGCCTGGTCGTGGTGGGTCTGCTCGTGGGCATGGGCATGGCCAAGGCGGGCTACGGCGTCAACGGCGCGAAGGCGAACCCGAAGGCGCGCGCCTAGGTGCTCGCCGACCTCACCGCCGGCGCCCTGGCCGACGCGGCCCGGCGCCGCGAGAGCGCCCCGCTCGAAGCCGTCGAGCGCCGCGCGCTCGCCCAGGCCCCCGCCCTCGACGCCCTGGCCGCTCTGGCCCCCGCCGAGCGCGTCAGGATCATCGCTGAGGTGAAGCGCGCCAGCCCGTCGCGCGGAGCCCTCGCCGACATCCCCGTCCCCGCCGAGCTGGCCGGGCAGTACGAGCTCGGGGGAGCGAGCGCGATCAGCGTCCTCACCGAGGAGCGCCGCTTCAAGGGGTCCCTGGCGGACCTCGAGGCGGTCCGCGAGCGCGTGTCGATCCCCGTCCTGCGCAAGGACTTCGTCGCCGAGCCGTACCAGGTCCTCGAGGCCCGCGCGGCCGGAGCCGACCTGGTCCTCCTCATCGTCGCCGCGCTCGAGCAGCCCCTGCTCGCCGAGCTGCACGCCCTCGTCCTCGAGCTGGGGATGACCCCGCTCGTCGAGACGCACTCGGCCGACGAGCTCGAGCGGGCCGCCGACCTCGGCGCGCGGCTCATCGGCGTGAACGCCCGCGACCTCTCCACCTTCCAGCTCGACCGCGACCTCTTCGGCCGCCTCTCCGAGCGCTTCCCCGACGACGCGGTGAAGGTGGCCGAATCGGCCGTCCTCACCGCCGACGACGTCGCGCACTACCGCGGCTCCGGAGCCGACGTCGTCCTCGTGGGCGAGGCTCTCGTCACCGGCGGCGACCCCGTCTCCACCCTCGCCGGCTTCCTGGCGCACTGACCACACCGATAGGCGGTACCCCCATGGCACTCCGGGATGAACTCGGCCCCTACTTCGGCGAGTTCGGCGGACGCTACGTCCCCGAGTCCCTCGTCGAGGCCCTCGACGAGCTGAGCGCCGAGTACGAGCGCACGAAGGTCGACCCCGCGTTCGCGGCCGAGCTGATGGAGCTGCACCGCAGCTACACCGGTCGTCCGTCGATCATCACCGAGGTGCCGCGGTTCGCCGAGCACGCCGGCGGTGCGCGGATCATCCTCAAGCGCGAGGACCTCAACCACACCGGCTCGCACAAGATCAACAACGTGCTGGGCCAGGCGCTGCTCACCAAGCGGATCGGCAAGACCCGCGTCATCGCCGAGACGGGAGCGGGCCAGCACGGCGTCGCGACCGCCACGGCCGCCGCCCTGTTCGGCCTCGACTGCGTGGTCTACATGGGCGAGGTCGACACCGAGCGCCAGGCCCTCAACGTCGCCCGCATGCGCCTGCTCGGCGCCGAGGTGATCCCCGTGACGACCGGCTCGCGCACCCTCAAGGACGCGATCAACGACGCGATGCGCGACTGGGTGACGAACGTGGGCACCACGAACTACATCTTCGGCACCGTCGCGGGCCCGCACCCGTTCCCGGCCCTCGTCCGCGACTTCCAGAAGATCATCGGCGAGGAGGCGCGCGAGCAGGTCCTCGAGCTCACCGGCTCGCTGCCCACCGCGGTCACCGCCTGCGTCGGCGGCGGCTCCAACGCGATGGGGATCTTCCACGCCTTCCTCGACGACCCCGAGGTCCGCCTCGTCGGCTTCGAGGCCGGCGGCGACGGGATCGAGACCCCCCGCCACGCGGCGACCATCAGCAAGGGCCGCCCCGGCGTCCTGCACGGCGCCCGCAGCTTCCTCCTCCAGGACGAGGACGGCCAGACCGTCGAGTCGCACTCGATCTCGGCCGGCCTCGACTACCCGGGCATCGGCCCGGAGCACGCATGGCTCTCGAGCATCGGCCGCGCCGACTACCGCGCGGTCACCGACTCGGCCGCGATGGACGCGCTCATGCTGCTCAGCCGCACCGAGGGGATCATCCCGGCGATCGAGTCCGCGCACGCGCTGGCCGGCACGCTGGAGCTCGGGCGCGAGCTCGGCCCCGAGGCCACCATCCTGGTCAACCTCTCGGGCCGCGGCGACAAGGACATGACGACCGCTGCGCACTACTTCGGCCTCATGGACCAGGGCGCGGTGCAGTCGTGAGCGGCCGCGGACCGAGCGTCGCCGAGACCGTCCGGCGCCGGAACGAGGAGGCGGCGGGCGCCCTGATCGGCTACCTCCCCGTCGGCTTCCCCGACCTGCCGACCAGCATCGACGCCGCCGTGGCCATGGCGGAGAACGGCGTCGACGCGATCGAGCTCGGTCTGCCCTACTCCGATCCGGTGATGGACGGACCCGTCATCCAGGAGGCGACCCAGGCCGCCATCGCGGGCGGCTTCCGCCTCCGCCACGGCTTCGAGGCCGTCCGCGAGATCCGGGCGCGCGTCGACGTGCCGGTCCTGGTGATGACCTACTACAACCCCGTCCTGCAGTACGGGGTCGAGCGCTTCGCCACCGATCTGGCCGAGGCCGGCGGGTCCGGCCTCATCACGCCCGACCTGATCCCGGACGAGGGCGCCGAGTGGCTCGCCGTCTCCGAGCGGCTCGGACTCGACCGCGTGTTCCTCGCGGCGCCGTCCTCGACGGACACGCGCCTGCGCCAGGCCGTCGACTCGAGCCGTGGATTCGTCTACGCGGTCTCGACGATGGGCATCACCGGCGCGCGCACCGATGTCGACTCCGCGGCCCGCACCCTGGTCGACCGCCTCCGCGCCGCCGGCTCCGAGAGCGCGTGCGTCGGCCTGGGCATCTCGACCGGCGAGCAGGTCGCCGAGATCCTCGCCTACGCGGACGGCGCCATCGTCGGATCCGCCCTGGTGCGGGCGCTGGCGTCCGGCGGGGTCGACGCGGTCGCCGAGACCTCCCGCGGCCTCGCCGAGGGCACCCGCCTGCGCTCCGCGCGCTGACACCCTCCCGCTACAATCGGGATGCCCACCGGGGCGCGGCCGAGCCGCGCCCGGGGGACCCCCTCCTTCGAAAGGTCGAGTACCGGTGTCCGTACCGCTGAGCATTCCGAGCCCCCCCGACGCGTGGAGTCAGTACGACCTCACGATCGGCACCTTCACGCTCGCGATCCACACCTACGCGCTCTGCATCCTCGCGGGGATCATCGTGGCGACGATCATCACGAACCAGCGGCTCAAGCGCCGCGGCGCGGAGCCGTGGGTCGTGCTCGACATCATCATCTGGGCTGTGCCGCTCGGCATCGTCGGCGCCCGCGCCTACCACGTGCTCACCCACCCCGGCGACTACTTCTACGACGGCGCCGACCCGTGGGAGGTCGTCCGCATCTGGAACGGCGGCAACGCCATCTTCGGCGGGCTGATCGGAGGCGCGGTCGGCGCGTTCATCGGCTGCCGCTGGACAGGAGTGCGGTTCTGGACCTTCGCCGACGCCCTCGCCCCCGGCATGCTCGCCGCGCAGGCGCTCGGGCGTCTGGGCAACTGGTTCAACCACGAGCTCTTCGGCCTGCCCACGACCCTGCCCTGGGGCCTCGAGATCGAGACCACCAACCCAGCCTTCCCCGTCGGCCTCCCGGCGGGCACGCTCTTCCACCCGACCTTCCTCTACGAGATCCTCTGGAACGTCGTCGGCATCGCGGTCATCCTCCTGCTCGAGCGCCGTCTCAAGCTGCAGTGGGGCACCGTCTTCGCCGCCTACCTGATCTGGTACGGGATCGGCCGCGTCTGGTTCGAGTCCATACGGATCGACCCGAGCGAGTTCTTCTGGGGCATCCGCACCAACGTCTGGGCCGCGCTCATCGCCGTGGTCATCGGCCTGGTCCTCGTGGTGATCCAGAAGCGCGAGCACCCGGGCGCCGAGCCCTCGGCCTACCGGCCGGGTCGCGAGTGGACGCCCGCCCCGGCTGCGGTAGAATTCGAGGACGTCGAGTCCGACTCCGACGACACCACCACCCCTGCTTCCGGCACCGACGCCGAGAAGCCGACGGTCTCCCGCACCTGACGGAGGTCGCGGAGCCTCCGCGACCGCCTCCCGGGTGCCCGACACCTCCACGACCGCCCCATCGCGGCGCAGCCACGAGCGCTGCCGCGGGCGGGTCGTCGTGCAGGCACCGCCGGCGGCGCGCGACGCTCGCGCCACGGCAGAACCCTGCGGCCCTCCCGATCGGGGAGCCGCTCCTCCTCCACCACCGCGGGCCAGCGACGTCCCGATCAGCCATCACCCCCGTGAGGACGGTTCCCATGGCCTCCGCCCAGCCCTCGACCCCGGCCCGCGCCGTGCCCTTCCTGGGCATGCCGCCGGCGCAGGGGATGTACGACCCGGCCGCCGAGAAGGACGCGTGCGGTCTCGCGATGGTCGCCACCATGCGCGGCACCGCCGGCCACGACATCATCGACGCCGCGCTGAACGCGCTGCGCAACCTCGAGCACCGCGGCGCCGTCGGCTCCGACGCGGGAACGGGCGACGGCGCGGGGATCATCACGCAGATCCCGGACGAGTTCCTCCGCGCGGTCGCTCCCTTCGAGCTCCCGCCGCTGGGCCAGTACGCGGTGGGCAACGCCTTCCTCCCGGTGGACGTGTTCGAGCGCGAGCGGGTCAAGTCGACGATCGCCGACATCGCCCGCGAGGAGAACCTCGCCGTGGTCGGCTGGCGCTCCGTGCCCGTGCAGCCCGACGAGATCGGCACGCTCGCCCGGGCCGCCATGCCGGCGATCGAGCAGCTGTTCATCCGGAGCGAGCTGACCGACGAGAGCGGCACGCCCCTCTCCTCCGTGCGCCTCGACCGCCTGACCTTCCGCCTGCGCAAGCGCGTCGAGCGCGAGCTCGAGGTCTACTTCATGTCGCTCTCGAGCCGCACGCTCGTCTACAAGGGGATGGTGACGACGCTCCAGCTGGAGCCGTTCTACCCGGACCTGTCCGACGAGCGCTTCGCGTCGAAGCTCGCGCTGGTGCACTCCCGGTACTCCACCAACACCTTCCCCTCGTGGCCGCTCGCTCAGCCGTTCCGGATGATCGCGCACAACGGCGAGATCAACACGGTGCAGGGCAACCGCAACTGGATGCGCGCGCGCCAGTCGCAGCTGAAGAGCCGCGAGCTGGGCGACCTGGCCCCGCTGTTCCCGATCGTCTCGCCCGGCCGCAGCGACTCCGCCTCGTTCGACGAGACCGTCGAGCTGCTCAATCTGGCCGGCCGGTCGCTCCCGCACGCGATCATGATGATGGTGCCGGAGGCCTGGGAGAACCAGGACGGCGCGCTCGACCCGAAGCGCCGCGCGTTCTACGAGTACCACTCGATGCTCATGGAGCCGTGGGACGGCCCGGCCGCGATCGTCTTCACCGACGGCGAGCTCGTCGGCGCCACCCTCGACCGCAACGGGCTCCGACCCGGCCGCTACGTCGTCACCGACGACGGGCTCGTGGTGCTCGCCAGCGAGATCGGCGTGCTCGACATCGACCCCGCGAAGGTGGTCCGCAAGGGACGCCTGCAGCCCGGCCGCATGTTCCTGGTGGACACCGAGCAGGGCCGCATCGTCGAGGACGAGGAGATCAAGGGGCAGCTCGCCGCCTCCGGTCCGTTCGAGGAGTGGCTCGAGAAGGGCCGCATCAACCTCAAGGACCTCCCCGAGCGCGAGCACATCGTGCACACGCCCGCCTCGGTCAACCGCCGCCAGCGCACCTTCGGCTACACCGAGGAGGAGGTCCGCCTCCTCCTGCTGCCGATGGCGCGCGCCGGTGCGGAGCCGCTCGGAGCGATGGGCTCGGACACCCCCGTGGCCGTCCTGTCCAAGCGCCCCCGCCTGCTCTTCGACTACTTCACGCAGGCCTTCGCGCAGGTGACGAACCCGCCGCTGGACTCGATCCGCGAGGAGGTCGTGACCTCGCTCCGCCTGGGCCTCGGCCCCGAGCGCAACCTGCTGACCGCCGGTGCCGAGCACGCGCGCCAGGTCGTCCTCGACTTCCCGGTCATCGACAACGACGAGCTCGCGAAGATCCAGCACATCGCGCCGCGCCCGCTGAGCCACATCACCACGACGATCCGCGGCCTCTACCGCGTCGACGCGGGACCCCGCGCGATGCAGGACCGCATCGACGAGATGTGCGACGAGGCCGACGAGGCCATCGCCGCGGGAGCGCAGTTCCTGGTGCTCTCGGACCGCGACTCCACCAAGGACCTCGCGCCGATCCCCTCGCTGCTGATGCTCGCCGCCGTGCACCACCACCTCATCCGCACCGAGAACCGGATGCGAGTGGGGCTCGTGGTCGAGGCGGGCGACGTCCGCGAGGTGCACCACGTGGCGACGCTCATCGGCTACGGCGCCTCCGCGGTCAACCCGTACCTGGCGATGGAGACCTGCGAGGACCTCGTCCGCAGCGGCATGCTGTCGGACGTCTCGCCGGAGAAGGCCGTGAAGAACGTGATCAAGGCGCTCGGCAAGGGCGTGCTGAAGATCATGTCCAAGATGGGCATCTCCACCGTGTCGAGCTACGCCGGGGCGCAGACCTTCGAGGCCGTCGGCCTCAGCCAGGCGTTCGTCGACCAGTACTTCACCGGCACCGTCTCGAAGCTCGGCGGCATCGGCATCGACGTCGTCGCCGAGGAGAACGCCGCGCGTCATCGCGCCGCCTATCCCGAGGACGGCGCGATCGTCGCGCATGAGCGCCTGGCGGTCGGCGGCGAGTACCAGTGGCGCCGCGACGGCGCCCCGCACCTGTTCAACCCGGACACGGTGTTCCGCCTGCAGCACTCGACGCGCAACCGCCGCTACGACGTCTTCCGCGAGTACACGAAGATGGTCGACGACCAGGCGAGCTCGCTGATGACCCTCCGCGGCATGTTCAAGCTCGACACCGCGGGGCGCACGCCGATCCCGATCGACGAGGTCGAGCCGGTCGAGGCGATCGTCAAGCGCTTCTCGACGGGCGCGATGAGCTACGGCTCCATCTCGCCGGAGGCGCACGAGACGCTCGCCATCGCGATGAACCGCCTCGGCGCCAAGTCGAACACGGGCGAGGGCGGCGAGGACACCGAGCGGCTGCTCGACCCGGAGCGCCGCTCCGCGATCAAGCAGGTCGCCTCGGGCCGCTTCGGCGTTACGAGCATGTACCTCACCCACGCCGACGACATCCAGATCAAGCTCGCCCAGGGCGCCAAGCCCGGCGAGGGCGGTCAGCTGCCGCCGACGAAGGTGTACCCGTGGATCGCGCGCACCCGGCACGCGACCGCCGGCGTCGGCCTGATCTCGCCGCCGCCGCACCACGACATCTACTCGATCGAGGACCTCAAGCAGCTGATCTTCGACCTCAAGCGGGCGAACCCGTCGGCGCGCATCCACGCGAAGCTGGTCAGCCAGTCGGGCATCGGAGCGGTCGCCGCCGGCACCGCGAAGGCCCTCGCCGACGTGATCCTCGTCTCGGGTCACGACGGCGGCACCGGCGCGAGCCCGGTGAACTCGCTCAAGCACGCGGGCACGCCCTGGGAGCTCGGCCTGGCCGAGACCCAGCAGACGCTGATGCTCAACGGCATGCGCGATCGCGTGGTCGTGCAGGTCGACGGCCAGATGAAGACCGGTCGCGACGTCGTCATCGGCGCGCTGCTCGGGGCCGAGGAGTTCGGCTTCGCGACGGCCCCGCTGATCGTCGAGGGCTGCATCATGATGCGCGTCTGCCACCTCGACACCTGCCCGGTGGGCGTCGCGACGCAGAACCCGGAGCTGCGCCAGCGGTTCTCCGGAAAGCCGGAGTTCGTCGTCAACTTCTTCGAGTTCATCGCCCAGGAGGTGCGCGAGTACCTCGCGCAGCTCGGCTTCCGGAGCGTCGACGAGATCGTCGGCCACCGCGAGCTGCTCGACATCGACCAGGCGATCGAGCACTGGAAGGCGAGCGGGCTCGACCTGACGCCGATCCTCGTCGGACCGGTCTTCACGGCGGAGGAGCCGCGCCGCCACGGCCGCGCGCAGGAGCACGAGCTCGAGCACCACTTCGACAACGAGCTGATCCGCCTCGCGGCGAACGTGCTCGACCACCGCGGCACCGTGCGGATCGAGCGCGAGATCAAGAACACCGAGCGCGCCGTCGGCACCATGCTGGGCCACGAGGTCACCGTCCGATTCGGCGAGAACGGCCTGCCGGCCGACTCCATCGTCGTGTCGCTCCGCGGCTCGGCCGGGCAGTCGCTCGGAGCGTTCCTCCCCGCCGGCATCACGCTGCGGCTCGAGGGAGACTCCAACGACTACGTCGGCAAGGGCCTCTCGGGCGGCCAGATCGTGGTGCGGCCGGACCGCCGCAGCACCTTCGACGCCTCGACGAACGTGATCGCGGGCAACGTGATCGGCTACGGGGCGACCCAGGGCACGATGTTCATCCGCGGGATGGTCGGCGAGCGCTTCCTGGTCCGCAACTCCGGCGCCACCGCGGTGGTCGAGGGAGTGGGCGACCACGCGCTCGAGTACATGACCGGCGGCCTGGCGGTGATCCTCGGCGAGACCGGGCGGAACCTCGGCGCCGGCATGTCGGGCGGCACGGCCTACATCCACGGCCTGCGCCGCGAGCTCGTGAACCGCGACGCGATCGCCTCCGGCGAGCTGACCCTCTCCGAGCTCGGCAGCGCCGACGTGGAGATCCTGCGCGACCTGCTCGAGCGGCACGTCGCGGAGACCGAGTCGACCCTGGCCCAGGGGATGCTCGACGATTTCGACGGAACGGTCTCGCGTTTCGTCAAGGTACTGCCCCGCGACTTCGCCGCGGTGCTCGCGACGCGCGCATCCGCTGTGGAGGAGGGGCTCGATCCCGACGGCGACGTCGTCTGGGGACGGATTCTGGAGGTGACCGGTGGCTGATCCCAAGGGGTTCCTGAAGGTGCAGGACCGGGAGCTGCCCAAGCGGCGTCCCGTGTCCGTCCGCCTGATGGACTGGAAAGAGGTCTACGAGCAGGGCGACTCCGCCGTGCTGCGCCGGCAGGCGGGCCGCTGCATGGACTGCGGCATCCCGTTCTGCCACAAGGGCTGCCCGCTGGGGAACCTGATCCCCGAGTGGAACGACCTGATGTGGCGCGGCGAGGGCCGCCAGGCGATCGAGCGCCTGCACGCGACGAACAACTTCCCGGAGTTCACGGGCCGGCTCTGCCCGGCGCCGTGCGAGTCGTCCTGCGTGCTCGGCATCAATCAGCCCGCCGTCACGATCAAGCAGATCGAGGTCTCGATCATCGATCAGGCCTTCGGCAACGACTGGGTGCAGCCGCACCCGCCGGAGCGCCTGACCGGCAAGACCGTCGCGGTCGTCGGCTCCGGCCCGGCGGGGCTCGCCGCCGCTCAGCAGCTCACCCGCGCCGGGCACACCGTCGCGGTCTACGAGCGCGACGACCGCATCGGCGGCCTCCTGCGCTACGGGATCCCGGACTTCAAGATGGAGAAGAAGCACCTCGAGCTCCGCCTGAACCAGATGAAGGCCGAGGGCACCCGGTTCCGCGCGGGCGTCGACATCGGCTCCGACATCACCTGGGACGACCTGCGGGCGCGCTACGACGCGGTCGTGGTCGCCACCGGTGCTCTCGTGCCGCGCGACCTGCCGATCCCGGGTCGCGACCTCGACGGCGTGCACTTCGCCATGGAGTACCTCGTGCAGTCGAACCGCGCGATCGCGGGCGACCGCGTCTTCGAGCAGATCTCGGCCGAGGGCAAGCACGTCGTCGTCCTGGGCGGAGGCGACACCGGAGCGGACTGCATCGGCACCGCCCACCGCCAGAAGGCCGCGTCGGTCACGAACCTGGCGATCGGGCAGCAGCCGCCGTCGCAGCGCCCGGACAGCCAGCCCTGGCCGATGGACCCGACCGTGTTCGAGGTCTCGAGCGCCCACGAGGAGGGCGGGGAGCGGATGTTCCTCGCGTCGACCGTGGAGTTCCTCGCGAACGAGGGCGGCGAGGTCCGCGCGGTGCGCGTGGCCGAGACCGAGTACCTCGACGGGCGCCGCGTCCCCAAGGCGGGCACCGAGCGCGAGATCCAGGCCGACCTGGTCCTGCTCGCCCTCGGCTTCACCGGCCCGGAGGCGGACCACCTCGGCCGCCAGCTCGACGTCCCCTTCACCGAGCGCGGCAACGTCGCGCGCGGCGACGCCTTCGAGACCACCGTCCCCGGCGTCTTCGTGGCCGGCGACGCCGGGCGCGGCCAGTCCCTGATCGTCTGGGCGATCGCGGAGGGCCGCTCCGTCGCGGCCGAGGTCGACCGCTACCTCGAGGGCACGACCCAGCTGCCGGCGCCGGTCGGCCCCAACGACCGGGGCTTCACGCTCTAGTCCTCGGGACGCGATAGTCTCGGCCCGCCAGCAATCAGCTCACCCTCCCCGCTAACGACGCGCCTCCGGGCGCAGAACAACGGAGCACCCCCTCAATGAGACGAGCGAAAATCGTCGCCACCCTCGGCCCGGCAACGTCGTCGTACGAGACCATTCGTGCGATCATCGACGCCGGCGTGGACGTGGCCCGCATGAACCTCAGTCACGGAAGCTACGACGTCCACGAAGGCATCTACCGCATCGTGCGGAAGGCCGCGGACGACGCCGGGCGCGCGGTCGCGATCCTCGTCGACCTGCAGGGTCCGAAGATCCGCCTCGGCAAGTTCGAGGGCGGCCCGTACGCCCTCGCCGAGGGCGACGTCTTCACCATCACCACCGAGGACGTCCTCGGCACGCGCGAGCTCTCGGGCACCACGTTCAAGGGCCTCCCGGACGACGTGAACCCGGGCGACATGCTCCTCATCGACGACGGCAAGGTCGCTGTCCGCGTCACCGCCGTCGAGGGCCCCCGGGTCGTCACCGAGGTCGTCGTCCCCGGCAACGTCTCGAACAACAAGGGCATCAACCTGCCCGGTGTCGCGGTCAACGTCCCCGCCCTCTCCCAGAAGGACGAGGATGACCTCCGCTGGGCGATCCGTCTCGGCGCCGACATCATCGCCCTCTCCTTCGTGCGCAACGCCAGCGACATCGAGCGCGTGCACGAGATCATGGCGGAGGAGGGCCGCAAGGCTCCCGTCATCGCCAAGATCGAGAAGCCGCAGGCGGTCGACAACCTGCAGGAGATCATCGACGTCTTCGACGGCATCATGGTCGCCCGCGGCGACCTCGGCGTCGAGCTGCCCCTCGAGGCGGTGCCGATCGTGCAGAAGCACGCCGTCGAGCTCGCCCGCCGCTGGGCGAAGCCGGTCATCGTCGCGACCCAGATGCTCGAGTCGATGATCGAGAGCCCCCGCCCCACGCGGGCCGAGGCCTCGGACGTCGCGAACGCCATCCTCGACGGCGCGGACGCGGTCATGCTCTCGGGCGAGACCAGCGTCGGAGCCTGGCCCGTCGTCACCGTGCAGACCATGGCCCGCATCGTCGAGTCCACCGAGGAGCACGGCCTGGAGCGCATTCCCCCGCTGGGCAGCAAGCCCCGCACCCAGGGCGGATCCGTCACGCTGGCCGCCGCCGAGGTCGCGGAGTTCGTCGAGGCGAAGTTCCTCTGCGTGTTCACGGAGTCGGGCGACTCGGTCCGCCGCATGACGCGCCTGCGCCACGGCATCCCGATCATCGGCTTCACCCCCGAGCCGGCCGTCCGCCGCCGCATGGCGCTGAACTGGGGCGTCCAGTCCTTCGTCACGCCGCGCGTCAACCACACCGACGCGATGTTCGCGCAGGTGGACGCGGTGCTGCTCCGCGAGGGCCTCGCCCAGGCGGGCGAGACCGTGGTCGTCGTCTCCGGATCGCCCCCCGGGCGCGCCGGCACGACGAACGACATGCGGGTGCACATCGTCGGCTCGTCCAGCTCGGCCGACAGGGCCGAGAACTGGGACCACTGAGTCCAGCACCCTCCGGAGGGCCCGGTCGCGCGAGCGGCCGGGCCCTCCGGCGTTCCCCGGCGGCCCGCGTGGCGGGACGTGCCTCCGCGGGCGGATACCGTGGACCCATGCGACTCGGCGTGCTCGACATCGGCTCCAACACGGTCCACCTGCTCCTCGTCGACGCGCACCCCGGCGCCCGCCCGGTGCCCTACCGCTCGCACAAGCGGAGCCTCGCTCTCGTGGCGCACCTCGACGAGGCGGGGGAGATCACCGAGCGGGGCCAGCGCGAGCTGATCGCGTTCGTGACCGAGGCCGCGGAGGTCGCCCGCGAGCACCGCGCGGAGGACCTGCTGGCGTTCGCGACCTCGGCGATCCGCGAGGCCGGCAACGGCGCGGCGGTCCTCGACCGGGTCCGCGCCGAGACGGGCGTGCACCTCCAGGAGCTCGGCGGCGAGGCGGAGGCGTCGGCCACCTTCCTCGCCGTGCGCCGCTGGTTCGGCTGGGGCGCGGGCTCGATCCTGGACCTCGACATCGGCGGCGGCTCGTTCGAGCTCTCGATGGGCGTGGACGAGGTGCCTGAGCTCGCCGTGTCGGTCCCGCTCGGAGCGGGGCGGGTGACGCGGGACCTGCTGGTCGGCGATCCCGCCTCGGCCACGAGCGTGAAGGCCGCCCGGCGTCACGCCCGCGAGGTGCTCGCGGAGCCCGTCCGCGGCTTCCTCGCCCTGGGGCGCCCCGACCTGGTCGCAGGCACGTCGAAGACCTTCCGGTCTCTGGCGCGGATCACCGGCGCCGCTCCGAGCGCCGCCGGTCCGCTGGTGCGCCGCGAGCTGCACCTGGTCGACCTCCGGCTGTGGTCCGCCCGCCTCGCCGCGATCAGCGCGGCCGACCGCTCAGCGCTGCCCGGCGTCTCCGCTCTGCGGGCGCCGCAGCTGCTCGCGGGCGCTCTCGTCGCGGAGGCGGCCATGGACGCCCTCGGCATCGAGACGCTGGTGATCTGCCCCTGGGCCACCCGCGAGGGGCTGATCATCCGCCGCTTCGAGCTGCTCGACGCGCAGATCCAGCGCGACGTTCAGCTCAGCGCGATGCTGTAGGACAGCGACCGCCGGCCGCCCGGCTCGAGGACGATCTGGCGCGGCTTGTCGACGATGTCGCCGTCCCAGCCCTCGGGGGTCGGGACGCTCCGCCACGGCTCGAGGCAGACGAACGGGGCCCCGACGGGCTTCCACACGCCGACCACGTCGAAGTCCCCGGTGTCGACGACGATCGCGCGGGCGGCACCGTCGGCCTCGAGCCGGAGGGTCCGCCGGCGCGGCTCGTCGAAGATCATCACGCCCTCCTCGAAGTGCGCGTCGTCCACTGTCAGGACCCCGTCCTCGAGCGGCGCCGGGTGGCGCGCCTCGAGCAGCAGGTTCTCCGGAGCGCGGCGGTACCCCTCCGGCTCGGGCTGCGCGAAGCGGATGCGGTGCTCGCCGCGGCCCTCGGGCAGCGGCAGCGCGAAGGCCGGGTGGTTCCCGAGCGAGAAGCCCAGCGGAGAGGGACCCCTGTTCTCGACGGTCTGGGTGATCCGGAGCGAGGCCCCGGTCACGGCGTAGGCGATGAGGAGCGTCCAGTCGAAGGGGAACACCGCGCGCGTGGCGTCGTCGCTCCGGAGCCGGAACACCGCCTCGTCCGCCGAGACGCCCGCGAGCTCGAAGACCCGGTCCCGCGCGAAGCCGTGCTGCCCCATCCGGTGGTCCGCGCCGTCGTGGTGCAGCGTGTCGCCGGGGAGGCGGCCGATGATCGGGAACAGGACGGGAGCGTGCCGGCGCCATTCCGGGCCGGCCTGCCACAGGTACTCGCGGCCCTCGTCGTCGCGGAGGGACGTCATCTCGGCCCCGGCGGTCGTCAGGGCGAGGCGCAGGCTCTCGCTTCCGAGGGTGAGGACGGTGGGCGCGGGGGAGTCGCTGCTGGTCATCCTCCGATTCTGCCCGTCACGCGGCGCGGGCGGGGGTGTCGGCGGCGCGTGGCAGCATGGGGCGGTGCCTCCCGAGTCGACCCCCTCCTCCTGGCGCGCCCGCGTCGGCGAGCTCAGCGGATCCGCCGAGACCGAGTCGCCGACCGTCCTGACTCCGATCGGGCTGCAGTTCGAGCTGCGCCGGCTGGTGCGCCGGGCCGACGATCCGTGGCGGGCGCCGGCGAGCGAGCGCGTCACGGCGAAGACCTACGACCCCGACGAGCGCCGCGACCACCGTCTGGCCACCCGCCCCGTCGTCCGCGGGCGCGGGGGCGCCTGGAACCGCACCACCCTGACCTGGAAGTCGCTGAACTTCCAGACCCACCGGCTCTCGCTCGACCCCGCTCACCAGCGCTGGTTCGCCGAGTTCGCGGCCCTGCACCGCGCCACGCGCACCGTCCACCTGGGGCAGGACCCCGACTGGATCCACCTCGACGACTACGAGAGCCCACTGCTCTGGCGGCTGCTCGAGCAGGCGCAGGCCGCCGGGATCCCGCTGCTCGCCCCGGAGAAGGGCGCGGTCCGCCTCGCCGGTCCCGCGCATGTGGCGGTGACGGTCTCGGCGGAGGAGGGAGCGCTCCGGCTACGGCCCGTCCTGCGGATCGACGGCGCGGAGCACGCGCCCGAGTCGGCGCGTCCGGTCGCCCGGCACGGCGTCTACGCAGTCGAGGGCGGCGATCCGTCCTCGCTCCTGCTCGCGCCCGCGTCCCTGCCCTTCGACGACGAGGAGCTGCGGCTCCTCGACCACCCCGAGGAGACGGAGGTCCCGGCGGAGGACGTGCCCGAGTTCGTCGGCGAGCACCTCCCCGCCCTCCGCAGCCGCGTCGCGGTCCGCGAGGAGGGCGTCGACCTCCTCCTGGACGATCCGGAGCCCCCGCGCCTGGTCTGCACGGTCTCGTTCGAGCCGCGGCGAGCTGTCGGAGTGGGCTGGCACTGGCGCCGCGCGCCCGATCGCGCGGGCGAGCTCGACGGCACGGCCGACGCGGCTCTCGAGCGCGCGGTGCTCCGCCGGGTGCGCTCGGTGCTCGGCGAGGCCGGGTCCGCTCTCGTGCCGGAGCCGGGGACGAGCGCGGTCCTGCGCGGGGCCGAGGCGGCGGTGTTCGTGGTGGAGCAGCTCCCGCAGCTGGAGGGGATCGGCGGGGTCCGGATCGAGCGCGAGGGCGCGGCCCCGGACTACCGCCTGCTGACCGGACCGCTCACGCTCACCATCACCGCGGTCGACACCGAGAGCGCCGACTGGTTCGACCTCGGCGTCGTCGTGACCATCGGCGACGCGACCGTGCCGTTCCTGCCCCTCTTCCGCGCTCTGGCCGCGGGCGGCGACCGCATCCGCCTGGTCGACCACTCCTACCTCTCGCTCGCGCACCCCGGCCTCGACCGGCTCCGGGAGCTGCTGACCCGGGCGGACGAGCTCGAGGAGTGGGAGACGGGACCCCGGCTCGGCCGGCACCAGACCGGGCTGTGGAACGAGCTGGAGGAGCTCGCCGACGAGAGCGTCCCCTCCGACGCGTGGCGCGCCGTGCTCGACTCCGCGCTGGCCGCCGGGTCGCCGGAGGACGTGGACCCGCCGGAGGGACTGACCGCCCGGCTGCGCCCGTACCAGCGGGCGGGCTACGCCTGGCTCGTCCACCGCCTCCGTCACGGGCTCGGCGGGATCCTGGCCGACGACATGGGCCTCGGCAAGACCCTGCAGGCGCTGGCCATGATGCTCGACGCGGTCGAGGAGGCGGGCCGCGCCGGGATCCGCCGCGCGCCGTTCCTCGTGGTCGCCCCCACCTCGGTCGTGCCGGGCTGGCGCTCGGAGGCCGAGCGCTTCGCGCCCGCCCTGCGCGTCCACGTCGTCGCGAGCTCGCGGGAGGGCGCGCTCGACGCGATCCCGGCCGACGCGGACGTGGTCCTCATCAGCTACGCGGTCCTGCGCCTCGGCGGCGAGCGCTGGGCGTCGAGGACGTGGTCGGCGCTGATCCTCGACGAGGCCCAGTTCGTCAAGAACTCCGCCTCGCAGACGCACCGGGCCGCCCGCGGGGTCGGCGCGCCCGTCACGCTCGCGCTCACCGGCACACCGCTGGAGAACTCGCTCGACGAGCTCTGGGCGGTCCTCGCCCTGGTGGCGCCCGGGCTCCTGCCTCCGCTGCGCCGCTTCCGCGAGGAGTACACCCGGCCGATCCTGCACGCGGAGGCGCCCGTCGGCATCGCCTCGCCCGATCTGTCCGAGGGACGGACCGTCAGCCACACCGAGGGCGCGCGCCGCCGCCTCGAGAGACTGCGCCGACGACTGCGTCCGTTCCTGCTCCGCCGCACCAAGGAGGCGGTGGCGCCGGAGCTCCCCGAGAAGCAGGAGCAGACGATCGAGGTCGCGCTGACGCCCGCCCACAGGGTGCTCTACGACGGCTACCTCCAGCGCGAGCGGCGGAAGCTCCTGGGCCTGGTCGACGACCTCGACCGGCAGCGCTTCACGGTGTTCCGATCGCTCACCCTCCTGCGCCTGCTCGCGCTCGACGCGTCCCTGGTCGACCCGGCCTACCGGCACGTCCCGTCCGCGAAGCTCGACGTGCTCGTCGAGCAGCTCGACGACGTGATCGCGGAAGGCCGTCGGGCCCTCGTCTTCAGCACATTCACCTCGTACCTGGAGCGGGCGGGGGAGCGGCTGCGCCGGCGCGGCATCCCGTTCGTGCAGCTCGACGGCTCCACGCGGGACCGCGCGGGAGTGATCGAGGAGTTCCGCTCGGGAGCCGCGCCCGTCTTCCTGATCAGTCTGAAGGCGGGCGGCACAGGGCTCACCCTCACCGAGGCCGACCACGTCTTCATCCTCGACCCGTGGTGGAACCCGGCGGCCGAGGCGCAGGCCGTCGACCGCGCGCACCGCATCGGCCAGGAGCGGCGGGTGAACGTGTACCGGCTGGTGGCGACGGACACGATCGAGGAGAAGATCGTGCGCCTCCAGGAGCGCAAGGGCCGCCTCAGCACGGCGGTGCTCGACGAGGGCGAGCTCTTCGCCCGGGCGCTGTCGGCCGACGACGTCCGCGAACTGCTGGCCGAGTGACCACGGCCCCACGAAGGGTGACAGAACGGCCAGCCGCGGCCCAGGATCCGAGCGCACACTGAGCGGGTGAGACGCCGCCGCCCCCGCCCCCGCGCCGACTGGATCGTCGCCCTCGAGAAGGGCGACGACGCCGGGCTCTTCGGACCGGGCAGCGCGGTCTGGGCGGTCAACGGCGGCCTGCCCACGATGATCGCCGGAGTGCGGGCTCTGCTCATGCAGACCCTCCACGCCGGAGCGATGGCCGGTGTCCACGACCACTCCCGCTACCGCGAGGACCCGATGGGCCGGCTCGACAACACGGTCCGCTGGGTCCTGACCACCAGCTTCGGCGACACCGCCGCGGCGAGCGGAGCGGCGCGCTGGGTGACCGGCGTGCACGAGCGGATCGTCGGCTCCTACGAGGACGCCGGCGGGCGCGAGCGCTCCTACTCGGCGCAGGACCCCCGCCTGCTGCTCTGGGTGCACGACGCCTTCACCGACGCGTTCCTCGGCGCCCACGAGATCTGGGGCGGACGGATCCCCGGCGGCCCCGACGCCTACGTGCGCGAGTGGGCCGCCTCCGGCCGGCTGCTCGGAGTGCAGGATCCGCCCGAGAGCGTCGCGGAGCTCCGCGCGCAGCTCGCCGGATTCGCGGGCGAGCTCAAGCCCGACGCACGCGTGCACGAGGCGGTCGGCTTCCTCCGCGACATCCGGCTGCCGGGCGAGGCGGGCGTGGTCTACCCGCTGCTGTTCGCCGGCGCGGTCGCCTCGCTCAGCCCCGAGGTGCGGAGGCTCCTGGGCCTCCGGCGCCCGTGGTGGCCCGCGATCACGGCGAACCGCCTGCTGTTCGTGTTCCTGGGCCGGTATCTCGGCCGGGTCTCGCCGAGCGAGCAGGCCGCGATCGACCGCATCGCCGGCCTCGACCAGGTGCGCACCGGCGCCTGACGCTCTTCCCGTACACCTGTCCGGGAAGTGGTAGACTGACGTCGATGACTTCCGCCCGCCTCGCCTCCGTGCCCGCGGCGGAGTCCCCCTCGGCGCTCGGCTCCGCCGATCCGCGAGCCCGGCGCACCCGCCGCCGCGTGTTCGACGCGGTCGAGCGGCTCGTCATGCAGAGCGACGGCGAGAGGGCCGAGGGCATCGCGGTGAGCGACATCGTGCGCGAGGCCGGGATCAGCCGCAGCTCGTTCTACGCCCACTTCGACGACGCGGCGGGAGTCGCCTCCGCGCTGCTCCGCCAGGACCTCGTGGTCGCCGACGTCGCCGAGGGCGATCCCGCCGACCGCTCCGGAGCCGACGCCCTGCAGCGCGGCTACTCGCGGCTCGTCGAGCGGCTGGTCGACCGCCACGCCTTCCATGCCCGGCTCCGCGCGCGGGCCTCCGCCCGGGTCGCCTCCGACGACGCCGTGCTCGACACGGCGCTCGCCCTGCACCGCGAGGTGCTCGCCCGGGTCGACGTCCCCGCAGCGGTCGACCCCGAGCTCACCGCGGTCTTCGCGGCCGGCGGCGTCCTCTCCGTGGTCGGCGCCTGGCTCGCCGGCTCCCTCGACGGCACCGACGAGGAGCTGGTCGAGCACCTCGTCGCGCTGCTCCCGGCCTGGCTCGCCGCGGCGCCGCTGCGCCCCCTGGACTCCTCACTCCCACCACGCCCCACGACGAAAGGCACGACATGATGACATTCGAGGTCGGCGAGACCCTGGTCTACCCGCACCACGGAGCGGTGACGATCACCGGGCTCGAGAAGCGCTCGGTCAAGGGCGTCGAGAAGACGTTCATGACGATGAACGTGCACACCAGCGAGCTCACCATCACCCTCCCCGTCGAGAACGCCGAGCTCGTCGGCGTCCGCGAGATCATCGACGACGCCGGAGTCCAGGCGGTCTACGACGTCCTGCGCAGCGACGTCGCGGAGGAGGCCAGCAACTGGTCCCGCCGCTTCAAGGCCAACCAGGAGAAGATGGCCAGCGGCAGCGTGTACCGCGTCAGCGAGGTCGTCCGCGACCTGTGGCGCCGCGAGCAGGCGGGCGGCGTCTCGGCCGGCGAGAAGCGGATGCTCCTCAAGGCGCGTCAGATCCTCGTGTCGGAGCTCTCGCTCGCCCTGAAGGGCACCGACGAGGAGGCCTCGGCCAAGCTCGACGAGGTCCTCGCCTCGGCGATCTGACCCCGCGTCGCGGCGGGTCGGCTCACTCGGGCCGGCACGCCGCGATGATCCTCGCGGCGACCTCGTCCTGCGAGGCGGAGCCGTCGATCCGCACCAGGAGCTCGCGCTCGTCGTAGACCTCCGCCAGAGGAGCCGTCTCGCGCTCGTAGACCTCGATCCGGTTCCGCACCACCTCGGGGTCGTCGTCGGCGCGGTCCTGCTCCTGCGCCCGCACGTGCAGCCGTTCGAGGACCACGTCCGCGTCGGCCGTCAGCAGCACGACGCACGAGAGCGGCGTGCCCCGCTCCTCGAGGAGCTCCGCCAGCGCGTCCACCTGGGCGAGCGTGCGCGGGTAGCCGTCGAGGATGAACCCGTCCCGGGCGTCCTCCTCGGCGATGCGCTCGGCGACCAGGGCGTTCGTCAGCTCGTCCGGCACGTACTCGCCGGCCTCCACGAGCGCCCGCAGACGCCGTCCGAGGTCGGTGCCGTCGGCGACGTGCGCGCGGAACAGATCGCCGGTGGAGATCGCCGGCACCCCCAGCTCGCGCGACAGCACGGCCGCCTGGGTGCCCTTGCCCACGCCGGGCGGGCCCATCATGATGACGCGCATCGCTCGTCCTCCTCGGTGTCGTCAGGCGATGCTAGCGGTGCGGAGCGGGGTGGCCGGTGCACACCGCGCCCGTAGGCTGGCGGGACGAGCCGAGGAGGAGCGATGCCCGCAGCACCCGGGGCCGAGCAGGCCGCCGCCGATCTGGCCGCGCTCCTGCGCGGGGTCTCCGCCGAGCTCGACGCCCGCGGCATCGCCGACCAGGCCGTCGCCGAGCTGCGGACGCCGCGCGCGATCCTCGGCTTCCGCCGCAAGCCGGTGATGGCGCCGGTGACCCGCGCGTGGCGCCTCGGCGTGGTGCTCCTCGGACGCGAGGGCGAGCTCCTCGCGACGGGCTCGGTCACTCGTGCCGTCGCTCCGCTTCACGCCAACAACCAGTCCGAGTCGCAGGAGGCGCGCCGCGAGATCCGGCGCGCCGCCTTCGACGGTCCGTTCCAGGAGGGCGAGATCGTCAACTACGGCTGGCGGCGCCTCGCACTGGACGCCGCAGCGCTCGAGTCGGGCCAGGAGCCGCTGGCCCTGCGCGGCTCCGAGGTGCTCGTGCGCTGGGCGCCCGGTCTGGGCGAGCAGGGACTGATGCCGCTGCGCCGGTACCTGGCCGACCGCCTCGACCTCCTCGAGGCCGACTAGCGCCGGGTCACTCCTCCTCGGCCACCGGGTGGAACCACGGCGGATAGACGGCGACGCGGGGAGAGGCGTCGATGCCCTCGAAGAGAGCCTTGACGCGGTTGCGGGCGGCGACCGACGCCACGCCGACCGTCGCGACGCCCTCGAGCGGGAAGCGCTCGGGCACGAGCGCCTCCGCGCTGCGCAGGGCCGGCTCGTCGACCAGGAGGCGCGCGAAGGTGCGCACGAGCGCGTCGCCCTCGGTGAAGCGCGTGAGGACGTGGGAGGCGTCGCCGTCGCTCAGCACCGGGGCGGAGGCGAGCGAGCCCACCAGGACGACGTACTGCGAGGCGGTGGTCTCGTGGGCGCTCGGCGACCAGTGCGGAGCGACACGCTCGCCGCGCAGGTCGGCCCAGAGGGCGGCGTCGGGGGAGAGGAAGAAGGGCACGAAGCCGGCGACGCTGACGCCGTCCTTCACCTGCACGGCACGGCGGTGCTCGCGGGTGGTCTCGGCGCTGACGTCGATCGCGGGGCGCTCCTGGAGCTGCTGGTCCGCCAGGATCGCGCCGGCGGCGACGATCGCCTCGAGGTTGTCGAGGTGGGTGACGTGGTAGATCCGCTGCGCGGCGATGTCGACCTTCGGCAGGGGCTTCTCGCGCGCCGTGCCGCGGGCGGCGGCGCGGGCGGTGGCCGCACGGGAGGTCCCGGGCACGCGCGCGGGGGTGCGGGTGGCACGGCCGACCTGCTCGGGGAGCTTCTTCGGGGTGCAGACGTCGCAGAGCGCGATGTCGAGGCCGTGGATGCATTCGGTGGGCACTCTGGATTCCTTCTGCGCGCGGGCTCGGGGTTCCGCCGCAGGGACGACGTTACGCGACCGGGGCCCCCGCGCGTCCCGGCGGCGGGGATCTGCGGAGCCGCGGCGTCCGCCCGGGCATCCTCTGGGAGGCGCCGGAGCACCGCTCCCCGCCGCGTAGCGTGAGCGGGATGAAGCGCGTGCCGCCCGCCGAGGGCCAGGAATCCGTCTGGGACTACCCGCGACCCCCGAGGGTCGAGACCACCACCGAGCACGTGGTCGTGCGGCTGGGCGGCGTCGTCGTCGCCGAGTCCCGCGACGCTCTCCGCGTCCTCGAGACGAGCCACCCTCCCGTCTACTACCTCCCCGTGTCCTCGTTCGCGCCCGGGGCGCTCGAGCCCGCGCCCGGCCGCAGCATCTGCGAGTTCAAGGGCGCGGCCTCCTACCTGACCGTGCGCGGGGGAGGAGGAGCGGTCGCGGAGGCGGCGGGCTGGACGTACCCCGAGCCGATGGCCGGCTTCGAGGCCCTCGTCGACACCGTCGCCCTCTACCCCGGCCGGATGGACTCCTGCACGGTCGACGGCGAGGCGGTCCAGCCGCAGCCGGGCGACTTCTACGGCGGCTGGATCACCTCGCGCGTGGTCGGTCCGTTCAAGGGCTCGCCGGGCACGATGTTCTGGTGAATCAGACGGGGGAGGGCGGACCGAGCGGGTCCTGGACGAGGACCGCTCGTGCGGCGTCGATCCCCGAGGCCTCCAGCGTCCATTCCGGCCGCACCAAAGTCTCCGGCGTGACGCGGAACCGCAGCTCCTCGACCGACATACCGTCCGGACCGACGATCCGGTGCGTCCCGTTCGGCCGGTAGCCGAGGGTCTCCGAGACCCGGATCGAGCGGGTGTTCCAGGCGAGAGCGGCGCTCTCGGCGACCTCGGCTCCGAGGTGGTCGAAGGCGAGGAGGAGGACGGCGGCGCGCATCTCCTGCCCGAGGCCGCGGCCCTGCGCCGAGCGGGTGAGCCACGAGCCCGAGGTCAGGGTGCGGGTGGCGGCGAAGGACTCGGCGACCACGTCCTGGCAGCCGACGACGCGGCCGTCCTCGACCACGGCGAACGCGATGCGCCACGACTCCCGCGTCGTCTGCGCGCGCTGCGACCAGTGGAAGCGGGCGAGCTCGCCGGGCAGGCGCTCCGCCGGCGCCTCGGCCCAGGGGGAGGGGAACGGCGAGCGGCCGCTCTCGTGCACGCCCGCGAGGGCTGCCTCGGCGAGAGGGCCGAGGTCGGCGTCGCGGACCGGATGCAGCTCGAGCCGCGGCGTGCGCAGCTCCAGCGAGAACAGGGGCCAGGGGTCGGTGCTCATCCGACGACGCTAGCGAGCGGAGGCGCGCACCGCGCGACCAGGCGGGTACCGGTGGTGGGACTCGAACCCACAAGCCCTCTCGGACAGAGCATTTTGAGTGCCCCGCGTCTGCCATTCCGCCACACCGGCTCATCACCAGCCCGTCGAGAATACCGTAGGCTCATCGGCGTGACTGACCAGGAACCCTCGTCGACCGCACCCCGTCGGGTCGTCGTCGCCGAAGACGAATCCCTCATCCGCCTCGACATCGTGGAGATCCTCCGCGACAACGGCTTCGAGGTCGTCGGCGAGGCCGGCGACGGAGAGACCGCTGTGGCCCTCGCCACCGAGCTGCGCCCCGATCTCGTCATCATGGACGTCAAGATGCCCCAGCTCGACGGCATCTCGGCGGCCGAGCGCCTCTCGAAGGCGCACATCGCGCCCGTCGTCCTGCTCACCGCCTTCAGCCAGAAGGAGCTCGTCGAGCGCGCCAGCGAGGCCGGAGCGCTCGCCTACGTCGTGAAGCCCTTCACGCCCAACGACCTGCTGCCCGCGATCGAGATCGCCCTCTCGCGGTACGCCCAGATCCTCACCCTCGAGGCCGAGGTCGCCGACATGGTCGAGCGCTTCGAGACCCGCAAGCTCGTCGACCGCGCCAAGGGCCTGCTCAATGAGAAGATGGGGCTCACCGAGCCCGAGGCTTTCCGCTGGATCCAGAAGGCCTCCATGGACCGCCGGCTCACCATGCACGACGTCGCGCAGGCGATCATCGAGCAGCTGAGCACGAAGAAGGCGTAGCGCGAGGCCGGGCCCGAGGGCCCACGGCCTCAGGGCCAGAGGCGGGTGCGCTCCCACGGGGAGCCGCCCGCCTCCGTCGTTCCCGGGCGGTACTCGAGACGGGTGTGATCCTGCTCCGGCGCGGTCGAGCCCTGCCAGAACTCGATGCGCTCGGGCACGACGCGGTAGACGGCCCACTCCCGGTCGAGCGTCGCGGGTGAGCAGCCCACGGCGACGCTGGTCTGGAGCGTGACGAGGCCGAAGTCCTGCGCGCTGCGCATCGGCTCGCTCTGGCGTCCGACGAGCAGGGCGGTGCGAGCGGCCTCGGAGCGGCGGCGGAAGTCGTCGGCCGACTCCTGCGCGGAGGCGCGGTCGACCCGGCCCTCGACCCGGACCTGACGGCCCTGGACCGGCCAGAAGAAGGTCAGCGCGGCGTGCGGGTTCTCCTCCATGGCGCGTCCCTTGGGGCTGGTGGCATGGGTGGAGAACGCCCAGCCCGCCTCGTCGATCTCGCGCAGCACGAGCACGCGCGCCGAGACGGTGCCGTCGTCGGAGGCGGTGGAGAGCGTGGCGCCGTGGGGGAGGAGCTGGCCCGCGTCCTTCGCCTCCTCGAGCCACTGCGCGAACAGCTCGAGAGGATCGGCCGGAGCCGCCTCCGCATCGAACGAGGGCAGCTCGGAGGGCATGGACGGGAGGCTCTTGAGGAGATGGCGAAGGCTCATCCGCTCAGTGTCGCCCTTCGGGCACCACCGGGCACAGTCGCGCGCCGTCGCTTGACAGTGCCGCTCGCCGCGGTGCCGGGTCCCCGAGCGGCGCGGCCGACCGGTCGATCCCCGGTCGCGCGCAGGCGCGGGCGGTCCCGACGACGGTCGCGGTCCTGGGCGCGGTCCTCGCGCACCGCTCCCGCGAGGGGGACCCGTCCGCTCCCGTCAGCGGGCGTCGCGGATGATGTTGGTGATCCGCACGGTGGAGAGGCGGCGCCCCTCCTGGTCGCGCACGACGATCTCGTGGGTGGTGAGGGTGGAGCCCAGGTGGATCGCGTCGCAGGTGGCGATCACGAAGCCCGAGTGGACCGACCGGCTGTGGCTCGCGTTCAGCTCGATGCCCATCGCCAGGCGGCCCGCGCCGGCGTGCACGTTCGCCGCGATCGAGCCCATCGACTCGGCGAGCACGACGTGCGCGCCGCCGTGCAGGATGCCGACCGGCTGCCGGTTGCCCTGGACGGGCATCGAGGCCACCGAGTGCTGCGGGGTGAGCTCGTGCCAGAGGATCCCCATCCGCTCGGCGAGCTCGCCCATGCCGCGGCCGATCCCGGCGACCAGGTCGAGCGCGGGCGGGCGGATCCAGGCGGTCGTGGTGGGGGTCGGCTCGGTCACGTCGCTCCTCGCGCTGGAGCCTCGGAGCGGCCCTGACCGGCGGGCGCGAGCGGGCCGATCCGGTGTCGGAGGCGCTGTGTAGTCTGGCCCTGTGTCAGATCCGGAACAGCCTACCCTCCTGCTCGTCGACGGCCATTCCCTGGCGTTCCGGGCGTTCTACGCGCTCCCGGTCGACAGCTTCCAGACCCGCGAGGGCCAGCACACGAACGCCATCCACGGCTTCCTCTCGATGCTGATCCTGCTGCTGAAGAACGAGAAGCCGACCCACCTCGGCGTCGCGTTCGACATCTCCCGCTACTCGTTCCGCACGCGCGAGTACCCGGAGTACAAGGGCACCCGCGGCGAGACGCCGCCCGAGTTCAAGGGCCAGGTCCCCCTCCTCGAGGAGGCGCTGCACGCCATGAACATCCGGACCGTCTCGAAGGAGGACTTCGAGGCCGACGACATCCTCGCGACGCTCGCGCGCCAGGGGGCCGAGGCCGGCTTCCGCGTGCTGGTCGTCTCGGGCGATCGCGACACCATCCAGCTGGTGACCCCGGACGTCACCCTGCTCTACCCCTCCACCCAGGGCGTCTCGCAGCTCACCCGCTACGACCGCGACAAGGTGTTCGAGAAGTACGGCGTCGAGCCGCACCAGTACCCCGAGATCGCCGCCCTCGTCGGCGAGACCAGCGACAACCTGCCCGGCGTCGACAAGGTCGGCCCCAAGACGGCCGCGAAGTGGGTCAACCAGTACGGCACGGTCGCCGACATCATCGCCCACGCCGACGAGATCAAGGGCGTGGTCGGCGAGAAGCTGCGCGAGCAGAAGGAGAACGCGCTCCGCAACCGCCGCCTCAACCGGCTGGTGACGGACGTCGAGCTCCCCCTCGGGCCGCACGATCTGACGCGCCGTCCGATCGATCCCGACGCGGTCCGCGAGATCTTCAGCCGCCTCGAGTTCAAGACCCTGCAGGAGCGGGTCCTCACGATCGCCGCGGAGGAGGGCGTCGACGGCGCTGCCGCGGCCCTGGCGGGCGACGTGGTCACGACCTCCGCACCCGCCGTCCGCACCCTGGTCGACGAGGAGCTCGCGCACTGGCTCGACCGCGTGTCGGCGAAGGGCACCGCGCCCGTCGCCGTGCAGGTCCTGCTCGGAGCCGGCGGGCTCGAGGGTGTGGGCCTCGCGGTCGAGAAGGAGACGGCGTTCGTCCCGTGGGCCGCCGAGCGGCCCGACTACACCGCGCTCGAGCAGTGGCTGGCTGGGCCCGCCCCCAAGTACTTCGCCGACGCGAAGCCCCAGATCAAGGCGCTGCGGAGGGCCGGACTCCCCGTCGCGGGGCTCGCGTTCGACACCCGCGTCGCCTCCTGGCTGGTGCAGCCCACCGGGCATCCGGCCACGCTCGCGGCGCAGGTCGCGCAGCACCTCGACGAGACCATGGCGCAGGGCGACCCGAACCAGCTGGTCCCCACCGTCGAGCCGATGGGGCCCGCCACCGAGGCCTGGTACGCGTACCGGCTCGTCGCTCCGCTGCGCGAGCGGCTGGGCGAGGGGATGCTCTCGGTGCTCGTCGACATCGAGCTGCCGATCGTCCAGGTCCTCGCGACGATGGAGCTCACCGGCGTCGCGATCGACGCCGACGTGCTGGCGCGCCTCCGCGCCGAGCTGACCGTCTCGGCCGCCGACCTCGCGAGCCGCGCGTTCGCCGAGATCGGTCACGAGATGAACCTCGGCTCGCCCAAGCAGCTGCAGCAGGTCCTCTTCGAGGAGCTCGACATGCCGCGCACCCGGGCCACGAAGACGGGCTACACCACCGACGCCTCCGCCCTCGCCGACCTGCAGGAGTCCCACCCGCACCCGTTCCTCGGGCTGCTCCTCGAGCACCGCGACGCGACCAAGCTCAAGCAGATCATCGAGACGCTCGAGAAGTCGGTCACCGCCGACGGCCGGATCCACACCAGCTACGACCAGACCGGCACGGCCACCGGCCGGATCTCCTCCAACGACCCGAACCTGCAGAACATCCCCGTCCGCAGCGAGGTGGGCCGCCGCATCCGCACCGCCTTCGTCCACGGAGCGGAGGCGAGCACCCTCCTCACCGCCGACTACTCGCAGATCGAGATGCGGATCATGGCGCACCTCTCCGGGGACGCCGGGCTGATCGAGGCCTTCCACTCCGGCGAGGACCTGCACCGCTTCGTCGGATCGCGGATCTTCGGCGTCGATCCGGGCGACGTCACCTCGGCCATGCGCAACAAGGTCAAGGCGATGTCGTACGGTCTCGCCTACGGCCTGAGCGCCTTCGGCCTGTCGAAGCAGCTGCGCATCTCGAGCGCCGAGGCCAAGCAGCTGATGACCGACTACTTCGTCCGCTTCGGCGCGGTGCGCGACTACCTCCGCAGCGTCGTCGAGCAGGCCCGCGAGACCGGCTACACCGAGACGATCTTCGGACGCCGGCGTCCGTTCCCCGACCTGCAGAGCGCGAACCGCGTCCTCCGCGACAACGCCGAGAGGGCGGCACTCAACTCGCCGATCCAGGGCTCGGCCGCCGACATCATGAAGCGCGCGATGATCGGCGTGCAGGCCGACCTCGACGAGCAGGGGCTCGGCTCGCGGATGCTCCTCCAGGTGCACGACGAGCTGATCTTCGACGTCGCCCCCGGCGAGGAGGAGCCGCTCGAGGCGGTCGTACGCGGCCGGATGGCGGGTGCCGCCGACCTGAGCGTCCCGCTCGAGGTGCAGGTGGGCCACGGGTCCGACTGGGACGTCGCCGCGCACTGAGCCGGCCGCAGGGCCTGGCTAGGCTCGGAGGCATGAGCACCGACACCCCCCGCGAGCCCACCGCCGTCGACGCCGTCGCCGAGCGCTGGGTCGACACGCTCGTCGACCTCGACCCCACCCTCGGCACCGCGATCGGACGCAGCGGCGCGAACGGCCGTCTGGGCGACTACTCGCCGGCCGGTCTCGAGCAGGCCCGGGCGGCGACCGCCTCGGCCCTCGCCGAGCTCGAGGCCGCCGACCCCGTGGACGACGTCGACCGCGTCACGGCCGCCGACCTCGGCGCCGAGCTCCGGCTCTCCCTGGAGGGGCACGACGCCGGTCTGCCGCTGCGGGACCTCAACGTGATCGCGTCTCCGGCGCAGGAGCTGCGCGACGTCTTCGACCTGATGCCGACGGACGAGGTCGCCGACTGGGAGGCGGTCGCCGAGCGGCTGCTGGCCGTGCCGGCCGCCCTCGAGGGCTACGCGGAGACCCTGCGCGAGGGGATCCGCACCGGCGTGGTCCCCGCCCGCCGCCAGGTCGAGCTCGTCGCCGAGCAGGCGCGGAAGATCGCCGCTCCCCGCGGGTTCTTCGCCGAGCTGGCCGCGGAGGCCGCTCCCGCCGCCGGATCCCTGCCCGCGTCGCTCGCTCAGCGACTGGAGGACGGCGCCCGCCGTTCCTCGGCCGCCTACGGGTCGCTCGCGCAGTTCCTCCGGGGCGAGCTCGCCCCCGCCGCGACCGAGCAGGACGCCGTCGGCCGGGAGCTGTACGCGCTGCACTCCCGCCGCTTCCTCGGCGCTGTCGTCGACCTCGACGAGACCTACGAGTGGGGGATCGAGGAGCTGGCCCGCATGACGTCCGAGCAGGAGGCGATCGCGCGCGAGATCCTGCCCGGCGCCTCCGTCGCCGAGGCGATCGCCCACCTCGAGGCGGACCCGGC
Organism: Rathayibacter sp. AY1E3; assembly: GCF_002932235.1. Classification (NCBI taxonomy): domain Bacteria; kingdom Bacillati; phylum Actinomycetota; class Actinomycetes; order Micrococcales; family Microbacteriaceae; genus Rathayibacter; species Rathayibacter sp. AY1E3. The sequence goes on from NZ_PSVN01000008.1 coordinate 45,858, forward strand.
CCGCACTCTGCACGGCGTCGACGCTCTGCAGGCCTGGATGCAGGAGACCAGCGACCGCTCCGTCCGCGAGCTCGCCGGCACCGCCTTCGACATCCCGGAGGAGGTGCGCCGCCTCGAGTGCAGGATCGCGCCGACCCAGGAGGGCGGCATCTACTACACCGGTCCGAGCGACGACTTCTCGCGCCCGGGGCGGATGTGGTGGTCGGTCCCGGCCGGAGTCACCGAGTTCGCCACCTGGCGGGAGCTGACCACGGTCTACCACGAGGGCGTCCCGGGCCACCACCTGCAGATCGGCCAGGCCGTCCACAACCGCGCCCGCCTCAACACCTGGCGCCGTCAGCTCGCCGGGACCTCCGGCCACGCCGAGGGCTGGGCGCTCTACGCGGAGCGGCTGATGGAGCGCTTCGGCTACCTCGACGACCCGGCCGACCGCCTGGGCATGCTCGACGGCCAGCGGATGCGCGCGGCGCGCGTCGTGCTGGACATCGGCGTGCACCTCCAGAAGCCGATGCCGGGCTCCGGCACCGTCTGGACCGCCGAGTCGGCCCTCGACTTCATGCGGGCCAACGTGAACATGGACGACGCGTTCGTGCGCTTCGAGGTGAACCGGTACCTCGGCTGGCCGGGGCAGGCTCCGTCCTACAAGATCGGGCAGCGGATCTGGGAGCAGCTGCGCGACGAGGCGGAGGCGCGCGAGGGCGCCGCGTTCTCGCTCGCGGCCTTCCACCGGAGGGCGCTCGACCTCGGCGGCGTCGGTCTCGACACCCTCCGCTCCTCCCTCGCCGGCTGACTCCGGAACCCGCGCTTGGACGGGCGCGGCGAGATTGCCGTGCGCCTCCCGGGGCGTCTAAGCTGGGGTGTCACATCTGTGGCGCCGCCGTGCCCGCGGCGCGCGAGGAAGGCCGGTCCTCCGGCCGGCCGAGCGCGGCTCCCGGGCCGGAGGCACATCCCTCACCACCGCAGTGGTCACCACTCCGCCGAGCCGCGAGGCCCGCCGGCGGCCGCCGCCCGAGACCCATCCATCCTGGAGCATCCCTTAATGACAACCGCAACGACCGACAAGGCAACCAAGCAGGTCGCGATCAACGACATCGGGTCTGCTGAAGACTTTCTTGCCGCGGTCGAAAAGACTCTGAAGTTCTTCAACGACGGAGACCTCATCGAAGGCACCGTCGTGAAGATCGACCGCGACGAGGTCCTCCTCGACGTCGGCTACAAGACCGAGGGCGTCATCCCCTCGCGCGAGCTCTCCATCAAGCACGACGTCGACCCCTCCGAGGTCGTCAACGTGGGCGACAGCGTCGAGGCCCTCGTCCTCCAGAAGGAGGACAAGGAGGGTCGCCTGATCCTGTCCAAGAAGCGTGCGCAGTACGAGCGCGCGTGGGGCGACGTCGAGAAGATCAAGGAGTCGGACGGCGTCGTCACCGGCTCGGTCATCGAGGTCGTCAAGGGCGGTCTCATCGTCGACATCGGCCTCCGCGGCTTCCTCCCGGCCTCGCTCATCGAGCTGCGCCGCGTCCGCGACCTCACGCCGTACCTCGGCCAGGAGATCGAGGCGAAGATCCTCGAGCTCGACAAGAACCGCAACAACGTGGTCCTGTCGCGTCGCGCGCTCCTCGAGCAGACCCAGTCCGAGAGCCGCACCACGTTCCTGAACAACCTGCACAAGGGTCAGGTCCGCAAGGGCGTCGTGTCGTCGATCGTCAACTTCGGTGCGTTCGTCGACCTCGGCGGCGTCGACGGTCTCGTCCACGTCTCCGAGCTCTCCTGGAAGCACATCGAGCACGCCTCCGAGGTCGTCGAGGTGGGCCAGGAGGTCACCGTCGAGATCCTCGAGGTCGACCTCGACCGCGAGCGCGTGTCGCTCTCGCTCAAGGCGACCCAGGAGGACCCGTGGCAGGTCTTCGCCCGCACCCACGCGATCGGACAGGTCGCGCCGGGCAAGGTCACGAAGCTGGTCCCGTTCGGTGCCTTCGTCCGCGTCGCGGACGGCATCGAGGGCCTCGTCCACATCTCCGAGCTGTCGGGCAAGCACGTCGAGCTCGCCGAGCAGGTCGTGTCGGTCGGCGAAGAGGTGTTCGTCAAGGTCATCGACATCGACCTCGACCGTCGCCGCATCTCCCTCTCGCTCAAGCAGGCGAACGAGAACGTCGACCCCGAGGGCACCGAGTTCGACCCGGCGCTCTACGGCATGGCCACGGAGTACGACGACCAGGGGAACTACAAGTACCCCGAGGGCTTCGACCCCGAGACCAACGAGTGGCGCGAGGGCTTCGAGTCGCAGCGCGAGGCCTGGGAGCAGGAGTACGCCGCTGCTCAGGCGCGCTGGGAGGCCCACAAGGCCCAGGTGGCCAAGTCGCAGGAGGAGGCGGCCACCGTCTCCGAGGGCGTCTCGGTCGGCGCCGGCTTCACCAGCGAGTCGACCACCGGCGGCACCCTCGCCGACGACGAGTCGCTCGCCGCGCTCCGCGAGAAGCTGTCCTCGAACAACTGATCGCGAGCACATCGCATCGAACGGCCGGTCCCCTCGGGGGCCGGCCGTTCGGCGTTCCGGGCGACGGCGCTGGGTAGGGTGGCCGGGTGCATCTCGTCGCCCTCACCGGAGGCATCGCCTCGGGCAAGTCCACTGTCGCCCGCCGTCTCGCCGAGCACGGAGCGGTGGTGGTCGACGCCGACGTCCTCGCGCGCGAGGTCGTCGAGCCGGGGGAGCCGGCGCTGGCGGCGATCGCCGAGCGCTTCGGCCCGTCCGTGATCCGCGCGGACGGCGCGCTGGACCGCCCGGCGCTCGGCGCGATCGTCTTCTCGGACGCGGCGGCCCGCGCCGACCTCAATGCGATCACCCATCCGGCGGTGACGCTCCGCTCGCAGCGGCTGTTCGCGGAGGCCGCCGAGGCGGACCCGGACGCGGTGGTCGTCTACGACGTCCCCCTCCTGGCCGAGGGCCGAGGAGCGGGGGAGTTCGACGAGGTGGTCGTCGTGCACGCGCCGCAGCACCTCCGCATCGAGCGTCTCGTCGCCCGCCGGGGATTGACCGAGGAGGAGGCGCGGGCGCGGGTCTCGTCGCAGGCGAGCGACGAGGAGCGCCTCGCCCTCGCCGACGTCGTGATCGACTCCTCCGGCACGCTGGAGGACACGCTCGCTCGGACCGACGCGCTGTGGGAGCGGCTCGCCCGCTGACGGTCCCTCCCCGACACCCGCCCTCGTGACCGAGCGGCCCGGCCGGAGAGCGCACCCCCGTTCGCCGCCAGCGCACGCGCCGTCCGGTGTCGGTGGTCGCGGCTACGCTTCGAACCATGGAGCCAACCCGTGCCGTGCACCCGTTCGAGGTCATCAGCGAGTACAAGCCGAGCGGTGACCAGCCCGGCGCGATCGCCGATCTGAGCGCCCGCATCAACGCCGGCGAGACCGATGTCGTCCTGCTGGGCGCCACCGGAACCGGCAAGTCCGCGACCACGGCCTGGCTCGTCGAGGCCGTGCAGCGCCCCACGCTCGTGCTCGCGCACAACAAGACCCTCGCCGCGCAGCTCGCCAACGAGTTCCGCGAGCTGTTCCCCAACAACGCCGTCGAGTACTTCGTCTCGTACTACGACTACTACCAGCCCGAGGCCTACGTCCCGCAGACGGACACCTTCATCGAGAAGGACAGCTCGGTCAACGCCGAGGTCGAGCGGCTGCGCCACTCCACCACGAACTCGCTCCTGAGCCGCCGCGACGTGATCGTGGTGTCGACCGTCTCGTGCATCTACGGCCTCGGCCAGCCCGAGCAGTACCTCGAGGCGATGGTGGCGCTCCAGGTCGGCCAGCGGGTCGATCGGGACCGCCTCATCCGCAAGTTCGTGTCGATGCAGTACGCGCGCAACGACGTCGACTTCGCCCGCGGCACCTTCCGGGTGCGGGGCGACACGATCGAGATCATCCCGATGTACGAAGAGCTCGCGATCCGGATCGAGATGTTCGGCGACGAGATCGAGGCGCTCTACACGCTCCACCCGCTCACCGGCGACATCGTCCGGAAGCTCGACTCCGTGTCGGTCTTCCCCGGCTCGCACTACGTCGCCAGCCAGGACGTCATGCACCGTGCGATCGACACCATCCAGCAGGAGCTCGAGGTGCGCCTGGCCGACCTCGAGAAGCAGAACAAGCTCCTCGAGGCGCAGCGCCTGCGGATGCGCACGACCTTCGATCTCGAGATGATGCAGCAGATCGGATTCTGCTCCGGCATCGAGAACTACTCCCGCCACATCGACGGCCGCGAGTCGGGCGAGGCCCCGCACTGCCTGCTCGACTACTTCCCGGACGACTTCCTCGTCGTGATCGACGAGTCGCACGTGACTGTGCCGCAGATCGGTGCGATGTACGAGGGCGACGCCTCCCGCAAGCGCACGCTGGTCGAGCACGGCTTCCGCCTGCCCTCGGCGATGGACAACCGGCCCCTGAAGTGGGAGGAGTTCAAGTCGCGCGTCGGTCAGACCGTCTACCTCTCGGCGACCCCGGGCCGCTACGAGATGGGCATCGCCGACGGCATCGTTGAGCAGATCATCCGCCCGACCGGCCTGATCGACCCCGAGATCGTCGTCAAGCCGACGAAGGGCCAGATCGACGACCTGCTCGAGGAGATCAAGCGCCGCACCGAGCGCGACGAGCGCGTGCTCGTCACGACGCTGACGAAGCGCATGGCCGAGGAGCTCACCGACTTCCTCACGGAGGCGGGCGTCCGCGTCCGCTACCTGCACTCCGATGTCGACACCCTGCGCCGCGTCGAGCTCCTCTCGGAGCTGCGGGCGGGCGTCTACGACGTCCTGGTCGGCATCAACCTGCTGCGCGAGGGGCTCGACCTGCCCGAGGTCTCGCTCGTGGCGATCCTCGACGCCGACAAGGAGGGCTTCCTCCGCTCGTCCACGTCGCTCATCCAGACGATCGGCCGTGCGGCGCGCAACGTCTCGGGCGAGGTCCACATGTACGCCGACAAGGTGACGGACTCGATGCGGCTCGCGATCGACGAGACCGACCGCCGACGCGAGAAGCAGGTCGCCTACAACCTCGACCACGGCATCGACCCGACACCGCTGCGGAAGAAGATCGCCGACATCACCGACGCCCTCGCCCGCGAGGGGGCCGACACCGCCAAGCTGCTCGCCGGGCGCGACGCCAAGAAGAAGAGTCCGACGCCGAACCTGCGCCGCCAGGGTCTCGCCGCGAACGGCGGCAACGACCTCGAGGCGATCATCTCCGACCTCAACGGGCAGATGCTCCAGGCGGCGGGCGAGCTCAAGTTCGAGCTCGCGGCCCGGCTGCGGGACGAGGTCCAGGAGCTCAAGCGCGAGCTCCGCCAGATGGAGAAGGCCGGGCACCTGTCCTGATCGGGGGCGCTGATCCGCAAGGGGAGGGGCCCGCGGATCAGCGCCCAGCGAACGCCACGGGCGATGTCGGTGGCTCCGCATACACTTTCGGAGTGTCGATCCTGAACGCCGTTACGGACCCCTCCTCCACCCCCTCTCCCTCCTTCCACCGCTTCGTCTCCTCGCTCGACGAGTCGTCCTCGAAGCTGGTGGTGAGCGGCGCGCGGGTGCACAACCTGCAGAACGTCGACCTCGAGATCCCGCGCGACTCGATGGTGGTGTTCACCGGTCTCTCGGGCTCGGGCAAGTCCTCCCTGGCCTTCGACACGATCTTCGCGGAGGGCCAGCGGCGCTACGTCGAGTCCCTCTCCGCGTACGCCCGCCAGTTCCTCGGGCAGGTGGACCGGCCGGACGTCGACTTCATCGAGGGCCTCAGCCCCGCGGTCTCGATCGACCAAAAGTCGACGAACCGCAACCCGCGCTCCACCGTCGGCACGATCACCGAGATCTTCGACTACATGCGTCTGCTCTGGGCGCGCATCGGCGTCCCGCACTGCCCCATCTGCAGCGAGCGGATCTCCGCGCAGACCGTGCAGCAGATCGCCGACCAGCTGATGGAGCTCGAGACCGGTACCCGCTACCAGATCCTCAGCCCCGTCGTCTCGCAGAAGAAGGGCGAGTTCGTCGACCTCTTCAAGGAGCTGACCGCGGGCGGCTACTCCCGCGCCATGGTGGACGGGAAGCTCGTCCAGCTGAGCGAGCCGCCGGTGCTCAAGAAGCAGTACAAGCACGACATCTCCGTCGTGGTCGACCGGCTCGTGGCCGGCCCCGACATCCTCGGGCGCCTCACCGACTCGCTCGAGACGGCCCTGCGGCTCACCGACGGCATCGTGCAGATCAACTACGTCGACGGCGAGGGCGACGGCGCCTGGACCACCTACTCCGAGAAGCTGTCCTGCCCCAACAACCACCCGATCTCGCTGACCGAGATCGAGCCGCGGACCTTCTCCTTCAACGCGCCCTTCGGCGCCTGCCCGGAGTGCTCGGGCCTCGGCACGCGCATGTCGGTCGACGACGAGCTGCTGCTCGGCGACCCCGACCTGAGCATCGCCGAGGGCGTCATCATCCCCTGGACCACCCAGGGCAAGGGCCTGTTCCAGTACTACGAGAAGCTGCTCGACGGCCTCTCCCGCGACCTCGGCTTCACGCTCACCACCCCGTGGAAGCGCCTCAGCACCGAGGTGCAGCAGGCCGTCCTCCACGGCGACAACTTCGAGGTCAAGGTCAAGTGGAAGAACCGCTACGGCCGCGAGATGAGCTACACCTCGGGCTTCGAGGGCGTCGTGCCCTACATCGAGCGCCAGTTCGTCCAGGCCGAGACCGACGTCCAGCGCACCCGCTGGTCCGAGTTCCTCCGCGAGGTGCCCTGCCCCGTGTGCAAGGGCTCCCGCCTCAAGCCCGAGGTGCTCGCCGTGCTCGTGCACGGGGCGAGCATCGCGGACGTGGCCGACCTCAGCCTCGGCGACGCCCAGGACTTCATGAGCCGGCTCGAGCTGACCGACCGCGAGGCGCACATCGCCGCGCAGGTGCTGCGCGAGATCCGCGCGCGCATCGACTTCCTCATCGAAGTCGGGCTCAACTACCTCAACCTCTCGCGCGCCGCCGCCTCCCTGTCGGGCGGCGAGGCGCAGCGCATCCGCCTGGCGACCCAGATCGGCTCCGGGCTGACCGGCGTGCTCTACGTGCTCGACGAGCCGAGCATCGGCCTGCACCAGCGCGACAACCGCCGCCTGATCGACACCCTCATCAAGCTGCGCGACCTGGGCAACACGCTGATCGTGGTCGAGCACGACGAGGACACCATCCGCACCGCCGACTGGATCGTCGACATCGGCCCGGGCGCCGGGGTCAACGGCGGCAAGGTCGTGCACTCCGGCTCCTACGAGTCGCTGCTCGAGAACACCCACTCGCTCACCGGCGACTACGTCTCGGGCCGCAAGGCGATCGAGGTCCCGAAGAAGCGGCGGAAGATCGACCGCAAGCGGATGATCAAGGTCGTCGGGGCGAACGCCAACAACCTCCGCAAGGTCGACGCGGAGTTCCCGCTCGGCACGTTCGTCGCGGTCACCGGGGTCTCCGGCTCCGGCAAGAGCACCCTCGTGAACGACATCCTCTACCGCGTGCTCGCCAACCAGCTCAACGGCGCCCGCAAGGTGCCGGGCAAGCACACGCGCGTCACCGGCCTCGAGAACCTCGACAAGGTCGTGCACGTCGACCAGAATCCGATCGGCCGCACGCCGCGCTCGAACCCCGCCACCTACACGGGCGTGTTCGACCGCATCCGCAACCTCTTCGCCGAGACCACCGAGGCGAAGGCGCGGGGGTACCTGCCCGGCCGCTTCAGCTTCAACGTCAAGGGCGGCCGCTGCGAGGCCTGCTCGGGCGACGGCACCATCAAGATCGAGATGAACTTCCTGCCCGACGTCTACGTGGCGTGCGAGGTCTGCGGGGGAGCGCGCTACAACCGCGACACCCTGACCGTGCACTACAAGGGTAAGAACATCGCCGAGGTGCTCGACATGCCGATCGCCGAGGCGGCCGACTTCTTCGAGCCGATCACGGCGATCCACCGCTTCCTCCGCACGCTGGTGGAGGTGGGCCTCGGCTACGTCCGCCTCGGGCAGAGCGCGACCACGCTCTCCGGCGGCGAGGCGCAGCGCGTCAAGCTGGCGACCGAGCTCCAGCGCCGCTCCAACGGCCGCAGCGTCTACGTGCTCGACGAGCCGACGACGGGCCTGCACTTCGAGGACGTCCGCAAGCTCCTCCTCGTCCTCAACGGCCTGGTCGACAAGGGCAACACGGTGATCACCATCGAGCACAACCTCGACGTCATCAAGTCGGCCGACTGGCTGATCGACATGGGTCCCGAGGGCGGCGCCGGCGGCGGACAGGTGGTCGCGGTGGGCACCCCCGAGCACGTGGCGAAGGTCGAGGGCAGCCACACCGGCATGTTCCTCGCCGAGATCCTCGGCTGACGCGAGCGAGAGGCATGGCGCAGACAGTCGACTTCCGGCCGAAGCCGGGTGAGATCCCGACCCTCCCGGGCGTGTACCGCTTCACGGACGCCCGGGGGCGGGTGCTCTACGTGGGCAAGGCCAAGAACCTCCGCGCGCGGCTGAGCAACTACTTCGCCCCGCTGCCGAGCCTGCACGAGCGCACCCGCCGGATGGTCACCTCGGCCTCCGGGGTCGAGTGGACCGTCGTCGGCACCGACGTCGAGGCCCTGCAGCTCGAGTTCACCTGGATCAACGAGTTCGATCCACCCTTCAACGTCAAGTTCCGCGACGACAAGTCCTACCCCTACATGGCGGTGACGCTCGGCGACGAGGCCCCGCGGGTGATGGTCACGCGGAACGCCAAGATCAGGAAGGCCCGCTACTTCGGGCCCTACCCCAAGATCTGGGCGATCCACGAGACGATCGACCTGATGATCAAGGCGTTCCCGATCAGGACCTGCAACGACTCCAACTACAAGCGCGCCATGCAGAGCGGCAAGCCCTGCTTCGCGTCGCAGATCGGCCGCTGCGGCGGGCCCTGCTCCCACCGCGTCACCTTCGCCGAGCACCGCGAGATGGTCGACCGCTTCGTCGCCTTCATGGGCAGCCACGACCGCCGGATGATCGGCGAGCTCGAGAAGGAGATGCGCGAGGCCGCGGCGGCGATGGAGTACGAGCGCGCGGGGAAGCTGCGCGATCAGGCCGCCGCCCTCGACGCGGTCCTCGCCAAGAGCGCGGTCGTGCTCAAGGACAACGTGGACGTCGACCTCTACGCGATCGTCCACGACGAGCTCGCCGCCTCCGTGCAGCAGTTCCGGGTCCGCGGCGGGCGCATCCGCGGCGAGCGGGGCTGGGTCGTCGACAAGGAGCTCGACATGAGCACGGCGGAGCTCGTCGACACGGCCCTCCAGGCCGCCTACGAGACCGGCGACGTCCCGCCCCGGGAGGTCGTCGTGCCGGAGCTGCCCGAGGACACCGAGGCGCTCGAGGAGTGGCTGAGCGGACTGCGCGGCACGAACGTGCGCCTCCGAGCGGCCCAGCGCGGAGACAAGGCCGCCCTTCTCGAGACGGCGACGCAGAACGCGAAGCACTCGCTGATGCTCTACAAGACCCGCCGCTCCGCCGACTTCACCGCTCGGACGCAGGCTCTGGAGGACATCCGCGACGCCCTCGGCATGAGCGAGGCGCCGCTCCGGATGGAGTGCTACGACGTCTCCCACCTCAGCGGCACCAACATCGTCGCCTCGATGGTGGTCTTCGAGGACGGGCTCGCGCGGAAGGACCAGTACCGGCGGTTCTCCATCGCGGAGTCGACGGACGACACCGAGTCGCTGTACCAGGTGCTCACCCGCCGCCTCGCCTACCTCCGCGAGCCGGTCGAGCCCGCGGCGGTCGACCCCGAGACCGGCGAGGCCAAGCGGCGCAAGTTCTCGTACCCCCCGCAGCTGCTGATCGTCGACGGCGGCCAGCCGCAGGTCGCGGCGGCGCAGCGCGCGCTCGACCAGTCCGGGGTGACCGGCATCACCCTCTGCGGGATCGCCAAGCGCCTCGAGGAGATCTGGCTGCCGGACTCCGACTTCCCCGTCATCCTGCCGCGCAACAGCGATGCGCTCTTCCTCTTCCAGCGCATCCGCGACGAGGCGCACCGCTTCGCGATCACCCACCAGAGGACGCGTCGCAAGCGCGACATCTCGTCGCAGCTGGCCGAGGTGCCCGGGCTCGGAGGCACGCGAGTCCGCGACCTGCTGAAGCACTTCGGATCCGTCGCCCGGCTCCGCGAGGCGGGCGAGGCCGAGATCGCCGAGGTCAAGGGGATCGGCCCGACGCTGGCGGGCGCGATCCACGCGCACCTGCATCCGGACGGGTCCGCCGTCGGGGGCACGCCCTAGGCTGGAGGCCCGCGCTCCGGGGGAGAGCGGCCGGTGCCCGGCACCGAGGACACGAGCAGACACGAGCACGGAGAGCGCATGAGCACGGAGAGCGAGCAGCAGGACGTGCTGATCGTCACGGGGATGTCCGGAGCGGGCCGGTCCACGGCCGCGAACGCGCTGGAGGACCTCGGCTGGTACGTCGTCGACAACCTGCCGCCGCAGATGCTGCGCCCGCTGGTCGACCTGGCGCAGCGTGCGGGGGACACGCTGCCGAAGATCGCGGCGGTCGTCGACGTCCGCGGACGCGACTTCTTCGAGGACCTCGGCGACATCGTCCGCGAGCTGCGCGCCGGGGTCGACCTCCGAGTGGTGTTCCTCGAGGCCACCGACGCCGCGCTCGTCCGCCGCTTCGAGCAGGTGCGCCGTCCGCACCCGCTGCAGGGCCGGGGGACCCTCCTCGACGGCATCTCCGCCGAGCGGACGCGCCTCGCTCAGCTGCGGGAGTCGGCCGACATCGTCATCGACACCTCGGACCTCAACATCCACCAGCTGGCCACCAGCATCACCGAGCGCTTCGCCGAGGCCGGCCGCGCGGGCCTCCAGGTCACGGTGATGAGCTTCGGCTTCAAGTACGGGCTGCCGACGGACGCCGACATGGTGGCCGACGCGCGGTTCCTGCCGAACCCGTACTGGATCCCGGAGCTGCGTCCACACACGGGTCTCGACGAAGAGGTGAGAGACTACGTGCTGGCCCAGCAGGGCGCCGAGGAGTTCATCGACTCCTACTCCCGGGCCCTGCGCCCCGTGCTCGACGGCTACCAGCGCGAGAACAAGCGCCACGCGACCATCGCGATCGGCTGCACGGGAGGCAAGCACCGCTCCGTCGCGGTCGCGGGCCGTGTCGCGGCCCGTCTGGCCGAGCTGCCGGGCGTCGCCGTCAACGTGGCGCACCGCGACCTCGGCCGAGAATGATCCCCGCGCGCTCAGCCGCGCACCCGACGTAAGGAAGACTCCGTGGCCCTCACCGCAGACGTCAAGGGCGAACTGGTCGCGATCGTCTCGCGCAAGAACACCGTCCGTGCCGCCGAACTGGCGACCATCCTCCGCTTCTCCGGAGGACTGCACATCATCTCCAACCGCCTCGCGGTCGAGGTCGAGCTCGACTCCGCCCCGCTCGCGACCCGCGTGCGCCGCGACCTCGCCGAGCTGTACGGCGTCCGCAGCGAGGGCAGCATCGTCTCGGCCGGCGGATCCCGGAGGACCACGAGCTGGCTGGTGCGCGTCGTCGAGGGCGGGGACACCCTCGCCCGGCAGACCGGCCTCCTCGACCAGCGGGGCCGGCCCGTCCGCGGCCTGCCCAACCGCCTCACGACCGGCTCCCGCGAGGAGCTCGCCGCCCTGTGGCGCGGCGCCTTCCTCGCCCAGGGCTCGCTGACCGACCCGGGCCGCTCCGCGGCGCTCGAGATCATCTGCCCCGGCAACGAGGCGGCCATGGCGATCGTCGGAGCCGCCGGACGCCTGGGAGTCCAGGCCAAGTCCCGCGAGGTGCGCGGCGTCCACCGGGTCGTCATCCGCGACGGCGAGAGCATCAGCGCGATGCTCACCCTGATGGGCGCGACCGCGACCGTCGCGAGCTGGGAGGAGCTGCGCCAGCGCCGCGAGGTGCGGGCGACCGCGAACCGCCTCGTCAACTTCGACGACGCGAACCTCCGCCGCTCCGCCCAGGCCGCCGTCGCGGCGTGCGCCCGCGTCGAGCGCGCGATGGAGATCCTGGGCGACGACATCCCCGAGCACCTCCGCTACGCCGGGCGCCTGCGCCTCGCCCACCGCGACGCGAGCCTCGACGAGCTCGGCCACCACGCCGATCCGCCGATGACGAAGGACGCCGTCGCCGGCCGCATCCGCCGCCTCCTCGCGATGGCCGACAAGCGCGCGTCCGACCTCGACATCCCGGGCACCGACGCGAACCTCCCGGCAGAGCTGCAGGACCTGTAGGCCCGGCCGCACGGCGCGCCCCGCCCGGCGAACGCTGAGTGTCTCCTGGTCGAACAACGCAAGCCCTCCGAACGCGGAGGGGCCCCCTCGCTAGACTGACCGGGTCGCTCAGGACACTCCCGGCCCTCCTCCTCCGCCTCGCGGAGGACGCCGAGACGCCGGCGGGTCGCACGGGAGCGACGACCACGAACAGGAGATCGCACATGGCTGACTACACGCTCGCCGAACTGCCCTACGACTACTCGGCCCTCGAGCCGAACATCAGTGGGCGGATCATGGAGCTCCACCACGACAAGCACCACGCGACGTACGTGGCCGGGGCGAACACCGCCCTCGCCTCGCTGCAGGAGGCTCGCGACAGCGAGAACCTCGCGAACGTGAACAAGCTCCAGAAGGACCTCGCCTTCAACCTCGCCGGTCACGTGAACCACACCGTGTTCTGGAACAACCTCTCGCCGGACGGCGGCGACAAGCCCGTCGGCGAGCTCGCCGCGGCCATCGACGACAACTTCGGGTCGTTCGACAAGTTCCGCGCCCACTTCACCGCCTCGGCCCTCGGCATCCAGGGCTCCGGCTGGTCGATCCTCGCCTGGGACTCGCTCGGCGAGAAGCTCATCATCGAGCAGCTCTACGACCACCAGGGCAACCTCGCCGCGGCGACCGTCCCGGTCCTCCTCCTCGACATGTGGGAGCACGCCTTCTACCTCGACTACGTCAACGTGAAGGCCGACTACGTCAAGGCGTTCTGGAACATCGTGAACTGGGCCGACGTCTCCGCGCGCTTCGAGAAGGCCCGCGAGAAGACTTCGGGCCTGCTGCTACTGTCGTAGCGATCTCGGCGTCCCGGGCCCCGCGTCCGGGACGCCCTGTCGTCGGCTTCCACCCCTCCACTGCACCGTCGAGGTGCCTTTCCTCACCAGGAGATATCTGTGTCCGTCAAGATCGGCATCAACGGCTTCGGCCGTATCGGCCGTAACTTCTTCCGTGCAGCCCTCGCCAAGGGCAGCGACCTCGAGATCGTCGCGGTCAACGACCTCACCGACAACAAGGCCCTCGCGCACCTCCTGAAGTACGACTCCATCACGGGCCGCCTCGACGCGACCGTCGAGCTCGACGGCGACCGCATCGTCGTCAACGGCAAGCCGATCATCGTCCTCGAGGAGCGCGACCCCGCGAACCTCCCCTGGGGCGAGCTGGGAGTCGACGTCGTCATCGAGTCGACCGGCCGCTTCACCAAGTCGGAGGACGCGCGCAAGCACATCACCGCGGGTGCCAAGAAGGTCATCGTCTCCGCTCCCGCCACCGGCAGCGACGTCGCGACCCTGGTCCTCGGCGTGAACGAGAACACCTACGACCCCGCGACGCACGACATCATCTCGAACGCGTCCTGCACCACGAACTGCCTCGCGCCGCTCGCCAAGGTGCTGCTCGACAACTTCGGCATCGAGCGCGGCCTGATGACCACGGTCCACGCCTACACCGCCGACCAGAACCTCCAGGACGGCCCGCACAGCGACCTGCGTCGCGCCCGCGCCGCCGCCGTCAACATCATCCCGACCTCGACCGGTGCCGCCAAGGCGCTCGGCCTGGTCATCCCGGAGCTCGTCGGCAAGCTCGACGGCTACGCCCTCCGCGTCCCGGTCCCGACCGGCTCGATCACCGACCTCACCGTCGAGCTGACCAAGCCCGCCACCGTCGAGGAGATCAACGCGGCGTACAAGGCGGCCTCCGAGGGAGACCTCAAGGGCATCCTCAAGTACACCGAGGACCCGATCGTCTCGAGCGACATCGTGACCGACCCGCACTCGTCGATCTTCGACGCGGGCCTCACGAAGGTCATCGGCAGCCAGGTCAAGGTCGCCTCCTGGTACGACAACGAGTGGGGCTACTCCAACCGCCTCGTCGACGTCACCGAGTTCGTCGCCGGCAAGCTCTAAGGGCTGCGCGCAGTGACGTTCCGCACTCTGGACTCACTGGGCTCCCTCGCAGGCAAGCGCGTCGTCGTCCGCTGCGATCTGAACGTCCCCCTGAAGGACGGAACGATCACGGACGACGGCCGCGTGCGCGCGTCGGTGCCCACGCTCCAGCGTCTGGTCTCCGAGGGCGCCCGAGTCGTGGTCGTGAGCCACCTCGGGCGCCCCGAGGGGAAGCCCGAGGCGAAGTACAGCCTCGCTCCCGTCGCCGCCCGCCTCGGCGAGCTGCTCGACGCTCCGGTGGCCTTCGCCGAGGACACCGTCGGGGAGGCGGCCTCGGCCGCCGTCGACGCCCTCGAGGACGGCCAGGTCGTCGTCCTCGAGAACCTCCGGTTCAACGCCGGCGAGACGAGCAAGGACGAGGCCGAGCGCCGCACCTTCGCCGAGAAGCTGGCCGCCTACGGTGACGCCTTCGTCTCCGACGGGTTCGGCGTCGTGCACCGCAAGCAGGCGAGCGTCTACGAGCTCGCCGAGCTTCTCCCCAGCGCCGCCGGCACGCTGATCGCGGCCGAGCTCGAGGTGCTGGAGCGGCTCACCGAGAAGCCCGAGCGCCCCTACGCGGTCGTCCTCGGCGGCTCGAAGGTCTCGGACAAGCTCGGCGTGATCGAGCACCTGCTGCCGAAGGTCAACTCGATCCTCATCGGCGGCGGAATGCTCTTCACCTTCCTCAAGGCCCAGGGCCACGAGGTCGGCGCCAGCCTGCTGGAGGCCGACCAGGTCGACACCGTGCTCGGCTACCTCGCGAAGGCGAAGGAGCTGGGTGTGGAGATCGTCCTGCCGACGGACGTCGTCGTGGCGTCGGAGTTCGGCCCCGACGCCGAGCACCAGGTCGCCTCGGCCGACGCGATCGAGGGCACGCCCTTCGGTGAGAAGGGCCTCGGCCTGGACATCGGACCGGACACCGCCGCGCACTTCGCCGAGATCATCGCGGCGTCCAGGACGGTGTTCTGGAACGGCCCCATGGGCGTCTTCGAGCTCGAGCCGTTCGCGGCGGGTACCAAGACCGTCGCGCAGGCGCTCACCGAGGTCGACGGTCTCAGCGTCGTCGGCGGAGGCGACTCCGCCGCGGCCGTCCGCGCCCTCGGGTTCCGCGACGACCAGTTCGGCCACATCTCGACGGGAGGCGGAGCGAGCCTCGAATTCCTCGAGGGCAAGCGCCTCCCCGGACTGGAGGTCCTCGGATGGTAGACACCACCGCCCGCACCCCGCTCATCGCCGGCAACTGGAAGATGAACCTGGACCACCTCCAGGCCATCGCCTTCGTGCAGAAGCTGGCGTGGAGCCTCAAGGACGCCGATCACGACTTCGACGGCGTCGAGGTCGCGGTGTTCCCGCCCTTCACGGACCTCCGGCCCGTGCAGATCCTCGTCGACTCGGACAAGCTGCCGCTCAAGTACGGCGCGCAGGACGTCTCGAAGTTCGACAGCGGCGCCTACACCGGTGAGATCTCGGGTCAGTTCCTGAAGCAGCTCGACTGCGACTACGTGATCGTCGGCCACTCGGAGCGTCGCACGCTCCACGGCGAGACGGACGCGGACATCGCCGCCAAGTCGGCTGCGGCCGTCAATCACGGCGTCGCTCCGATCATCTGCGTCGGCGAGACCGCGGAGGACCTCGAGAAGCACGGCCCGTCGGCCGTGCCGGTCGCCCAGCTGAAGGAGGCCCTCACCGGCCTCCCCGCGGACGCCGACCTCGTCGTCGCCTACGAGCCGGTCTGGGCCATCGGCTCCGGACAGGCCGCGACGCCCGAGCAGGCCCAGCAGGTCTGCAAGGCGCTCCGCGGTGTCGTCGCCGACGTCCTCGGCGCCGACACCGCCGCGAAGACCCGCATCCTCTACGGCGGCTCCGTGAAGTCCGGCAACATCGCCGGCTTCATGCGCGAGCCCGACGTCGACGGAGCACTCGTCGGAGGCGCCAGCCTCCAGGTCGACGAGTTCGCGGCGATCGCACGATTCCGGAACCACGTCGGGGTCTGAGCTGCTGCGACGAGAGGGCGGGCCCATCGGGCCCGCCCTTTCGTCGTCCACGCCGCTCCCCGCGCGGCGTGGCGCGGTCGGCTTCGCGACGGGGCGCGGTTCCGAGAGCGGGATGCGTTCGGCTACGGCGATCCGCTCGGACGCGGATCGCCGGTTCGCCTCGCTGTCGTCCACGCCGCTCCCTGCGCGGCGTGGCGCGGTCGGCTTCGCGACGGGGCGCGGTTCCGGGAGCGGGATGCGTCCGGCTACGTCGATCCGCTGGAACGCGGATCACCGGTTCGCCTCGGAAGATCCCACACCGGCTTCGCGCGTTGGCCGGTCCGGGGCTGTCGGCTCGTTGCGGGGTGTCGTCCGAGAGCGTGGCGCGTTCGGCTCGATCGGTCCGCTGGTACGTGGATCACAGGCTCGCGGTCCGGCGACTGGAGAGGTTGTCGAGGGCACCGCGACGAGGCCACCCGCTCCGCCCCTCGACGGACACTCGTATACATCGCCCCGAACACGGGACGACGCATTCCTCGCGGATTCGCAGGCGCCGTTATACTCGTCGGGGCGCGCAACGCGCCAGAACTTCGAAAGGTACCGCGTGGACATCCTCCAGGTCGTGCTCCAGGTCATCCTGGGCATCACGAGCCTCCTGCTCACCATGCTGATCCTGCTCCACAAGGGGCGCGGCGGCGGTCTGTCCGACATGTTCGGGGGCGGAGTCACCTCCAACCTCGGCGCGTCGGGCGTCGCCGAGCGCAACTTGAACCGCATCACCGTGATCCTGGGCGTCGTCTGGCTGGCCTGCATCGTGGTGCTCGGACTCATCACCAAGTTCACCACCGGAGCATAGGGGTACTCGCAATGGCATCAGGCGGCAGTGCAATCCGCGGTTCGCGCGTCGGCGCAGGACCCATGGGCGAGCAGGACCGGGGCTTCCACGCGGAGCGCGTCGCGGTCTCCTACTGGGACGCTCTCGGCAACGAGACGGTGCGCCACTTCTCGGCGGCCCTCCCCGAGGACGAGATCCCCGAGGTGATCGACTCCCCGCAGTCCGGTCTCCCCGCGGGCCGCGACCGGGCGAACCCGCCCCAGGTCGCGAAGACCGAGCCCTACAAGACGCACCTCGCTTACGTGAAGGAGCGCCGCACCGAGGCCGAGGCGGCTCAGCTCCTCGAGGAGGCGCTGCAGCAGCTGCGCGCCCGACGAGGCACCGCGACCCCGTCCTGATCCTCACCGCACGACGAACGACGGAAGGCCCGCCCCCTCAGGGGACGGGCCTTCCGTCGTTTCCGGACCGGGCTCAGTAGCTCGGAGCGATGAGCGACTCGGGGACCTCGGCCGCTGCCTCCTGGTCGACGAAGAACACCGTGCGCTTGCGACCGAACGCGCCCGACGCGGGCACCTCGTTCGTGCTGGCACCCGCGAGCGCGAGGCCCAGGGCCGAGGCCTTGTCGGCGCCGGCGAGCACCATCCAGATGCGGTCCGACTGGTTGATCAGCGGCAGCGTGAGGGTGAGGCGCTCGGGCGGCGGCTTCGGAGAGTTGCGGACGGCGAGGACGCCGGGCGTCGTGGAGCGGATCGCGGAGCGCTCGGGGAACAGCGACGCGATGTGCCCGTCCGGCCCGACGCCGAGGAAGGTGATGTCGAAGCGCGGGTAGTCGCGCCCCTCGGAGGCGTGCTCGCGCAGCTCCGCGTCGTAGGCAGCGGCGGCGCCGTCGAGGTCCAGGCTCTCGTCCGAGGCCGGGTAGGAGTGCACGTTCGCCGCCGGCACATCGAGGACGCTGAAGAGGTCCCCGGCCTGGACGTCGTTGCGGTCCTCGTGGCCGCGGGGCACCCAGCGCTCGTCGCCCCACCAGAAGTGCACGCGCGACCAGTCCACGTTGCCGGCGGCGGAGGAGGAGCCGATCTCCTTGAGCGTGGCGGCTCCCATCGTCCCTCCGGTGAGCACGACGTTCGCCGAACCCAGGTCGTCGAGGACGTCGATCGTCTTAGTGAGGAACCGGGCGGCGACCGAGCCGGCGAGGGTCTGCTTGTCGCGGTGGACCAGCACGCGGCGTTCGGTGGTCATCTCAGGGGACTCCTTCGGGTTCGGGTGCCGATCGGCGGGGTTCGGCTCCGTGTCGGGAAGCTCTGAGGTGCGGGCGCCCTGGACGGGCGCCCACACCTCAGGAGGCGCTGCGGGCCTCGGCCTTCTCAGTGAGCATGTCGACCCCGCGCGAGATCACTTCACCGTACAGGTCATCCGGGTCGAGCCGGCGCAGCTCCTCCGCCAGGCAGTCCCGGAGGCTGCGGCGGGGGAGCGAGATGTCGTGGACCGGCTGATCGGGCTGCGTGAGCGTCGCGACGTTGGGCACCGAGCGCTCGAGCTCGATCACTCCGGAGTCGCGGATGAGCCGGACGCCGTGGATCCCGCTGGACCCGGTCGCGCTGATCGTGAGCTCGTGGTCGACGGGGATGTCGAGCTCGAGCTGCAGCCAGGCGGCGAGCAGGATCGTGGAGGGGGAGTCGGGCGCGCCCGAGACCTCGACGGCCGTGATCGGCTCGTAGGGCGGCTGGTCGAGCACGGCGGCGAGCTGCGCGCGCCAGAGGGTGAGGCGGGTCCAGGCGAAGTCGGTGTCGCCGGGGGCGTAGGTGGACGCGAGGTGGTGCAGCGCTTCCGCCGGGTTCGACTGGGCCGACGCGTCGGTGATCCGCCGAGTGGCGATCCGGCCGATCGGGGACGCGGAGGCGTTGTCCGGAGCGCTGTTCGGCCACCAGGCCACGACGGGGGCGTCGGGGAGGAGCAGGCCCGTGACCAGGCTCTCCTCGTCCTCGGCCGCGTCTCCGTAGGGACGGAGCACGACGACCTCGCTCGCGCCGGCGTCGCCTCCGACCCGGATCTGCGCGTCGACCCGCGCCGTCGCGTCGACCGGGACCGTGGTGGTGCCGTCGTCCTTCGAGACCACGATGACGCGCATCGGGTGCTCGCGGGACGCGTCGTTCGCGGCCTCGATGGCCTCCTCCTCGTGACCCCGCGAGGTCGCGATGATGAGGGTGAGGACGCGGCCGAGGGCGACGGCGCCGCCCTCCTCGCGGATCTTGACGAGGGTCTTCGAGACCTCGCTCGTCGTGGTGTCGGGCAGATCGACGATCATGGACGCCTCCAGGTGCGGCCGTCGCGGGCGAGGAGCTCGTCGGCGGAATCGGGGCCCCAGGTTCCGGGGCGGTACTGCTCGGGCTGGCCCTGCGTGGCCCAGAACTCCTCGATCGGGTCGAGGATCTTCCAGGACAGCTCGACCTCCTCGTGCCGGGGGAAGAGCGGCGGCTCGCCCAGGAGGACGTCGAGGATGAGGCGCTCGTAGGCCTCGGGGCTCGCCTCGGTGAACGCGTGGCCGTAGCCGAAGTCCATCGTCACGTCGCGCACCTGCATGCCGGCGCCGGGCACCTTCGAGCCGAAGCGCATGGTGACGCCCTCGTCGGGCTGGACCCGGATGACGAGCGCGTTCTGGCCCAGCGACGTGGTCTGGCTCTCGGCGAAGAGCTGCTTCGGTGCCCGCTTGAACACGACCGCGATCTCGGTGACGCGGCGGCCGAGGCGCTTGCCGGCCCGCAGGTAGAACGGCACGCCGGCCCAGCGTCGGGTGCCGATGTCCAGGCGCATGGCGGCGTAGGTCTCGGTGGTCGAGGTGGGGCTCATGCCGTCCTCCTCGAGGAAGCCGAGCACCTTCTCGCCGCCCTGCCAGCCGCCGGCGTACTGTCCGCGGGCGGTAGAAGTGGAGAGGTCGGCGGGGAGGCGGACGGCCGCGAGGACCTTCTCCTTCTCCGCACGGAGGTCGGCCGCGTCGAACGAGATCGGCTCCTCCATGGCGGTCAGGGCGAGCAGCTGCAGCAGGTGGTTCTGGATGACGTCGCGCGCCGCTCCGATGCCGTCGTAGTAGCCCGCGCGCCCGCCCACGCCGATGTCCTCGGCCATGGTGATCTGCACGTGGTCGACGTAGTTCGAGTTCCAGAGCGGCTCGTACATCATGTTGGCGAAGCGGAGGGCCAGGATGTTCTGGACCGTCTCCTTGCCGAGGTAGTGGTCGATCCGGAAGACGGAGTCGGGCGGGAAGACCGACTCGACGACGTCGTTCAGCTCGCGGGCCGTCTTCAGGTCGCTGCCGAACGGCTTCTCGATGACGACGCGGCGCCACTGGCCGTCCTTCTGCTCGGCGAGGCCGGAGCTGCGCAGCTGCTCGGTGACCTGCGGGAAGGACTTCGGGGGGATCGAGAGGTAGAAGGCGAAGTTGCCGTTCGTGCCGCGCTCGCGGTCGAGGTCGTCGACGGTCGTCTTCAGGCGGGCGAACGCCTCGGGGTCGTCGAACTCGCCCTGCACGAACCGGATGCCCTGCGCGAGCTGCGCCCAGACCTCCTCGTGGAACTCGGTGCGGGCGTGCTTCTTCACGGAGTCGTGGACGACCTGCTCGAAGTCCTGGTCGTCCCAGTCGCGCCGGGCGAATCCGACGAGGGCGAAGCCGGGAGGCAGGAGGCCGCGGTTGGCGAGGTCGTAGACCGCGGGCATGAGCTTCTTGCGGGAGAGGTCGCCGGTCACGCCGAAGATGACGAGGCCGCTGGGCCCGGCGATCCGGTTCAACCGGCGGTCGAAGCTCAACCTCAGCGGGTTGAACTCGGGGGTGATGTCCACAGACATGTGCAGTGTCCTTCTGTGTGCCGGTGGGACCGGCGCACTGCTATCGGTGAGGGAGGGGGAGGAGCGGGCGGGCCCGGCTGCTGCCCCGGGAAGTGGTCGCGGGACGACCGCGGGCACGCCGCCGCGCGCTCGAGAGCGCAGCGGCGGCGTGCCCGTCGGATCAGGTGTTGAGGGCCTCGAAGAGCGCCTCGAGGTCGGCCTCGGGGTCGGTCAGCGTGAGGGTCAGCACCGGCCGGCCGTGCTCGGCGAGCACGCTCGCGTCGCCGGCGGCCTGCGCCAGGATGAGCTGGCCGAAGGTGAACGGGCTGTCCGGGATCTCGAGGTCCACGTCGGAGCGCTCGGTGATCTGGAGGAACACGCCGGTCGGCGCCCCGCCCTTGTGGTACTGCCCGGTCGAGTGCAGGAAGCGCGGGCCCCACCCGAAGGTGACGGGGCGCTGGGCCTGCGCGGCGAGGAGGTCGCGCACGCCCTCGAGCTGCGGGAGCGCGAGGCGGTCGACGTACGCCTGGATCGAGACGTAGCCGCCGTCGCCCAGCTGCGCGAGGAGGCGGTCGACAGCGGCGGCGACGGTCGAGACGCCCTCGGTGACGCTGCTGCTGCCGGTGACCTCGATGCCCGCGTCGGTGAACGCGGGCGCCTCGGGCTCGGGGCGCTTCTCGAGCAGGGCCCGGGTCGCGACCTTCGCCGACTCGACGTCGGGCTGGTCGAACGGGTTGATGCCCAGGAGGCGACCCGCGACGGCGACGCCGTACTCCCACGTCAGCATCTGAGCGCCGAGCGAGCCGGAGAGGAGGATCTCGCCCTCGTGGCGGTCGCGCGGGAACAGGTGCAGCGCCGTGGCGTCCTCGACCAGGCGGACGACCTGCACGTCGGGCAGGTCCTCCGAGAGCTCGGGGGCCAGCGTGCCGAGGACGACGGGGAGGATGCCCGTGCCGTCCTTGCCGGTGGACTCGGCGATGAGCTGCTCCGCCCAGTCGGCGAAGCCGACGATGTCGGTCCCGTCGGCGACGATCGCGAGCTTGTCGCGGCGCGGGCTGGTCGCGGCGATCGCCGCTCCGAGGATCAGGCCCGGGTTCTCGGGGGAGTCCACGGCGAGCCCGAGGGAGGCCTCGGCCGCCTCGTCGAGGAGGGCCTCGATGTCGGCGCCGGCGAGCCCGGACGGCACGAGGCCGAACGCGGAGAGCGCCGAGAAGCGCCCGCCGATGTTCGGGTCGGCGTTGAACACGCGGTAGCCGGCCTCGCGGGAGGAGGTGTCCAGGGGCGAGCCCGGGTCGGTCACGATGACGATGCGGTCGAGCGGATCGATGCCCGCCTCCGTGAACGCCTTCTCGTAGGCCTTCTTCTGGCTCGCGGTCTCGACGGTCGAGCCGGACTTCGAGGAGATGACGACCGCGGTCGACGCGAGCCGGTCGTTCAGGGCCGCGAGCACCTGGCCGGGCGCCGTCGAGTCGAGCACGGTGAGCTCGACGCCGGCGGTGCGGGTGATGACCTCGGGCGCGAGCGAGGAGCCGCCCATGCCGCCGAGGACGATGCGGTCGACGCCCTTGGCCTGGAACTCCTCGCGCAGGGCGAGGATCTGGGGGATCAGGGGGCGGGAGACGGTGGTCGACTCGGTCCACCCGAGGCGCTTGGCCGCCTCCTCCTCCGCCGCGGCGCCCCACAGGGTGGGGACCTGGGCGGTGATGCCGGAGGCGACCTCGTCGGCGACGAGCTCCGGGACGACGCGGTCGACGGCCTTCTCGGCGTCTCCGCTGACGTGGATCTGGATGGCCATGATCAGGCCTGCGCCTTCGCGCCCTCGAGCGCCGCGGTGACGGTGTCGAGCAGCTCGTTCCAGGAGACGATGAACTTCTCCACGCCCTCCTTCTCGAGCAGCTCGGTGACGTCGGCGTACGAGACGCCCTGCGCCGCGACGGCGTCGAGGACGGCGTTCGCGTCGGCGTACGAGCCCGTGACGGTGTCGCCGGTGATGACGCCGTGGTCGAAGGTCGCCTCGAGGGTCTTCTCGGGCATCGTGTTGACCACGCCGGCCGCGACGAGCTCAGTCACGTAGAGGGTGTCGGGGAGGTCGGTCGACTTGACGCCGGTCGAGGCCCAGAGGGGGCGCTGGCGGTTGGCGCCGGACTCCTGGAGCAGCAGGGCGCGCTCGGTGGCGAACGCCTCGACGAAGACCTCGTAGGCCAGCTGCGCGTTGGCGACGCCGGACTTGCTCTTGAGGGCGCGGGCCTCGTCGGTGCCGACGGCCTCGAGGCGCTTGTCGATCTCGGTGTCGACGCGCGAGACGAAGAACGAGGCGACGGAGTGGATGGTCGACAGGTCGATGCCGGCGTCCTTGGCCTTCTCGAGGCCGGCCAGGTACGCGTTGATGACGGCGCGGTAGCGGGCGAGCGAGAAGATAAGGGTGACGTTCACCGAGATGCCGGAGCCGATGACCTCCGTGATGGCCTCGAGGCCCTCGACGGTCGCGGGGATCTTGATCATCGCGTTGGGGCGGTCGACCTTGGCCCAGAGGGCCTTGGCCTGCTCGATGGTGCCCTGGGCGTCGTGCGCCAGGCCGGGCTCGACCTCGATCGACACGCGGCCGTCGTAGCCGTTGGTCGCGTCGTAGATCGGGCGGAAGATGTCGGACGCCGCGGCGACGTCGTCGGTGGTGATCTCGAAGACGGCGTCGGTCACCGAGGTGCCGGCGGAGGCGAGCTCGCGCACCTGGGCGTCGTAGGACTCGCCGTTGGTCAGGGCCGCGGCGAAGATCGTGGGGTTCGTGGTGACTCCGACGACGTTCTTCTCCTCGATGAGCTTCTGCAGCCCTCCGGTGGAGATGCGCGAGCGGGAGAGGTCGTCGAGCCAGATGCTGACGCCGGCGGCGGAGAGCTCTGCGGTGGGGGTGTTCTCGGTCATGTCTCTTCTTCTTCTGCGTAGGTGGTGCGTGGTGTGAGGGGGAGCCGCTGCTCCGACGGCGAAGGCCGCGTCCGTGGTGGACGCGGCCTTCGGGTCAGGAGGCTGCGAGCGACTCCTTGGCGGCGGACAGTGCCGCCTCGGTGGTGATCCCGAACTCGCGGAACAGGGTCTTGTAGTCGGCCGAGGCGCCGAAGTGCTCGATCGAGACGGAGCGGCCGGCGTCGCCGACGTACTTCTGCCAGCCCAGGCTCAGGCCGGCCTCGATCGAGACGCGCGCCTTCACCGAGGAGGGCAGGACCTTCTCGCGGTACTCGGCGTCCTGCTCCTCGAACCACTCGAGGGACGGAGCCGAGACGACGCGGGCGTTGACGCCCTCGCTCCTCAGGGCCTCGCGCGCCTCGACGGCGATCTGGACCTCGGAGCCGGTCGCGATGAAGATCACGTCCGGGGTGCCGCCCGGCGCCTCGGCCAGGATGTAGGCACCGCGGGCGACGTTCGCGGCGGAGGCGAAGGTCTCGCCCTCCGCGTCGCCCTCGCCGCGCTCGAACACCGGGATGTTCTGACGGGTGAGCGCGAGGCCGGCGGGGCCCTCGCGGCGCTCGAGGATGGTCTTCCAGGCGTAGGCGACCTCGTTCGCGTCGCCGGGGCGGACGACGTCCAGGCCCGGGATCGCGCGGAGGGTCGACAGCTGCTCGACCGGCTGGTGCGTCGGGCCGTCCTCGCCGAGCGCCACGGAGTCGTGGGTCCAGACGTAGATGGCCGGCGCCTTCATGAGCGCGGCGAGACGGACCGCCGGGCGCATGTAGTCGGAGAAGATCAGGAAGGTGCCGCCGAAGGGGCGGGTGTTGCCGTGCAGGACGATCCCGTTGAGGATCGCGCCCATGGCGTGCTCGCGGATGCCGAAGTGCAGCACGCGGCCGCCCTTCTTCCCGGTCCACTCGTGGGTCGAGAACTCCGTCGGGACGAAGGAGCCGGCTCCCTCGATCGTCGTGTTGTTCGACTCGGCGAGGTCGGCGGAGCCGCCCCACAGCTCGGGGATCACGCCGGCGAGGGCGTTGATGACCTTGCCGGACGCGGCGCGGGTCGAGACCTCCTTGCCGGGCTCGAAGACGGGGAGCGCCTCCTGGACGCCCTCGGGCAGCTCGCCCGAGAGGACCCGGTCGAGCAGCTCCTTCTTCTCGGGGTTCGCGGACGCCCAGGCGGCGAGCTGCTCGTCCCACTCGGCGTGCTGGGCCTGGCCGCGCTCGACGGCCTTGCGGGTGTGCTCGATGACCTCGTCGGCGACGTCGAAGGTCTTCTCGGGGTCGAAGCCGAGCACCTCCTTGAGTCCGCGGAGCTCGTCGGCGCCCAGGGCGGAGCCGTGGATCTTGCCGGTGTTCTGCTTCTTCGGCGACGGCCAGCCGATGATGGTGCGCAGGATGATGAGCGACGGCTTGTCGGTCTCGCCCTTCGCGGCCTCGATCGCGGCGTGCAGCTCGGCGACGTCCTCGTGGTACTCGCCGGTCTTCTTCCAGTCGACGACCTGGACCTGCCAGTCGTAGGCCTCGTAGCGCGCCTTGACGTCCTCGGTGAAGGCGATGTTGGTGTCGTCCTCGATCGAGATCTGGTTGGAGTCGTAGATGACGACCAGGTTGCCGAGCTTCTGGTGGCCGGCCAGCGAGGAGGCCTCGCTGGTGACGCCCTCCTGCAGGTCGCCGTCGCCGGCGATCACGTAGACGAAGTGGTCGAACGGGGAGGTGCCCGCGGCGGCCTCCGGGTCGAACAGCTCGCGCTCGAAGCGCGAGGCGTAGGCGAAGCCCACGGCGGAGGCGAGGCCCTGGCCGAGCGGCCCGGTGGTGATCTCGACGCCGTCGGTGTGGCCGTACTCCGGGTGGCCCGGGGTCTTCGAGCCCCAGGTGCGCAGCGCCTTGAGGTCGTCGAGCTCGAGTCCGTAGCCGCCCAGGTAGAACTGGACGTACTGGGTCAGCGAGGAGTGGCCGACCGACAGGATGAACCGGTCGCGGCCGATCCAGGTCGCGTCGGACGGATCGCGGCGCATGACCTTCTGGAACAGGAGGTAGGCGGCGGGCGCGAGGCTCATGGCGGTTCCGGGATGGCCGTTGCCGACCTTCTCGACCGCATCCGCGGCGAGAACCCTCGCCGTGTCGACTGCCTTCTCGTCAATGGATTCCCATTGCAGTTCTGACACTTGGTACTGACCCTTCTCGAGACGTGGGGCAGACGGGGACCGTCCGCCCTCTCGCATGGTGGAGCACGCCGCATGACGACTTCGACACGATGCTCCGGCGACGGCCCTCTCGGCCCCGTGCCGACGATCGTCGGGCGGGCTCGGGTGCGTGCCGGGCGCTCTGGCGAGCAGTCCCGAGTATACGGAGGGGGGTGCGCCGCTGACCGGGGGTTGCGTGGTCGCATATGTCTGCGTCCGATTGGACAAGCGTGCACGCCGGGCCCGGCTCCCGGACGGGCGCATTACACTCGTTCGGGATCATCGAATCGTTAGAGGAGCAATGGACGCAGTCGTGGAGACCACCGCCGTCGAGCGGGACGGGGCGTCGCCGACGACCCTCTCGCGCAAGGTGAAGGCCTTCGTCGCTCTGACGAAGCCGCGCGTGATCGAGCTGCTCCTCGTGGTGACTGCTCCGACGATGATCCTGGCGCAGGGCGGGATCCCGAATCTGCTGCTGGTCCTCAACGTCCTGATCGGCGGCGCCCTGAGCGCCGGGTCCGCGGGCGCGTTCAACTGCTACTTCGACCGCGACATCGACCGGATCATGAACCGGACGAAGAACCGGCCGCTCGTGACCGGGGAGATCTCGGACCGGGCCGCGCTCGTCTTCGCGACCACGATCGGCGTCCTGTCGATCGTCTGGCTCGGCCTCACGGCCAACTGGCTCTCCGCGGGTCTCTCGCTCGCCGCGATCCTGATCTACGTCGTGTTCTACACGCTCTTCCTCAAGCGCCGGACGCCGCAGAACATCGTGTGGGGCGGCATCGCGGGCTGCATGCCGGTGCTGATCGGCTGGGCGGCGGTCACCGGCTCGCTCGACTGGGCCCCCGTCATCCTCTTCTCCGTCATCTTCCTCTGGACGCCGCCGCACTACTGGCCGTTGTCGATGAAGTACCGGGACGACTACCAGGCCGCCGGCGTGCCGATGCTGGCCGTCGTGCGCGGGCGCACGATCGTCGGGCTCCAGGTCATCCTCTACGCCTGGGCCACCGTCGCCTGCTCGCTCCTGCTGATCCCCGTCGCCGGAATGGGGGTGCTCTACACGGTGGTCGCGCTCGGCAGCGGAGTCTGGTTCATCGCCGAGACGCACCGCCTCTACAGCCTCGCGATCCGTCACGAGCACGTCTCGCCGATGCGGGTGTTCCACGGGTCCATCGGATACCTCACCCTGCTCTTCCTCGCCGTCGGCATCGACCCGCTGCTCCCCTTCTGATGGTGACGCCGTTCTCCTTGCTCGCCGAGCGGGTGACCCTGGGTCCGCGCGCACTGCGCTGGGGGACCACCGCGGCGCTCGTCGCGAGCATCCTGATCATCTTCTTCGGGGGCGTCGTCCGGCTGACCGGCTCTGGCCTCGGCTGCCCCACCTGGCCGGCGTGCGAGCCGGGCTCGCTCACCTCGACCCCCGAGCTCGGGATCCACGGCTTCATCGAGTTCACGAACCGCGCGTTCACCGGCGTCCTCGTGGTCGCGGTGGGCTGGGCGATCACGGCCGCGTGCCTGCAGAAGCCGCGCGACCGCACCATGACCCGGCTCGCTTGGTCGCAGTTCTGGCTCGTCGTCGCGAACGCCCTCGCGGGCGGCGCGACCGTCCACTCGGGCCTCAACCCGTACATCGTGGCCGGGCACTTCGTTCTCGCCATCGCCCTCCTCACCACCACCGCACTGACGTGGCACCGCGCCCACCGCTCGCAGTCCGTGGCCTTCGAGCCTGACCGCCCGACGCGGGCGCTCAGCATCGGGCTCGTCGGCCTGACGCTCCTCGTGATCCTCGTGGGGACCCTCGTGACGGGGACCGGCCCGCACGCCGGCGACTCCGCGGAGGTGCCCCGCATGCAGTTCCACTGGGAGAGCGTGACCGTCGTCCACGGCGTGCTCGGCACGGCGGTGCTCGTCGTGGGCGCCGCGCTGCTCCTGCGACTGTCGCGGGCGGCGGGCTCGGAGCTCGCCCGGCGGCGCGTGGTCGCCTTCCTCGTGGTCGTCGTGCTGCAGGCGCTGGTCGGGGTCGCGCAGTCGCTCACCGCGCTGCCCGAGACGCTCGTCGCGGTGCACCTGCTCGGCTCGGCGCTCATCTGGGTCGGCGCGGTCCGCGTGCTGCTCGACGTCAACCCGAGGCTGTTCACCGTGCGCGCCCAGCGCCGGGACGCCGCCCAGGAGCTCCAGCCCGCCGCCTGACCGCGGGCTCCGGCTCGGCGGAGAGCAGGTGCCGCCGGAGGCGCAGGAGCACGCGGGGGAGCGCCCGCAGCGGGAGGTCGGCCGCGATCGCGCGGGCGAGAGGGCCGAACGCCCGTGCGGGTCCGGTCGGCAGGCCGGCGCCCACCAGTGCGGTCACGAGTCGTGCGGGGATCGGGGTCGATGCGTCGTTCGTCATGGCGGAACCGAATCACGGACCACCGACACTGGTATGGCCATGCGCGTCTGGAGGCACGTCACCGGTGCCCGGCCGACACCCAGGTGCGGAGGTTCCGCTGAACGGCGGACGCCGGTAGAATGAGAAGCTGGTCACGGTTCGACGCACCCTGCGCACGTGATCCGCACACGGCCCGATGGAGCGCCGACGCACACCTCCGGAATCCAGGGACGCACATCATCCGCTCCGCGCATCAGATCGATCGCGCGACCGGCCGGAGAGCACCCGCGGGCCACCCCCGGGGGAATGACTCCGGGACCCGACCGGTTAGCAGTGGGTAGGAAACGAGGTACACATGTCAGACATCCTGATCGACCGCCCCGAGCTCGAGAGCCTGGGCGTCTACGAGTTCGGCTGGTCCGACTCGGACTCCGCCGGAGCCTCCGCGCGACGCGGCATCTCGCCCGAGGTCGTCTCCGACATCTCCGCGCTCAAGAATGAGCCCGCCTGGATGCGCGACCGCCGCATGAAGGCCCTGAAGCTCTTCGAGCGCAAGCCCATGCCGACGTGGGGCGCCGACCTGTCGGACATCGACTTCGACAACATCAAGTACTTCGTCCGCTCCACCGAGAAGCAGGCGCAGACCTGGGACGACCTCCCGGACGACATCAAGAACACGTACGAGAAGCTCGGCATCCCGGAGGCGGAGCGCCAGCGCCTCGTCGGCGGCGTCGCGGCCCAGTACGAGTCCGAGGTCGTCTACCACCAGATCCGCGAGGACCTGGAGGAGCAGGGCGTCATCTTCATGGACACCGACACGGCGCTGCGCGAGCACCCCGAGATCTTCGAGGAGTACTTCGGCACCGTCATCCCCGCGGGCGACAACAAGTTCGCGGCGCTGAACACCGCGGTCTGGTCCGGCGGCTCCTTCGTGTACGTCCCCAAGGGCGTCCACGTGGACATCCCGCTGCAGGCCTACTTCCGGATCAACACCGAGAACATGGGCCAGTTCGAGCGGACCCTGATCATCGCGGACGAGGACAGCTACGTCCACTACATCGAGGGCTGCACGGCTCCGATCTACAAGTCGGACTCGCTGCACTCGGCCGTGGTCGAGATCATCGTGAAGAAGAACGCCCGCGTGCGCTACACGACGATCCAGAACTGGTCGAACAACGTCTACAACCTCGTCACCAAGCGCGCGATCGCGCACGAGGGCGCGACGATGGAGTGGATCGACGGCAACATCGGCTCCAAGGTCACGATGAAGTACCCGTCGATCTTCCTGGTCGGCGAGCACGCCAAGGGCGAGACCCTCTCCGTCGCGTTCGCGGGCCCCGGCCAGCACCAGGACGCCGGCGCGAAGATGGTCCACATGGCGCCGTACACGCAGTCGTCGATCGTCTCGAAGTCGATCGCCCGCGGCGGCGGTCGCGCCGGATACCGAGGCGAGGTCCGGGTGGACGCGAACGCGCACCACTCGGCGAACACCGTGCGCTGCGACGCCCTCCTGGTCGACACCATCTCGCGCTCCGACACCTACCCGGCGATCGACATCCGTGTCGACGACGTGCAGCTCGGCCACGAGGCGACGGTGTCGAAGGTCAGCGAGGAGCAGCTCTTCTACCTGATGTCGCGCGGCCTGCCGGAGGACGAGGCGATGGCCATGATCGTCCGCGGCTTCATCGAGCCGATCGCGCGCGAGCTGCCCATGGAGTACGCCCTCGAGCTGAACAAGCTCATCGAGATGGGGATGGAGGGCAGCGTCGGTTGACGCCCGCCTCCCCCCTCGAAGGGGCGCCCGGACGGGGCGCCCCGCACCCATCGAAAGGAACCACCGCCAGATGACGGTCCCCACGAGCGCCGCGACCCCCGAGATCGACGGCGCGGCCGCCGCTGAGCGCCTGGGCATCAGCGCCCACTCCGACGGGGCGTTCACGCCCGTGCAGACGCGCTCCGAGCGCTTCGCGTCGGCCGACGTCGAGGCCTTCGAGGCCGTCACCGGCCGCGAGATCGCCTGGAAGCTGACGCCCGTCGCCCGCCTCGGCGATCTGATCGACGGCGCGCTCGACGGCTCGCCCGCCCCCCTCGAGCACGCGGCGGTGGACGGTGTCGACGTCTCGTGGGTCGGCCGCGACGACCAGCGGATCGGCACCGCTGGCCTCCCCGAGGACCGCGCCGCCGCGAACGCCTGGTCGAGCTTCGAGAAGGCCCTCGCCGTCCGCGTGACGGGCGAGGACGAGAAAGTC
Source organism: Rathayibacter sp. AY1E3 (assembly GCF_002932235.1). Taxonomy (NCBI): domain Bacteria; kingdom Bacillati; phylum Actinomycetota; class Actinomycetes; order Micrococcales; family Microbacteriaceae; genus Rathayibacter; species Rathayibacter sp. AY1E3. The sequence continues at coordinate 76,443 of NZ_PSVN01000008.1, forward strand.
GCCACCCTCGTCCGCTCGAGCCTCGGCTCCGCACCCCGCGCCGCGCACACGATCATCGAGGCGGCGCCCTACGCCCGCGCCGTCGTCGTGCTGCAAAACGAGGGGGAGGCCTCCCTCGCGGAGAACGTGGAGATCCTCGTCGGCGAGGGCGCGCAGCTCACCGTCGTCACCGTGCAGGAGTGGGCGGACGACGCCCGGCACCTGGCCAACCACTTCGTGCGGGTCGGACGCGACGCGAAGGTGAAGCACATCGTGGTCACCCTCGGCGGCTCCATCGTCCGGGTGAACCCCTCGGCGCACCTCGTCGAGCGCGGAGCGGACGGCGAGCTCCTCGGTCTGTACTTCGCCGACGGCGGCCAGCACCTCGAGCAGCAGGTGTACGTCGACCACGACGCCCCCGACACCCGCAGCCGCGTGACCTACAAGGGCGCGCTGCAGGGCGAGGGCGCGCGCACCGTCTGGATCGGCGACGTCCTGATCCGCAACAGCGCCACCGGCACCGACAGCTACGAGCAGAACCGCAACCTCGTCCTCTCGGACGGCACGCGCGCCGACTCCATCCCGAACCTCGAGATCGAGACCGGTGACATCGCCGGAGCGGGGCACGCCTCGGCGACCGGCCGCTTCGACGACGAGCAGCTCTTCTACCTGCAGTCCCGCGGCATCCGTGAGGACGAGGCGCGACGCCTGGTCGTGCGCGGGTTCCTCAGCGAGATCGTGCAGCAGATCAAGGTCGCCGAGCTCGAGGACCGCCTGCAGCTCGCGATCGAGGCGGAGCTCGCCGGCAGCGCCGGCCAGACCGGCTCCTCCCGCGGAGCGGTGGTCCCCGCATGAGCAACGCCGCGATGATCTGCTCGGTCTCCGAGCTGATCCCCAACCAGGCCATGCGGGTCGAGGTCGACGGAGTCGCGATCGCGGTCGTGCAGGACTCCGCCGGCGAGATCCACGCCATCGGCGACACCTGCACCCACGGCGAGATCTCGCTCTCCGAGGGCTTCGTCGAGGGCGACAGCCTCGAGTGCTGGGCGCACGGCTCCCAGTTCTCCCTCCGCACCGGCACCCCCCTGAACCTCCCGGCCTACGAGCCGGTCCCCGTCTTCGTCGTCGAGATCATCGACGGCGACGTCTACATCGACCCGACCGTCACGAAGGAAGTCTGAATGTCCGTTCTCCAGATCAGCGATCTCCACGTCAGTGTCGAGACCGAGCAGGGGACCAAGCAGATCCTCCGCGGTGTCGATCTCACCATCAACCAGGGTGAGATCCACGCGATCATGGGCCCCAACGGGTCCGGCAAGTCCACCCTCGCGTACACGATCGCGGGACACCCCAAGTACCACGTCGACGGCGGCTCGATCACCCTCGACGGCGTCGAGGTCCTCGACATGTCCGTCGACGAGCGCGCCCGCGCGGGCCTCTTCCTCGCCATGCAGTACCCGGTCGAGATCCCCGGTGTGACCAACACCAACTTCCTCCGCACCGCCAAGACCGCGATCGCCGGCGAGGCGCCCGCCATCCGCACGTGGACGAAGGACGTCAAGTCGGCGATGGCGAACCTCCGCATGGACTCGTCCTTCGCGGCGCGCAACGTCAACGAGGGCTTCTCGGGCGGCGAGAAGAAGCGCAACGAGATCCTCCAGCTCGAGCTGCTCGCCCCGCAGTTCGCCGTCCTCGACGAGACCGACTCCGGCCTCGACGTCGACGCGCTCAAGATCGTGTCGGAGGGCGTCAACCGCGCCCACCAGAGCACAGGTCTCGGCGTGCTGCTGATCACGCACTACACGCGGATCCTCCGCTACATCCAGCCCGACTTCGTCCACGTCTTCGTCGCCGGCCGCGTCGCCGAGCAGGGCGGCAAGGAGCTCGCCACCCGGCTCGAGGACGAGGGCTACGACCGCTTCCTGACCTCGGCGACGGTCTGATCATGGCGGTCACCACTCTCGAGCCGAAGCTCTTCGACCAGGTCGAGGAGGCCCTCAAGGACGTCATGGACCCCGAGCTCGGGGTCAACGTGGTCGACCTGGGACTCATCTACGACCTGGGCTGGGACGACGAGAACGACGCCCTCGTCATCCACATGACCCTCACCTCGGCGGGCTGCCCGCTGACCGACGTGCTCGAGGAGCAGACCGCCGAGTCGCTCGACGGCATCGTCGAGGCGTTCCGGATCAACTGGGTCTGGATGCCGCCGTGGGGTCCCGACCGGATCACCGAGGACGGGCGCGACATGATGCGCGCACTCGGCTTCTCGATCTAGCCGCTGCACACCGACGCCGAAGGGCCGGGAGGAGTCGTCCTCCCGGCCCTTCGGCGTTCCTGTCGTCTTCAGCCGGTCGCAGTCCGTCGCGGAGTCGGAACGGCCGGGCGGGACGGCTCCGGCGTCGAGGGCCGTCGTCGTCCCCGCCGGTCGAGTCGGTGGAGGTGCCCACCGAGGTCGAGCAGGAGGACCGGGCGGCTCGACCTCTGCCGGACGCCCGAAGGGCCGGGAGGAATCGTCCTCCCGGCCCTTCGGCGTCCGTGCGACCGCTCAGCGCGAGCGTCGCGAGAGCATCGCCCAGGTGGTGGGGAGCAGCGCGGCAGCGACCAGCGCCTTGAGCGCGTCGCCGACCAGGAAGGGCACGAGTCCCGCGAAGAGGACGGAGCCGAGGTCGGCTGGCAGCCCCAGCGAGGCGAGGGCGGCGGCCAGCCAGGGCAAGCCGACGAGGTAGATGGTGGCGGTGCCGGCGAGGAAGGTCACCAGCGTGCCGAGGACGCGACGGTCCCACTGCCGCTGGGCGAGCCACCCGGTGACGATCGACGCGAGGACGAAGCCGACGATGTAGCCGCCGGTGGGACCCGCGAGGACCGCCCAGCCGTGCGAGCCCTCGGTGAAGACCGGGGCGCCGAGAGCGCCGACGAGCGCGTACACGAGCATGGACAGCGCGCCGCGGAGTGCGCCGAGCGTCGTGCCGACCAGGAGGACCGCGAAGGTCTGGCCCGTGAAGGGGACCGGCCACATCGGGATGAACAGCTGCGCCATCGCCGCGGTGAGACCCGCGCCCGCGAGCACCAGCAGGGCGTCGGTCGCGACGGAGCGGGTGACGAGCCGGTCGGCGAGGACCGGGCGCGGGAGGGCGGAAGAGGAAGGGGACATGGGTGATCTCCGAGAGTCCTGGTCGCCCGAGAGCGAGGAGCGAGCGCGTCCGCGGTGAGCGGACGTGGATCCGCCCCGCGGCTCAGGAAATATACTAGGGGGCTGCCGCATCGCGGCCCCTTGCCCCACTCCTCCCGAACCGAACGCCATTTCTTGGCGGGAACGGACAGCACTGTGCTCAGCGTGCACGACCTCGAACTCCGAGTCGGCGCCCGACTCCTGATGGAGAACGTCTCCTTCCGGGTGGGCGACGGCGACAAGGTCGGCCTCGTCGGCCGCAACGGGGCGGGGAAGACGACGCTGACCAAGGTCCTCGCGGGCGACCTCATCGCCTCGAAGGGCACGGTCGACCGCGGCGGCGAGATCGGCTACCTCCCTCAGGACCCGCGCTCCGGCGACCCGGAGGAGCTCGCGCGCACCCGCATCCTCGACGCCCGCGGGTTGGGGCAGCTGGTGCTCGGCATGCAGGAGGCGACGGTCGCGATGTCGAGCAGCGACACCCCCGTGAGCGAGGCCGGCATGAAGAAGTACGGCAACCTCACGGATCGCTTCCTCTCCCTGGGCGGATACGCGGCTGAGGCGGAGGCCGCGTCGATCGCGAGCAACCTCAACCTCCCCGACCGGATCCTCGACCAGCCGCTCAAGACGCTCTCCGGTGGCCAGCGGCGCCGCATCGAGCTCGCGCGCATCCTCTTCTCCGACGCGAGCACGCTGATCCTCGACGAGCCGACGAACCACCTCGACGCCGACTCCGTCGTCTGGCTCCGCGAGTTCCTCAAGAACTACCGCGGCGGCTTCATCGTGATCAGCCACGACATCGAGCTGGTCGGCGAGACCGTGAACCGCGTCTTCTACCTCGATGCCAACCGCCAGGTCATCGACGTCTACAACATGAACTGGAAGAACTACCAGCGCCAGCGCGCCGCCGACGAGGAGCGCCGCAAGAAGGAGCGGGTCAACGTCGAGAAGAAGGCCGGCGCCCTCCAGCTGCAGGCCGCCAAGTTCGGCGCGAAGGCCTCGAAGGCCGCAGCGGCGCACCAGATGGTCGCGCGTGCCGAGCGCATGCTCAGCGGGCTCGAGGAGGTCCGCGCGGTCGACCGCGTCGCGAAGCTCCGGTTCCCGACCCCGTCCGCCTGCGGTCGCACCCCTCTGCAGGCTCAGAACCTGTCGAAGAGCTACGGCTCGCTCGAGATCTTCACCGCCGTCGACCTCGCGATCGACCGCGGCTCCAAGGTCGTCATCCTGGGGCTCAACGGAGCGGGCAAGACGACGCTCCTGCGCATCCTGGGCGGCGTCGACCAGCCCGACACCGGAGTGATCGAGGCCGGGCACGGCCTCCGGATCGGCTATTACGCGCAGGAGCACGAGACGATCGACGTCAAGCGCTCAGTGCTTGAGAACATGGTCTCCTCCAGCCCGAACCTCACCGAGACCGAGGCGCGCCGGGTCCTGGGCTCGTTCCTGTTCACCGGGGACGACTCGCACAAGCCGGCCGGGGTCCTCTCCGGCGGGGAGAAGACCCGTCTCGCCCTGGCGATGATCGTGGTCTCGGGCGCGAACGTTCTCCTGCTCGACGAGCCCACCAACAACCTCGATCCCGCGAGCCGCGAGGAGATCCTCGACGCGCTCGCGCACTACGAGGGCGCGGTCGTCCTGGTCAGCCACGACGAGGGAGCCGTCGAGGCGCTGAACCCCGAGCGCGTCCTGATCATGCCGGAGGGCACCGAGGACCACTGGGCAGCCGACTACCTCGACCTGATCACGCTCGCCTAGCGGGCGTCGAGCAGCTCGTCCTCGACCTCGGAGTCGCTGCGGCCGCGGCGTCGGCGGCGCTCCTCGCGCCGCTCCTCGGCCGCCACGACCTCGGGGTCGTCGGCGTTGCGGATTCGGTACTCGTGGCGGATCGCCCAGCCGAGCCCGCCGAAGCCCATGACGGCGAACAGCACCCACTGGATCGCGTAGCTGATGTGCAGGCCCTCGTCGGCGACCGGCTTGATCGCGGCCAGCGGGGGAGCGTCGACCGGCGCCGGCGCCTCGGCGACCAGCAGGCCGTACGCCGAGGTCCGCAGGGGCTCGTCCAGCTGCGTCGACAGATCATCGAGCTGGATCGTGGCGATCTGGCCGGCCGGTGCGGAGCGTCCGTCGATCCGTCCCTCCGCGGGCTTCAGGCGGGCGACGACGGTCACCTCTCCCTCGGGCGGCGCGGGGATCGCGTCGGGGGAGTCCTGGGTCGAGCCGACGGGGACCCAGCCGCGGTCGACGACGAACACGCTGCCGTCGTCGAGCCGCAGCGGCGTCAGGATCTCGAAGCCGGGGTTGCCGTTGTAGGGCCGGTTGCGGACGAGGGTCTGCCCCTGCGTCTCGTAGACGCCGGTGATCTCGACCGGGCGGTACTCGAGGGCGTCGTCCCACGTGGAGTCGGCGGGGAGCAGCCCGTCGAGCGCCACCGGGTCGGCGGTCCAGTTCGCGGTGACCAGCCGGTTGGTCGAGGCGGCCTGGTCGAGCCGCGCGACCTGCCAGCGCGAGAGCAGCACGCAGGCGACGGCGAAGACGATCGCGAGAGCGAGGTAGCCGAACCAGCGTCGCGAGAAGACGAAGCGCCAGGAGGGACGGGGCGCGTCGCCGCTCATCGTTCCGCTCCGCGATCGACCGTGTAGAGCGGCTTCACCTCGAGCGGGAAGTCGCGGGCGAGGAGGAACTCGCGCAGGAACTCCCGGTGCTCGCCGCAGGCCAGCCAGGTCTTCCGACGGTCCTCCGCGTGGATCCTCGGGTTCCGCCACTCGATCGCGAACGTCGCCGTCCGCGGGCAGCCCGCTCGGGAGCAGGCGTGCGCGTCGGGGACCCGGCCGAGCGGGATCACGGCCGGTCTCCCCGCGGGTCGCCGCCCTCGGGGCCGCTCGGCGCCTCGGAGTCGGGGGCGGGGGGCGGCGGGACCGGCCGGGAGAGGACGATCGCACCCGGCCGCTCGACGTTGCCGCGCTCGCCCGCACTGCCGACGTTGGCCAGCACGACGGCGAAGTAGGGCAGGACCACGGCGCCGATGGCGAAGAACAGCAGCCACCAGCCGTGGGCGAAGAGCAGGCAGATGACGCAGAGCATCCTGATGCCCATGGCGATCGAGTACTTGATCGCGCGGGAGCGCCGCTCGGCGCTCGGCGACGGCGGTAGGGAGGTGAGTGTCTCGCGTGGTTTCACAGCCCTGCAAGCCTACGTCGCGGCAGGCGGGTGCAGGCCGGGAGGGCCTCATCCCGGAATCTGTTGCGCGACGCGCCTCTAGGATGTACGGGTCGCCCGGCGCCGCACGAGCGCCGGCAGGAGGGACACCATGACCACGCCGCGCACCGTCCTCGTCACCGGGGGCAACCGGGGGATCGGCTTCGCCATCGCCCAGGAGTTCGTGGCCGCCGGTCACCGGGTCGCCGTGACCGCGCGCTCGGGATCCGGTCCGGAGGGCTCCCTCACCGTCGTCGCGGACGTGACCGACGCCGCCTCCATCGACGCCGCGTTCACGCAGGTCGAGGCGGAGCTGGGCCCGGTCGAGATCCTGGTGGCGAACGCGGGCATCACCCGCGACACCCTGCTGCTGCGCATGACGGAGGAGGACTTCACGTCCGTCGTCGACACGAACCTCACCGGGGCGTTCCGCGTCGTCAAGCGCGCATCGAAGGGGATGCTCAAGCAGCGCTTCGGCCGCGTCGTCCTCATCTCCAGCGTGGTCGGCCTCTACGGGTCGCCGGGCCAGATCAACTACTCCTCGTCGAAGGCCGCCCTCGTGGGCTTCGCCCGCTCGCTGACCCGCGAGCTCGGCGCCCGCAACATCACCGCCAACGTCGTCGCTCCCGGCTTCATCGAGACCGACATGACCGCCGAGCTCTCGCCGGAGCAGCAGGCGGAGTACCGGAAGAGCATCCCGCTCGCCCGCTACGGCACCGCTGCCGAGGTCGCGAAGGTCACGCGCTGGCTGGCCGGTGACGAGGCGGCGTACATCTCGGGTGCCGTGATCCCGGTCGACGGCGGCCTCGGGATGGGCCACTGACCGATAATCCCTGGGCTTATATCCGGCGGATATAAGCTCTAGGCTTATGCGATGACCTCCTCCGTTGTCGTCGCCGTGCTCCTGGACCTGGTGACCTCCCGCTCCCTCGTCGACCGCGCGGGTGCTCAGCGCGAGATCGAGCGGGGCTTCGCCGAGGTGGAGGCCGCGGTCCCGGCGATCCAGCCCCTGCACCCGACGGTCGGCGACGAGTTCCAGGCGATCTACCCCTCCGTCCACGCCGCACTCCGGGCGACGCTGCAGGCGCGCCTCTCGCTCCCGGCCGGCGTCGACTGCCGCGCGGGCATCGGCCTGGGCGAGGTGCGGGTGGTCGGGTCGGGGATAGCAGGGGACCTCGAGGACGGGTCCGGCTGGTGGCGCGCGCGCGAGGCCATCGATCGCGCCCACGCGCTCGAGGACGGTGCCGTGCCCACGGCCCGCGGATGGTTCGTCGCCGGGGACGCCGACGGGGACTCCGGCGAGGCGGCCGTCAACGCCTACCTCCTCTCCCGCGACGCGCTGGTCGGAGCGCTCAGCGCGCGCGATCGCCGACTCGTGCTGGGGAGCCTGCGCGGAGCGTCGCAGAAGGAGCTGGGCGAGCAGGAGTCGATCTCGCAGCCCGCCGTCTCGCAGGCGCTGCGGCGCGCGGGAGCGGGCGCCCTCCTCGCCGGCGCGCGCCTGCTGGAGGAGACGTGCTGACGGCGCTGCTGCTCGCCGTGATCGGCCTCGGCGACCTCGCGCGCACGCACCTCCGCCGCCGTGCGGCCCTCCTCGCGATCCCCGTGCTCGCCGCCGCAGCCGTGACCGCAGCGCTCCTCGTCGGAGCCCCGCCGCTCGGTGCGGCGATCGTCGTCGTCCTGGCCGGAGCCTGGCTGCTGACGACCACGACCGTCGAGAACGCGCGGCCGCCCGGGGGTCTGCGTCCGGCCGTCGCCCTCGTCGCGGCGGTCCTGGTGCTGACCGCTGTCGACCGCGCCGTCGGCATCCCGACGGGGCCGCTCGCGCCGACCATCGTCGCGAGCACGCTCCCTCCGATCGAGCAGCTCGCTCTGGCGGTCGGAGCCGGGCTCTTCCTGCTGGAGAGCGGCAACGTGATCGTGCGGGCGGCACTGTTCCGCGAGCTCCCGCAGGCCGAGCCCGCGCCGCGCCCGCGCTGGAGCGAGCGGTTCGCGCGTCGGGAGCCGGCCGACGCCCGCCTGCCGGACCTCCAGGGCGGGCGCACGATCGGACCGCTGGAGCGGCTGCTGATCGCCGGCCTCACGCTCGCCGGAGCGATCGGCCTCGCCGGTGCCGTGCTCGCGGCCAAGGGGATCGTGCGCTTCCCCGAGATCTCCCGCGACGGCGGCAGCGGCGAGAAGGCGGAGTACTTCCTGGTGGGCTCGCTCGTCAGCTGGGCGCTGGCGCTCGGCTGCGCCGGACTCGTCGCGATCGCGGGCCGCTGACCTCCCTGAGGCCGGGGGAGGCGGGCCTCAGCCGCGGAGGCCGAGGACAGGCAGCAGCTGCGACAGGTCGAGGCCGCCGACGACGAGGTCGGCGCGCTCGCGCACCAGGGGCTTGGCGTTGAAGGCGACCGCGAGGGAGGCGACCGCCATCATCTCCAGGTCGTTCGCACCGTCGCCGACGGCGATCGTGCGCTGCGGCGGGACGCCCGAGACCGCCGCCCACTCGCGGAGCGCTTCCGCTTTGGCCGCGGCGTCGATGACCGCCCCGTCGACCGCTCCGGTCAGCAGGCCGTCCCCGCAGCAGAGGCGGTTGGCCCGGACGAAGTCGAGGCCGAGCGCACCGGCGACCGGGTCGAGGACCTCGTGGAACCCTCCGGACACCACACCGACGCGGCCGCCGGCGGCGTGGACGCCGGCCACGAGCTCGGCGGCGCCGGGCGTGACGCGGACGCCCGAGCTCACACCGGGGAGCACCGACTCCGGGACCCCGGCGAGAGTGGCGACCCGCTCGCGGAGGCTCTCGCCGAAGTCGAGCTCGCCGCGCATCGCCCGCTCCGTGACGGCGGCGACGCGCTCCTCGGAGCCGGCGTGCACCGCGAGGAGCTCGATCACCTCGTCCTGGAGGAGGGTGGAGTCCGCGTCGAGGACGACGAGGAAGCGGGCAGGCGTCGCAGGACGCTCACTCATGGGCCGGTCCGATCGGTCGGGTGGGCGCGCCGGGGCGCAGAGCTCGACCCGCGGGGGTGCTACGGGTGGACGACGACGCCCTTGCCGACGACGGTGATGCCCGACTCGGTGACGGTGAACCCGCGCTCGCGATCGCGGTCGTGGTCCACGCCGACTCGAGCACCGGGCTCGACGACGACGTCCTTGTCGAGGATAGCGCGGACGACCAGCGCGTCCGGGCCGATGCGGACCTTGTCGAAGACCACCGAATCGGTGACCGTCGCGTTCGACTCGATGACCGTCCAGGGCCCGACGACGCTGCGCTCGATGTGCGCGCCCGAGATCACGGTGCCGAGCGAGACGACCGAGTCGACCGTCGATCCCATGTTGCCCTTGCCGTCGCGGACGATCTTGGCCGGAGGGGAGTTCAGCTGCGACGAGAAGATCGGCCACTGCTGGTTGTAGAGGTTGAAGACCGGCAGCGCCGAGATGAGGTCCTGGTGGGCCTCGAAGAAGGAGTCGATGGTGCCGACGTCCCGCCAGTAGTAGCGGTCGCGGTCGGTCGAGCCGGGGACGTCGTTGAGCTTGAGGTCGTAGACGCCGGCTTCGCCGCGCGCGACGAAGTCGGGGATGATGTCGCCGCCCATGTCGTGGTCCGACGTGGAGGACTCGCCGTCGCGGATGACCGCGTCGATCAGGGCGTCCGCGTCGAAGACGTAGTTGCCCATGGAGGCGAGGACCTCGTGCGGGGAGTCGGCCAGGCCGACGGCGTCCTTGGGCTTCTCGAGGAACTCGGAGATCATCGTCGGGACGATGCCGTCGCCCGCCTCGTCACCGGCGAGCTGGATGACGCCGAACTGGTCCGCGAGCTCGATCGGCTGGCGGATGGCCGCGACGGTCGCCTTCGCACCGGACGTGATGTGCGCGTCGATCATCTGCGAGAAGTCCATGCGGTAGACGTGGTCGGCGCCGACCACGACGACGATGTCGGGCTTCTCGTCGCGGATCAGGTTGAGGCTCTGCAGGATCGCGTCGGCCGAGCCGCTGAACCAGCGCTTGCCCAGGCGCTGCTGCGCGGGGACCGAGGCGACGTAGGAGTTCAGGAGCCCGGAGAGGCGCCAGGTCTGCGAGACGTGGCGGTCGAGCGAGTGCGACTTGTACTGCGTCAGCACGACGATCTGAGTGAGACCGGAGTTGATCAGGTTGGACAGCGCGAAGTCGATCAGCCGGTACTGCCCGCCGAACGGCACCGCGGGCTTGGCCCGGTCCGCCGTGAGGGGCATGAGGCGCTTTCCCTCGCCGCCGGCGAGGACGATGCCGAAGATCTTCTTTGACTGCATGGCACCACAGTAGGGGCTCGGGCTTCCCCGTGGACCCAGGCTGTCGCCGGGGGAGCGCCCTGTACTACGGTTCGGGGGTGCGAGTCGATCTGCTGACCAAGGAATACCCGCCCGAGGTGTACGGGGGAGCCGGTGTCCACGTGGCCGAGCTCACCAAGGCGCTGCGCAGCGACCTGGAGGTCGTGGTGCGCTGCTTCGGCGCGCCGCGCGAGGAGGAGGGCACGTTCGCGTACTCCGTCCCCGTGGAGCTCGCCGAGGCGAACGGCGCGCTGCAGACCCTCGGGGTCGACCTGCAGATCGCGCAGGACGCGGCGGGGGCCGACCTGGTCCACTCCCACACCTGGTACGCCAACGCCGCGGGGCGTCTCGCCCAGCTCCTGCACGGCATCCCGCACGTGGTCTCGGCGCACAGCCTCGAGCCGCTGCGTCCGTGGAAGGCCGAGCAGCTCGGCGGCGGCTACCGCGTCTCGAGCTGGATCGAGCGGGAGGCGTACGAGAACGCCGACGCCGTGATCGCGGTGTCCGGCGGCATGCGCGAGGACATCCTCCGCTCCTACCCGGCCCTGGACCCGGCGAAGGTCCACGTGGTCTACAACGGCATCGACCTCGACGCCTGGCACCCGGTCGAGGACGAGGCCGTCCTCGCCGAGCTGGGCATCGACCCCTCGCGCCCCTCCGTGGTCTTCGTCGGCCGCATCACCCGGCAGAAGGGCCTGCCCTACCTGCTCCGCGCCGCGGCGACCCTGCCTCCCGAGGTGCAGCTCGTGCTCTGCGCGGGCGCCCCCGACACCCCCGAGATCATGGCCGAGGTCACCTCCCTCGTCCGCAGCCTCCAGGAGGAGCGCACCGGCGTCGTCTGGATCGACCGGCACCTGCCGCGCCACCAGCTCTCCGCGGTCCTGACGAACGCGACCACGTTCGTCTGCCCCTCGATCTACGAGCCCCTCGGCATCGTCAACCTCGAGGCGATGGCCTGCGGTGCGGCGGTCGTCGGGACGGCGACCGGCGGCATCCCGGAGGTCGTCGACGACGGAGTGACCGGCCGTCTCGTCCCGATCGAGCAGGTCACCGACGGCACCGGCACCCCCGTGGACCCGGAGCGCTACGTCGCCGACCTGGCCGCCGCCCTCGCCGAGGTCGTCGCCGACCCGGAGACGGCGAAGCGGATGGGCGCCGCGGGCCGCGAGCGCGCGCAGAGCCACTTCAGCTGGACGCAGATCGCGCGGGACACCCGGGCGATCTACGACTCGCTCGTCTGAGCCTCCCGGCCGCCTCCTTTAGAATGGCTCCCATGCCCAGCGTTGTCTCGTTCGTCGATGTGTCCTTCGTCCGGAACGGCAAGCGGATCCTCGACCACGTGTCGTGGGACGTGGCCGAGGACGAGCGCTGGGTGATCCTCGGCCCCAACGGGGCGGGCAAGACCTCGATCCTGCAGATCGCCGCCGCGCAGAACTACCCCTCGACCGGTGCCGCGCACCTGCTCGAGGAGACCCTCGGCCGGGTCGACGTGTTCGAGCTGCGTCCGCGCATCGGCTACGCCTCGACCGCGATGGCGCGCCGCCTCCCGGCCGGCGAGAGCGTGCTCGACGTCGTGATGACCGCCGCCTACGCCGTCACCGGCCGCTGGAACGAGGGCTACGACGCGATCGACGAGCGCCGCGCCCGCCGCGTGCTGTCCGAGTGGAAGCTCGAGCACCTCGCCGAGCGCACCTTCGGGACGCTCTCGGACGGCGAGCAGAAGCGCGTCCAGATCGCCCGCGCGATCATGACCGACCCCGAGCTGCTCCTGCTCGACGAGCCGGCCGCGAGCCTCGACCTCGGCGCCCGCGAGGAGCTCGTCCAGCTGCTGGGCGGCTTCGCGAAGGACCCGGCGTCGCCCGCGATCGTGATGGTGACCCACCACGTCGAGGAGATCCCCGACGGCTTCACCCACGCCCTGCTACTCCGCGACGGAGCGGTGGTGGCGGCGGGCCCGCTGGCCGAGTCCCTGACCGAGGCGACGCTCGCCGAGACCTTCGGGCTCGACATCGCTCTCACCCGCGAGAACGGGCGCTTCTCGGCCCGCGCCCGCGGCTGACCCCGGCTCCGGGGTCCGGGCGCGGCGCGACTTCTGCGCGCGCTGCCGGTCTGGTATTCTCGGTAGCTGGTTCGGGCCCGTTCGCGGTGCGCCCGCCCTCATCCACCCGTTCCCGTCGACGACAGGTGCGGTTCAGGACCATCGACGACAGGACACGACCATGAAGACCGACATCCACCCCGAGTACTCCGCGATCGTCTTCCGCGACCTCGCGTCCGGTGAGACCTTCCTCACCCGCTCGACCGCGAAGAGCAGCAAGACGATCGAGCTCGACGGCGTGACCTACCCCGTCATCGACGTCGAGATCTCCTCCGCCTCCCACCCGTTCTACACGGGCAAGCAGCGCATCATGGACTCGGCCGGCCGCGTCGAGAAGTTCAACAGCCGCTACAAGAACTTCGGCAAGTAGCACTCCTCGAAGGGCCCTCGACCTCACGGTCGGGGGCCCTTCGTCGTTCCCGCGGGGCGGTCCTCAGTAGCGGTAGAAGCCCTCTCCGGTGGCCGTTCCGAGGCGGCCGCGATCGAGGTACTCCGTCTTCAGGTGGGCGGCGAACGCCTGGGAGGCCTCGTCCGGGGCCGCGGCGGCGATGTTGAAGGCGGTCCGCAGACCGACGACGTCGAAGATCTGGAAGGGTCCGAGCGGGGCGCCGGTGCCGATCCTCCAGGTCTTGTCGATGGTCTCGTAGTCGGCGTAGCCGCCCATGAGCAGCCCCGACGCGGCGTTGAGGAGCGGCACCAGCAGCGAGTTCAGGACGTAGCCGGCCTTCTCCTTCTGCAGCCTGATGGGCTCGAGGCCGCTGGAGACGGCGAACTCCACGACGGCGTCGACCACGGCGGGGTCCGTGTCCGTCGTCCCCATGATCTCGGCCGTGTTCTGCGCCCAGACGTGGTTGGCGTAGTGCAGCGCGAGGAACCGGTCGGGTCGGCCGGTCGAGGCCTTCAGGTCGCTGGGGAGCAGCGTGGACGAGTTGGTCGCGAAGACCGTGCGCTCGGGAGCGAGCGCACCCAGGCGGCCGTACAGCTCCTGCTTCAGGCCCAGGTCCTCGGGGACGGCCTCGATCACGAGGTCGGCGTCGGCGACAGCCTCCGCGAGGTCGGAGGTGAGGCGGAGGGAGTCGAGCGCCTCCTGCGGTCCGCCGGCGACGCCGCCGGGCACCGACTCGTAGACGCCCGCGAGACCGCGGAGCCGCTCGCGCGCCGACTCGAGGACGTCGTCGGAGAGGTCGTAGACGGTGACGGCGAAGCCGTGGAAGGCCGACTGGAAGGCGATCTGGGAGCCGAGCACTCCGCTGCCGAGGACGGTGACCGTGCGGATCGTGGGCATGACTTCTCCTTGCGAGAGGGGGGAGGGGGAACACGTGCTCACCCGATCCCACAGCGCCGCGGTCCGCGGAGCGAGGGCTTGCGCCGACGGGCGGGCCGTGGCCGTCGGGGAGCCGGCGCGGTAGCGTCCCGGCATGGTGTCCTTCGCCGACAAGCCGATCCTGCCGTTCACGACTCCTGAAGAGTGGGACGCCTACCTCCGCGGCGAGCCCGACCCGGACGGAGTCCGGCTGAAGCTGCGGAAGAAGGCCGCCGTCGATCCGGGGATCACCTACGCCGAGGCGCTCGACATCGCGCTCTGCCACGGCTGGATCGACGGTCAGGCGGGAGCCTTCGACGAGCAGTTCAAGCTCCAGGCCTTCACCCCGCGGCGTCGCGCTAGCCCGTGGTCCAAGGTCAACCGCGATCACGTCGCACGGCTGCTGGCGGAGGGCCGGATGCTGCCGGGCGGGCTGGCCGAGGTCGAGCGGGCACGCGCCGACGGGCGCTGGGACGCGGCCTACCGGCAGCGCGATGCGGAGGTGTCGGACGACTTCCAGCGGGCGCTCGACGCGGATCCGCAGGCCCTGGCCTTCTTCGCGACCGTCGGCGGGCAGAAGCGCTTCGCGTTCCTCTTCCGCCTCTCGCAGCTGAAGCGGGCGGCGACGCGGGAGCGGCGGATCGCGGAGTACGTGGCGCTCCTGCGCGAGGGGCGCACGCTGACCTGAGGGGTCAGTGGCGGACCGGCCAGCCCCCGTCGGCGACGAAGGACTCGTCGCGGACGCGGCGCATGTACTCCTGGAAGGACTCGGCCTGGGTGCGGCACCAGTCGACCTGGAGCGCGTGCAGGGCCTCCGCGCCGACTCCGAGCTCGTCGGCGAAGGCGCGGCCCAGCGCCTGGGCGACCCGACCCGCCGCGATCGCGTCCGCGCCCGCGTCGTGCGCCTCGGTGAGGGCGACGCCGTAGTGCTCGGCGGCGAGGGTCAGGGTGCGCTTGCCCTTGCGGTAGCGGTCCACCGCCTTGTCGATCACGAGCGGATCGACGACGGGGCTCGGGTCGAGCAGCACGGGCACGCCCCAGCGGCGCGCCTCGTGGGCGAGGAGCGAGAGGTCGTAGGGGGCGTTGTAGACGACGACCGGGATGCCGCGGGCGAGGAGCGAGCGCAGCGCCTCGGAGATCTCGGCCACGACCTCGCCGGCGGGGCGGCCGTGCGCGCGGGCGTGCTCGGTGCTGATCCCGTGGACGGCGGAGGCGCCGGCCGGGATCTCGACCCCGGGATCGGCGAGCCAGGTCGTGCCCTCGATCGGCTCGCCCGCCGCGTCGATCACGCCGACGTGCGCGGTGACGATGCGGCTCGTGCGGACGTCGATGCCGGTGGTCTCGAGGTCGAACACGGCCAGCAGGTCGAACCACCGCGCCCCCTCGGAGGGGACGAGCGCCCGCTCGGCTTCGTCGAACAGCATCGGCTCGGTCTGCGTCTCGGTCGTTCCGGTGGTGCTCACGCCGACAGCCTAAAGGGGGCCTCCGACATCGGCCGGAGGCCCCTCGGCGTGCTGCCGGGTCAGCGGGCCTCGTGCGCCTTGGCGACGTGGAGCCAGAAGAAGCCTTGCGTGCCGAGCGTCATCGTCAGCGTGCCGTCGTCCGAGAATCCGGGGAAGCGGCCGCCGCCGAACAGGTCGCTGAGCGTCGATCCGGGGTTCTCCGGGTCCGTGATCGTGACCGAGACCGGGTTGTGGTTGAAGCTGAAGACGCAGAGCACCTCCTCGGGCTGGTCGCCCATCTCGGACCCCGAGCCGGCGTAGTCCCGCACGAAGGCGAGCACCGACTCGTGGTCCGTCTCGAGGACGCGCATCGACCCGAGGCCGAACGCCGGGTGGCCGCGGCGCACGTGCAGGACGTTCCGCATCCAGTGCAGCAGGGAGCGGGACTGCGCCAGCTGCGCCTCCACGTTGACCTGGTTGTAGTGGTAGACGAGCGACTGGACGATCGGCTGCACGAGCTTGCCGGGGTCGGCGGCCGAGAAGCCGGCGTTCCGGTCGGGCGTCCACTGCATCGGCGTGCGCGACGCGTCGCGGTCGTTGAGCCAGATGTTGTCGCCCATGCCGATCTCGTCGCCGTAGTACAGGAACGGGCTGCCGGCGAGGGAGAAGAGCAGGGCGTTGATCAGCTCGAGCTCGGCGCGCGAGTTGTCCAGAAGCGGCGCAAGCCTGCGGCGGATGCCGATGTTGGAGCGCATCCGCGGGTCGTAGGCGTACCAGCCGTACATGGCCTGGCGGTACTCCTCGGACACCATCTCGAGCGTGAGCTCGTCGTGGTTGCGGAGGAACACGCCCCAGGCGGCGCCGCTGGGGATGTCGAACGTCTCGGAGAGCACCTTCTTCAGCTCGTTCGCCGTCTGCGCGCGGAGGGAGTAGAAGATGCGCGGCATGACCGGGAAGTCGAACGCCATGTGGCACTCGGGCTCCTCCTCCGTGCCGAAGAACGCGGCGACCTCCCGCGGCCACTGGTTCGCCTCGGCGATCAGGATGCGGCCGGGGTAGTCGCGGTCGACCATGGTGCGGAGGTTCTTGATGAACTCGTGGGTGGGCGGCTCGCCCTCTCCGTTGCCCTCGTCGGACTCGTAGAGGTAGGGGATCGCGTCGAGTCGGATACCGTCGACGCCGAGGTCGAGCCAGAACTTGACCACGTCGTGGATCGCCTCGTGCACGGCGGGGTTCTCGAAGTTGAGGTCCGGCTGGTGGGAGAAGAAGCGGTGGAAGTAGAACTGGCGGCGTTCGGCGTCGAAGGCCCAGTTCGAGTCCTCGGTGTCGACGAAGATGATGCGGATGTCCGGCCACTTGTCATCGGTGTCGTTCCAGACGTAGAAGTCGCCGTAGGGGCCCTCGGGGTCGGACCGGGACTGCTGGAACCATTCGTGCTGGTCGCTGGTGTGGTTGAGCGGGAAGTCCATCACGATGCGCATGTTGCGCTCGTGGGCCTTCCGCACGAGGTCGCGGAAGTCCTCCATCGTGCCGAACTCGGGGAGGATCGCCTTGAAGTCGGAGACGTCGTAGCCGCCGTCGCGCAGAGGCGACATGTAGAACGGCGGGAGCCAGAGGGCGTCGATCCCGAGCCACTGCAGGTAGTCGAGCTTGGAGGCGAGCCCGTTGATGTCGCCGGCGCCGTCGCCGTTGGAGTCGTAGTACGACCGGATCATCACCTCGTAGAACACCGCCCGGCGGTACCACTGGGGGTCGAGGGCTAGTCCGGGGAGTTGGATCGGCGACGTGAAGCTCACGGTGCTCCTTCTGCTGCTGCCTGAGCGGATGACCGTCTCGCGAGACGGGTGGGCGGTGCGCCGTGTTGCGAGCGCGTGATCATGCTCCCGGCTCGGATCGAGGCCACGCAAGGCGTTGCGGCCAGATCTTCGACGGGCTTTCCCTACGATAAGGAACGCGATGACCACTCCCTCCCCCTACGCCTCCGATCTCGGCCGTGTCCCCGTCCGCGAGGCCGCGGTGGACGTCGCCGGATCCCGCACCGCCTACTGGACCTACGGCGCTCCGGACGCCTCGACCGTCCTCGTGCTGGTGCACGGGTTCCGCGGCGAGCACCACGGCCTCGAGCCCGTCGTCGCCCGTCTGCTCGCCGGGGGAGCGGACGTGCGGGTCGTCGCTCCCGACCTGCCCGGCTTCGGCGCCTCGACCCCGATGACGCGCCTGCCGCACGACGTGGACGGCTACGCCTCCTGGCTCGGCTCCTTCCTCGACACGCTGGGGCTCCGCGGCGAGGCGGCCGTCCTCGGCCACTCCTTCGGCTCGATCGTCGCGGCCGCGGCCGTCGCCGACGGGCTGCCCGCTCCGCTCCTGGTGCTGGTCAACCCGATCGGCGCGCCCGCCCTGCAGGGTCCGCGCGGCGTCCTGACCAGGCTCGCCGTCCTCTACTACCGGCTCGGCGCGCTCCTGCCGGGGCCCCTCGGACGCCGCCTGCTCAGCGACCCGCTGATCGTGCGGGTGATGAGCCTGGCGATGGTGAAGACGAAGGAGCCGGCGCTGCGACGCTTCGTGCACGACCAGCACGACCGCTACTTCAGCGCCTTCGCCTCCCGCGACACGGTCCTCGAGGCGTTCCGCGCCTCCGTCTCGCACGACGTCGGCGAGTACGCCTCCCGGATCGGCGTGCCGACCCAGCTGATCGCCGCGGCGCAGGACGACATCACTCCGCTCCCGGCGCAGTACCGCCTGCTCGAGAGGCTGCCGCACGCCCGCCTGCACGTCATCGACGGAGTCGGCCACCTGATCCACTACGAGACGCCGGACGAGGCCGCCGCCGTGCTGCGGACGGCCCTCGAGGAGGGGATCGACCGATGAGGATCGTCGTCGACTGCCGGTACACCCGGCTCGAGCGGCACGACGGGATCAGCCGCTACACCGCGGAGCTCGTCCGCGAGCTCGCGAAGCTGCACGACGTGACCATGCTGATCAGCGACCGCCGCCAGCTCGCGATGCTCCCGTCGCTCCCGTGGGAGCGCGTGACCGGGCCGACCAGCCCGTTCGAGCCGTTCGTCGCGCTGCTGGTGAACCGGCTGCGGCCCGACGTGGTCTTCTCGCCGATGCAGACCATGGGCTCGCTCGGCCGCCGCTACCGGCTCGTCCTGACCGTGCACGACCTCATCTACTACCGCCACCGCACTCCGCCGCGCGACCTGGCCGCTCCCGTGCGCGCGCTCTGGCGGCTCTACCACCTCGCCTGGTGGCCGCAGCGGAGGCTCCTCCAGCGCGCCGACGCGGTCGTCACCGTT
Organism: Rathayibacter sp. AY1E3; assembly: GCF_002932235.1. Taxonomy (NCBI): domain Bacteria; kingdom Bacillati; phylum Actinomycetota; class Actinomycetes; order Micrococcales; family Microbacteriaceae; genus Rathayibacter; species Rathayibacter sp. AY1E3. The sequence goes on from NZ_PSVN01000008.1 coordinate 95,217, forward strand.
TCGGAGACGACCCGCGACCTGATCCGCTCCCACCGCCTCACCACCCGGCCGGTGGTCGTCGTCCCGAACGCGGCGACCGAGCCCGACGAGGCGAGCGCCGCTCTGGCGGGATCGCTGCCCGACCGGTCGGCCGCGCGCTCGCTCGTCTACATGGGCTCGTTCATGCCCTACAAGAACGTCGAGACGCTCGCGCGCGCGATGCGGCTGCTGCCCGACTACGAGCTGCACCTGATGAGTCGGGCGAGCGACGAGACCGTCGAGACGCTCCGGGCCCTGGCGCCGACCGCGAAGCTGGTGTTCCACCAGGGGGCGCCGGACGCGGAGTACCGCGCGGTGCTCGCGCGGGCGACCGCTCTCGTGACGGCGAGCAGGGACGAGGGCTTCGGGATCCCGCTGGTCGAGGCGATGGCGCTCGGGACGCCGGTCGTGGTGAGCGACATCCCGATCTTCCGCGAGATCGCCCAGGACGCCGCCGTGTACGTCGACCCGTCGAGCGCGAAGGGCATCGCGGACGGTGTGCGGTCGCTCGAGGACGGCGCCGTGTGGCGGACGCACTCGGCCCGGGCGAGGGAGCGGGCCGCGGCCTTCTCCTGGCGCGACTCCGCCCGGGTGCTCTTCGGGCTCCTGCAGGACCTCGGCCGGCGCTGACGCGGTCCGGCGATCGGACCGCCTCCGGGAGGCGGGCCGTCAGGCTCCCGGGGCCGGGCTGAGCACGTCGTCGAGGTCGACGTCCGCCACGACCACGTCGCCGGAGTCGTCGACGCCGACGATGCGCAGTGCCCCGTCGACGATCGCGAAGTCGTGCCGGGAGCCGTTGCCGACCGAGACGCCGTGCACGGGGAGGTCCTCGCTGCTGAGCGCGCGGATCAGGCTGCCGATGACCGCACCGTGCGTGGCGACGACGACGGACGCGTCGGGGAAGCGCTCGGCCACCTCGAGCAGCGCGGCGGTCGCCCGCTCGACGACCTCGGCGCGGGTCTCGCAGCCGGGGATCGGCGCGCGCTCGATGCCTCCGGGGAAGCGCTCGGCGAGCTCGGGACCGGTCATCCCCTCCGCCTCGCCGTAGGCGCGCTCGGCCAGGCCCGGCACCGCCAGCGGCTCGTCGAGGCCGAGACCGCGCGCGATGATCGCTCCGGTGTCGAAGGCGCGCTGCAGCGGACTGGCGACCACCGCGTCGAAGCGCCGGTCGGCGAGCAGCCGCGCCGCCGCCCGCGCCTGGGCGCGCCCGGTCGCGTTGAGCGGGATGTCGCTCCTGCCCTGGATGCGCCGGGCGGCGTTCCAGTCGGTCTGGCCGTGGCGGACGAGGGTGAGCTGGGTCACAGGGGCCTCTCGGGAGGTCGGGTGCGGAGCGGGCGGGAGCTCAGAGGGCGGCGGTGCGGCGCGCGGGCAGGCGCTCGGCGAGCTCGCGGAGCACCTCGCTGGTGCCGCCGTCGATCTTGATGCTCGCGCGCGAGTCGCCCTTGGTGGTGCCGCGGTTGACGATCACGATCGGCATCCGGGCGCGACGGGCGATCTCGAGGAAGCGGATGCCGGAGTTGACCACGAGCGACGAGCCGGCGACGAGCAGGGCGTCGGCGCCCGCGACGATGGCGCGCGCCTCCTCGAACCGCTCGGTCGGGATGAACTCGCCGAAGAAGACGATGTCCGGCTTCAGGATCCCGCCGCAGACCGTGCACTCGGGGACGGTCATCGCCGAGACGTCGTGGACCTCGGCGTCGCCGTCGGGGTTGAGGGAGGAGACGTCGGGGTCGTCGAGCCAGGGGTTGAGCGCCTCGATCCGCTCGGCCACCGCGTCGCGGGCGAAGTACTGGCCGCAGGTCATGCAGCGCACACGGTCCGCCGAGCCGTGCAGATCCACCACGCGGCGCGAACCGGCTCGGACGTGCAGGCCGTCGACGTTCTGCGTGACGACGCCCGTGAGCAGGCCGCGCTCCTCGAGCCGGGCCAGGGCCCGGTGGCCGTCGTTGGGGCGCGTGCTGGTGAAGCGGCGCCAGCCGAGCTGGCTGCCGGCCCAGTACCGGCGGCGGTAGTCGGGATCGGCGACGAACTGGGAGTAGGTCATCGGGCTGCGCACCGGTGCCCCGGCTCCGCGGTAGTCGGGGATGCCCGAGTCGGTGCTCATGCCCGCGCCGGTGACGGCGGCGATGCGGCGCCCGCTGAGGAGTTCGACGGCCTGCTCGACCGCGAGCGCCTCGGGGCCCTCGGCGACCGGTGTCGGACTCGACTCCATCCGCGCCTCCTTCGAGGGCCGTTCGAGCGGCCCCTGGACGAGTTTAGTCCGCGCCGTGCCCTAGATTGCCGGGATGCCGATCGTGCACATCACCGACCTCGACCACCCGCTCCTCGCCGACTACCACCGCCTCACCGACGTGGCGCTGCGGCGGGTGCTGGAGCCGGAGGGCGGTCTGTACATCGCCGAGTCGGCCAAGGTGATCGAGCGGGCGCTAGACGCCGGGCACCGTCCCCGCTCGGTCCTGGTGCAGGAGAAGCGGCTGCCGGACGCGGCCGGGGTGCTCGAGCGTCATTCCGAGGTGCCGGTCTTCGTGGCGCCGGATCCGCTGATCGAGGAGCTGACCGGGTTCCACCTCCACCGCGGAGCGCTCGCCTCGATGCACCGTCCGCCGCTGCGGCCGATGGCCGAGCTGCTGGAGGGCGCGCGCCTCGTCGTGATCCTGGAGGACCTGGTCGACCACACCAACGTCGGCGCCGTCTTCCGCGCCGCGGCCGGCATGGGCGCGGACGCGGTCCTCGTGACGCCGCGCTGCGCGGACCCCCTGTACCGTCGCAGCGTCCGGGTGAGCATGGGCACGGTCCTGCAGGTGCCGTGGACGCGCACCCCTGAGTGGGCACCGGCTCGCCGCGCTCTGGAGGAGGCCGGGTTCTCGGTCGCCGCGCTGGCGCTCGCTCCGGACGCGGTGCCGCTCGACGAGTACGCGGCGGCTCGCCCCGAGCGCGTCGCGATCGTCCTGGGCGCCGAGGGGGACGGCCTCAGCCGCGCGGCGCTGGACGCATCGGACACCGTCGTCACCATCCCGATGCTGCACGGCGTCGACTCGCTCAACGTGGCCTCGGCGAGCGCCGTCGCACTGTGGGCGCTGACCCGCGGGCGTTGACCGCCCGGCTCCGGCGCTCGGCGGCCCCGCGGTGACCTGCTGCTGACGCTCCCGCCGCTGGATCGGGGTCGGTGCCGCGCGTCACCCGCCGCGTCCGACGACGGGGCGGCGTCCGGGACGGGGGAGAGGCCCGCCCGTACGATGACGGGGTGACCTCCCCGACCCGATCCGACGACGCCCTCGACCTGTTCGGGGAGCCCGCCGCGCCGGAGCCGCGACCGCGTCGACGGCGCGGGGCAGTCGTCGCCGGTCTCGTCGCCGCGACCGTGCTGGTCGGTGGAGGCGGTGCCTACGCGACCAACGCGGCGACCGCGGAGCTGCCGACGGCGAGCGCCGTCGCGGTGGACCCCGTCTCGAGCACCGTCGACGCGCCCGCTCTGGCCTGGCCGGCCTACGGCTCCGGCGCCGTGGCGGCCGTGGGCATCGACGGGACGGAGGAGGACGGGCTGCTCGCCCGCTACGGCTCCACCGGAACCGTGCCGACGGGGAGCATCGCCAAGGTCGTCACCGCTCTCGTCGTCCTCGCGGCGAAGCCGATCGCAGAGGGGACGGACGGGGAGACCATCACCTTCACGAGCGCGGACGTGCAGTACTACAACGACACCCTGGCCGAGAACGGCTCGAACGCTCCGGTCACCGCGGGTCTGCAGCTGACCGAGCGGGAGGCGCTGACCGCCATGATGCTCCCGTCCGCGAACAACTACGCGAAGTCCCTCGCGATCTGGGCGTACGGCTCGGAGGACGCCTTCCTCGCCGCGGCGCGCGGCTGGCTCGACGGGCAGGGGCTCGAGCGGACCTCCCTCGCCGACACCAGCGGGCTCTCGCCGGCGACGGTCAGCACGACGGCCGAGATGGTGCGCCTGGGCGAGCTGCTGATCGCGGACCCGGTGCTCGCTCCGATCGTCGCGATGCCGACCGCGGTCATCCCGGGGGTCGGCGAGGTCGACAACACCAACTCGCTCCTCGGCCGCTCGGGAGTGGACGGGATCAAGACGGGGACGACCGACGAGGCGGGGTCGTGCCTGCTGTTCTCGCTCGACTCGACCGTCGAGGGCCGGCCGGTCACCCTGGTCGGCGTGGTGGTGGGCGCGCGTACGCACCCGCAGCTCGCCGCGGACGTGCTGACCCTCGTCCCGACCGTCGAGGCGGGCTTCCGGACCGTCCCGCTGACCGTCGAGGGCCAGGACTACGGCACCCTCACGAGCGCCTGGGGGGAGACGGCGACGGCCGAGACCGCGGAGGCGCGGTCCGTGCTGGTGTGGGGCGCGGTCTCGACGACGACCACGGTCGCCCTCGATCCGCTCGAGACCGTCGCCGACGGCGAGCGCGTGGGGACCGCGACCGTCGACGTCAACGGCACCCCGTACGAGCTTCCCCTCGTCGCCGACGGGTCGATCGAGGACCCGGGCTTCGCCTGGCGCCTCGGCCACCCGGCCGAGCTGTTCGGCTGAGCGCGGGGCGAGCCGCCGCCTCCCGGGAGCGGATCAGGCCAGGGGATCCGCGGCCCGGTCGCCGACGATCCGCACGCCGGCGGTCGCGATGTCCTCGGCGACCTCCTCCGGCGTCGCGTTACCCGGCACGACCGAGCCCGGCTCCGAGGCCCCGGGATCGGTGCTCCAGCGCTCGGCGGAGGGCCGCTTGGCGGTGATGAAGTCGCCGGAGGACTGGTGGCGGACTCGGCGCAGCACCCACGGCACGAGGTACTCCCGCGCCCACTGGATGTCCTCCGTGCGGGCGGCACGCCAGGTGCGGGCGTGCAGCGGCTCCGGGGCGAGGGGGCGCAGGTCGTTCTCGACGTTCAGCGACTCGAGGACCATGCGCGCGACCTCGTGGTGGCCGTGCGGGTTGAGGTGCAGGCGGTCCGGCGCCCACATCCGCACGTCCTGGATCTCCTGGAGGGACCACTGGTCGGCGACGATGCAGTCGTACCGCTTGGCCAGCGCCCGCAGGTTCTCGTTGTAGATCGCGACCTTCCCGCGGATCCGCCCGAACACGGGGGAGAAGCCCACGTCCACTCCGGTGAAGAGGACGACGGTCGCCCCGTCGGAGCGGAGCCGGGCGAGGCCCGACTCGAAGCGGGACGCGATGTCGTCGGGGTCGGTCCCCGGGCGGATGACGTCGTTCCCGCCCGCGGAGATGGTGATGAGATCGGGGCGCAGCTCCAGGGCGGGCTCGACCTGCTCGTCGACGATCTGCTGCAGGAGGCGGCCGCGCACCGCCAGGTTGGCGTAGGCGAAGTCCTCGTTCTGGCTGCCCAGGACCTCCGCCACGCGGTCCGCCCAGCCGCGGTGCCCGCCGGGGCTGCCGGGCTCCGGATCGCCGATCCCCTCGGTGAAGGAGTCGCCCAGGGCGACGTAGCGGGACCACGGATGACGCTGCTCGACCATCCCTCCATCATGCTCCGCACCCGGCCGTCGGTGGCACGGCGCGACACGCCGTGCGCCTCCCGGCGGGCCGCGGAGACCGAGCCGCTGTCGGAGGCGTCGGCTAGATTCGGTCCACGTGAACAGTCCCTCGAGCTTCGGTCATCAGGTCGGCACCTCCGCCGCTGAGCACCTGTCCCCGTCCTTCCCGGGCAGGGCACCGTGGGGTACCGCGAACAAGCTCCGCGCCTGGCAGGCGGAGGCGCTCGAGGCCTACTTCCAGCACGAGCCGCGCGACTTCCTGGCCGCCGCGACCCCGGGCGCGGGCAAGACCACCTTCGCGCTGCGGCTGGCCGCCGAGCTGCTGCACAACCGCACGGTCGACCGGATCACCGTGGTCGCACCGACGGAGCACCTCAAGCGCCAGTGGGCCGAGGCCGCGCACCGCGTCGGCATCCGCCTGGACCCGACCTTCACCAACCGCATGGGCCGCCACGCCCGCCACTACCACGGCGTCGCCGTCACCTACGCGCAGGTCGCCGTCCGCGCCGAGCTCCACCGCGAGCTCACCCTGTCCGGCCGCACCCTCGTCATCCTCGACGAGGTGCACCACGCCGGCGACGCCCTCAGCTGGGGCGACGCGGTGCGCGAGGCCTTCGAGCCCGCCGTCCGCCGGCTCTCGCTGACCGGGACGCCGTTCCGCTCGGACACGGCGGCGATCCCGTTCGTCAGCTACCTGCCGGACGAGGAGGGCATCCGCACCTCGCTCACCGACTACGCCTACGGCTACGGCCGCGCGCTCGCGGACGGCGTCGTCCGGCCGGTGCTGTTCATGGTCTACGCCGGGCAGATGCGCTGGAAGTCGAAGGCCGGCGACGAGATGGAGGCGCGGCTCGGCGAGGGCAACACCAAGGACATCACCTCGCAGGCCTGGCGGACCGCGCTGGACCCGAAGGGCGACTGGATCCCCTCGGTCCTCCGCGCCGCCAACACCCGCCTCACCGAGGTGCGGCGCGCCGTGCCCGACGCCGGCGGCCTGGTCATCGCGACCGACCACTACACCGCGCGCGCCTACGCCGCCATGCTCCGCGAGATCAGCGGCGAGACCGTCACCGTCGTGCTCTCCGACGAGAAGGAGGCGAGCGACCGGATCGAGGAGTTCGCGAAGGACACCAGTCGCTGGATGGTCGCGGTCCGCATGGTCTCCGAGGGCGTCGACGTGCCGAGGCTCGCCGTCGGCGTGTACGCGACATCGGCGTCGACTCCTCTGTTCTTCGCCCAGGCGATCGGCCGCTTCGTGCGCGCGCGGCGCCGCGGCGAGACCGCCTCGGTGTTCCTCCCGAACGTGCCCGGCCTGCTCGCGCTGGCGGGCTCGATGGAGCTGCAGCGCGATCACGCGCTCGACCGCAGGACCTCCGACGACGAGGAGTACCCCGAGGCCGATCTGATGGCCGACGCCGAGCGCAGCGAGAAGGCGTCCTCGGATCTCCTGGAGGAGGGCCGCTTCGAGTCGATCGGCTCGGCCGCCACCTTCGACCGCGTCGTCTACGAGGGCGCCGAGTTCGGGATGGAGGTCGAGGTCGAGAGCGAGGAGGAGCTCGACTTCATCGGACTGCCGGGGCTCCTGGAGCCCGACCAGGTGCGGGAGCTGCTCCAGCACCGGCAGCAGCGGCAGGCCAAGCGCGCCGGCAGCCGCGCGGGCGCGGCGGCCCCGGCCGAGCCGGCGAGCGAGATCCCGGCGCCGCTCTACCGCACGCTCAAGGAGCAGCGCAGCCTGCTCAACTCCCTGGTCGGCCTGTGGGCACGGGGGACGGGCGAGTCGCACGGCCAGGTGCACACCGAGCTGCGCCGGCTCTGCGGCGGACCCGCGGTGGCGCAGGCGAGCGTGACCCAGCTGCAGGCGCGGATCGACCTCCTGCGGCGCAGGCTCGGCTCGCACTGATCGCGGTGCGGCGCCCCGGTCCGTGGTGACGTGGCCCTGACGACGGGGCCGATCGCTGCTCCCGCCCAGCCCGGCCGGCCCCTCCGCGTGGGCCGGACAGCCCCTCCGGCGCGTTCTAGCCGATGCACCCGGCGCGGCGCCAGCCCTCCCCGGCGGACCGGGCGCGACCGTACTGTTCGAGCGTGACCCACCGGAACGACCTGCCCGCTCACGCGCCCGCAGGACGAACCGGACGGCGGTTCCGGCCGCCGGTCGTGACCACCGGAGGAGGACCGCGCGATGAGCGCTGACCGTCAGGGGAATGCTCGAGACACGCTCGCTAAGCTGAGCAGTCGGTCCGTCGCGGAAGTGACGGACCATCACCCCCGACGTCGGGCATCCGCAGACCGCACATCGGCGTCTCCCGGACTGCCCGAGAACAATCCCCTGAGGAGTCTCGTGGAGACCTGGCCCGGAACCGCCTACCCGTTGGGCGCGACGTTCGACGGAAGCGGCACGAACTTCGCCCTGTTCAGTGAGATCGCCGAGCGCGTCGAGCTGTGCCTCTTCGAGGAGGACGGCACCGAGACGCGCGTCGAGATCCAGGAGTCGGACGCCTACGTCTGGCACTGCTACCTTCCGCAGGTCCAGCCGGGCCAGCGCTACGGCTTCCGCATCCACGGACCGTACGACCCCGATGCCGGCCACCGCTGCAACCCGAACAAGCTGCTGCTGGACCCCTACGCGAAGGCGATCTCGGGGGAGATCGACTGGGACCAGTCCCTCTTCTCGTACACCTTCGGCGACCCGGACTCGACGAACGACGAGGACTCGGCGCCGCACATGATGATGGGCGTCGTCATCAACCCCTTCTTCGACTGGGCCGGTGACCGCCGCCCGCGCACCTCCTACGACAGCACCGTGATCTACGAGGCGCACGTGAAGGGGCTCACCAAGACGCATCCCGACGTGCCGGAGGAGCTCCGCGGCACCTACGCCGGAGTCGCCCACCCCGCGGTGATCGACCACCTCAAGCACCTGGGCGTCTCGGCGATCGAGCTCATGCCCGTGCACCAGTTCGTGAACGATTCGACGCTGATGGACAAGGGCCTCTCGAACTACTGGGGCTACAACACGATCGGCTTCTTCGCACCGCAGAACACCTACTCCTCCACGGGCGACCAGGGCCAGCAGGTCCAGGAGTTCAAGAGCATGGTGAAGGCGCTCCACGCGGCCGGCATCGAGGTCATCCTCGACGTGGTCTACAACCACACGGCGGAGGGCAACCACCTCGGCCCCACCCTGTCGTTCCGCGGCATCGACAACGAGGCGTACTACCGCCTCGTCGACGACGACAAGCGCTACTACATGGACTACACCGGCACCGGGAACACCCTGAACGTGCGCCACCCGCACTCGCTCCAGCTGATCATGGACTCGCTGCGCTACTGGGTGACGGAGATGCGCGTCGACGGCTTCCGCTTCGACCTCGCCTCGGCGCTGGCACGCGAGTTCTACGACGTCGACCGGCTCTCCACCTTCTTCGAGCTCGTCCAGCAGGACCCGGTGGTCTCGCAGGTGAAGCTGATCGCCGAGCCGTGGGACGTCGGGCCCGGCGGCTACCAGGTGGGGAACTTCCCGCCCCAGTGGACGGAGTGGAACGGCAAGTACCGCGACACGGTCCGCGACTTCTGGCGCGGCGAGCCGTCGACGCTGGGGGAGTTCGCCTCGCGCCTCACCGGCTCGGCCGACCTCTACGCGCACTCGGGCCGCTACCCGGTCGCCTCGATCAACTTCGTCACGGCGCACGACGGCTTCACCCTCCGGGACCTGGTCTCGTACAACGAGAAGCACAACGACGCCAACGGCGAGGACGGCAACGACGGGGAGTCGCACAACCGCTCCTGGAACCACGGCGTGGAGGGGCCCACGGACGACCCGCGGGTGCTCGCGCTCCGGGCACGCCAGCAGCGGAACTTCCTCGCGACGATGCTGATCTCCCAGGGCGTCCCGATGATCCTCCACGGCGACGAGCTGGGCCGGACCCAGAACGGCAACAACAACACCTACGCCCAGGACAGCGAGCTGACCTGGATCGACTGGGCGCACGCCGACCGGCCGCTGCTCGAGTTCACCGCGGCGCTCATCCGCCTGCGCGCCGAGCACCCGACCTTCCGACGCATGCGCTTCTTCGACGGCCGCCCCGTCCTGCGCGGCGACGGCGAGCCCCTGCCCGACATCGTCTGGTTCACCGCCGCCGGCACCGAGATGTCCCCGTCCGACTGGGACTCCGGTCTCGGCCGATCGGTGGGCATCTACCTCAACGGCAACGGGATCCGCGAGCGCGACCAGCGCGGCCGCCCCGTCACCGACGACAGCTTCCTCCTGTACTTCAACGCCGACGACGTCGACGTCGAGTTCGCGATCCCGAGCGACGAGTACGCGCTCGAGTGGAGCGTCCTCGTCGACACCGCCGGCGCCGAGGCGGACTCGATCCCGCGTCCGGCGGGGGCCATGCTCACCGTCCAGGCGAAGTCGCTCGTCATCCTTCAGGAGCACAGCACCCCCGAGCCCGAGGTCGACCACTCGGTCGCCGCCTCGCTCGCGTCCCTGGCCGCCACCTCGGCCATCCCGATCGTCTCCTCGACGGGACCCACCAGCCCCCACGCCGAGTCGACCGACTCCGCGACCGCACCCTCGACAGGAGCCTGACGTGCGTCTGCCCGCCTCCACCTACCGCCTCCAGATCCGGTCGGCGTTCGACCTCGACGACGCCGCCCGCGTCGCCGACTACGTGCGCGCGCTCGGAGCGGACTGGCTGTACTTCTCGCCGCTGCTGAAGGCCGAGCCCGGCTCGGACCACGGCTACGACGTGGTGGACCACACCGAGGTCGATCCCGATCGCGGTGGCGCGGCCGGCCTGGCGAACGCCTCGGCCGCGGCGCGGGCGGAGGGCCTCGGCGTCCTCATCGACATCGTCCCCAACCACATGGGCGTCGCGACCCCGAGCGAGAACTCGTGGTGGTGGGACCTGCTGAGGAACGGGAAGTCCTCCCGCTACGCCACCGCCTTCGACATCGACTGGGAGGCGGGGGGCGGGAAGCTGCGCGTGCCGGTCCTCGGCGACGGTGCGAGCGAGGGAGACAGCGACAGCGAGCTCGACGCGCTCGAGGTCGTCGGCGACGAGCTGCACTACTACGAGAACCGCCTGCCGATCGCGCCCGGCACCGCCGAGCCCGGCGACTCCGGCCGCACGGTGCACGAGCGCCAGAGCTACGAGCTCGTGAACTGGCGCCGCGCCGACGCCGAGCTGAACTACCGCCGCTTCTTCGCGGTGAACACCCTCGCCGCCATCACGGTCGAGCGGCCCGAGGTGTTCGACGCCTCGCACGCCGAGATCGTCCGCTGGTTCACCGAGGGGCTCGCAGACGGCCTGCGCGTCGACCACCCGGACGGCCTGGCCGACCCGGGCGGATACCTCGACGACCTGGCCCGCGCGATCGGCGGCGCCCCGGTCTGGGTCGAGAAGATCCTCGAGGGCGACGAGGAGCTCCCGCCGCACTGGGCGACCGTCGGCACCACGGGCTACGACGCCCTGGCCGACGTCGACCGCATCCTGGTCGACCCCGACGCCCGCCCCGTGCTGGAGGGCCTCGACGCCGAGCTCACGGGGAAGGGCGCCCCGCTGCAGTGGGCCGACCTCATCCACGACACCAAGCGCGGCATCGCCGACGGCATCCTCCGCTCCGAGGTCCTGCGGCTGGCCCGCCTGATCCCCGGCATCGAGGGAGCGGACGACGCGCTGGCGGAGCTCCTGGCGACCTACCCGGTCTACCGCAGCTACCTCCCCTACGGAGCGGAGCACCTCGAGCACGCCCGCGTCGACGCCGTGCGCCGCCGTCCCGAGATCCGCGCGACCATCGACGAGGTCGCCGCGGCGCTCGGCGAGACCGGCACTCCGGTGTCCGTGCGCTTCCAGCAGACCTCCGGCATGGTGATGGCGAAGGGCGTCGAGGACACGGCGTTCTACCGCTTCAGCCGCCTCACCTCGCTGAACGAGGTCGGAGCGGACCCGGACGAGTTCGCGATCGACCTGGTCGAGTTCCACCGCCGCCAGGCCGTGCGCCAGGCCTCGTTCCCCGCCTCGCTCACCACGCTCTCGACCCACGACACGAAGCGCGGCGAGGACACCCGTGCCCGCATCACCGCACTGGCCGAGGACCCGGAGGCGTGGGCGGCGACGCTCCGCGAGCTCCACGCCCTCGTCGGCTTCGGCGACGGCCCGATCGAGCACCTGCTCTGGGAGGCCGTCGTGGGGACCTGGCCCGCGAGCCGCGAGCGCCTGCACGCCTACGCCGAGAAGGCGTCGCGCGAGGCCGACGACTCGACGCACTGGACCGCTCCTGACGAGCAGTTCGAGAAGCGGATGCACGCGGCGATAGACGCGGCGTTCGACGAGCCCGCCGTCCGCCGGCTGGTCGAGCAGACCGTCGAGCGGGTGTCGGCCGCCGGCTGGTCGAACGGCCTCGCCGCGAAGCTCGTGCAGATCACCGCCCCGGGCATCCCGGACGTCTACCAGGGCAGCGAGCTCTGGGAGACCTCCCTCGTCGACCCGGACAACCGCCGCGAGGTCGACTTCGGGCAGCGTCGAGCGCTGCTGGAGCGGATCGACGGCGGCTGGAAGCCCGCGATCGACGCCGAGGGAGCCGCGAAGCTCCTCGTCACCTCACGCGCCCTCCGGCTCCGCCGCGACCGCCCCGAGCTGTTCACCCGCTACGCCGCCGTCCCCGCGATCGGGCCCGCCGCCGAGCACGCGATCGCCTTCGATCGCGGCGGCGCGCTGACCGTCGCGACCAGGCTCCCCGAGGGCCTCGCCGCTTCGGGCGGGTGGAACGGCACGGTCGTGGTCCTGCCCGGGCACCCGATGGAGGACGTCCTCACCGGCCGCACCTTCGCGGGAGGAGTGACTCCGGTCGCCGAGATCCTCGCCGACTACCCCGTGGCACTGCTCGCCCCGGTCTCCTGACCGGTTCCGCACCGCACCGCAGACCGATCCGACCCCTCCTGGAGACAGCAGTGATCAGCACGACTCCCTACCGCTACGCACTCCCGACGACCGGGCCCGAGCGGTTCGACGTCTGGGCCCCCGAGGCCTCGACGGTCGAGCTCCTTCTCGGTGACGACTCGTCGCTGACGATGACCCGCCACGGAGACGACGGATGGTGGCGGGCGCCCGCGTCGGCCCCGGCCACCGGCGAGGTCGACTACGGGTACCGGGTGGACGGCAGCGGTCCGCTGCCGGACCCCCGCTCGCGTCGCCAGCCGAAGGGCGTGCACGAGCTCTCGCGCACGTTCGACCCCTCGGCGCACGAGTGGGGCGACTCCGCCTGGACCGGGCGCGAGCTCGCCGGCGCCGTCATCTACGAGCTGCACCTCGGTACGTTCACACCCGAGGGCACCCTGGACGCGGCGGCGGAGCGCTTCGAGCACCTGCGCTCGATCGGCGTGGACTTCATCGAGCTGCTGCCGGTCAACGCGGTGAACGGAACGCACAACTGGGGCTACGACGGCGTCCTCTGGTACGCCGTGCACGAGCCGTACGGCGGACCCGAGGCGTACCAGCGCTTCGTGGACGCCGCCCACCGTGCCGGCCTCGGCGTGGTCCAGGACGTCGTCTACAACCACCTCGGCCCGAGCGGCAACTACCTGCCGGAGTTCGGCCCGTACCTCAAGAACGAGAAGGCCAACACCTGGGGCAGCTCGATCAACCTGGACGGCGAGGGTTCGGACACCGTTCGCGGGTACATCATCGACAACGCTCTGATGTGGCTGCGCGACTACCACGTCGACGCCCTGCGCCTGGACGCGGTGCACGCCCTCTCGGACGAGCGGGCCGTGCACGTGCTCGAGGAGATGGCGAGCGAGGTGGCCGTGCTGTCGGCCCACGTCGGGCGCCCTCTGACGCTGATCGCCGAGTCCGACCTCAACGACCCGACGCTGATCACTCCGCGGGAGGCGCACGGCTACGGGCTCGACGCGCAGTGGAGCGACGACTTCCACCACGCGGTCCACGTCGCGCTGACCGGGGAGACCACGGGCTACTACGAGGACTTCGCGCCGCTCGGCGCCCTCGCGAAGGTGCTGACGCGGGGCTTCTTCCACGACGGCACCCTCCGACGTTCCGCGGCCGCCACCACGGCCGTCCGGTGGACACCGAGCACATGCCGACCTGGCGCCTGGTGGTCTGCAGCCAGAACCACGACCAGATCGGCAACCGGGCGGTCGGCGACCGTCTGACGGCGACCCTCGACGAGGGGCGCCTCGCGATCGCCGCGGCTCTGACGCTGCTGGGCCCTTTCACTCCCATGCTGTTCATGGGGGAGGAGTGGGCGGCGTCGACCCCGTGGCAGTTCTTCACCTCGCACCCGGAGAAGGATCTGGGCGAGGCGACGGCGAAGGGCCGCATCGAGGAGTTCGCGAAGATGGGCTGGGACCCGGAGGTCGTGCCCGATCCGCAGGACCCGGAGACGTTCCTGCGCTCGCGGCTCGACTGGTCCGAGGTCGGGGAGGGGCGTCACGCCCGCACCCTCGAGGTGTACCGCGAGCTGGCGGCGATCCGCCGCCGCTACCCCGAGCTGACGGACCCGCGCTTCGGTTCGCTCCGCGTGGAGTTCGACGAGGATGCCCGCTGGCTGACTCTCGGCCGCGGTCGGGTGACCGTGGCGATCAACGTCGGCGAGTCCGCCGCCCGCATCGCCCTGCCGGAGGTGGCGGAGACGCTGCTCGGCGTCGGGGAGTACGCGGTGCAGCCCGGGGACACCGAGGTGGATCTCGGCGCCTCCTCGCTGCTGGTGACGCTGAGCGCCTGAGCTCCGTGGCGGCCGGCTGTTCAGGTGGCCGGCCGCCGCTGTCCTGAACGGCCGCCTCGGGCCCGAGCGCTCAGAGCGTGACCGCGGCGTACTCCGTCGCGGTCACGACCCGCACTCCCTCGTCGTGGACGAGCAGGAGCGCGCGGAGGGGGATGGCCCGCTTGTGGCACGCCGCCGCCAGGTGACGGGCGAGGACCCGATCGGTCTCGCCGAGGAAGGCGCGCCCGGGACGTTCCAGGGCGAAGGCGAGCGAGCCCACGTCCTGGTGCGCCACGGCCTTGGCGAGGGTGGCGACGATCCGCTCGGTCTTCTCCTCGTCGGGGTGCACGGGGAGTCCGTCCACCGGGTAGAGGATCGGCAGCTGCACGCCGTCGCGGTCGAGGAAGATCGGCCACAGGGCCCGGCGGTAGGCCGGTCCGATCAGCGAGGAGACGCGCTCGCGCAGCTCGCGGTCGTTCAGGAGCGGCGCATCGAGGTGCGGAGCGGGAGCGGCGTGGTCGAGAGTGGTCATGGTGTCGCTTTCTCGTGGGGCGAGCGGGCGGTGCCGCTGAGGGGTCATCGGAAGTTGCGGGAGGTGGTGCGAGCGCCGACCGTGAGGGTCTCGAACCTGTCGGCGAGGAGGTTCGTCACCCCCTCGTCGGAGCGCTCGAGGATCCCCCTGACCAGCAGGGCGGGTGCCTCGCGGGCCACGCGGCGGTAGCGGTTCCATACTCCGACGGAGCAGATCACGTTGAGGATCCCGTGCTCGTCCTCGAGGTTGAGGAAGGTCACTCCACCGGCTGTGGAGGGACGTTGGCGGTGGATCACGACCCCGCCGACCTCGATCCGGGTCCCCGAGGGGATGGCGGGGAGATCGGCCGAGGAGCGGGCGCCGCGGCGAGCGAGTCCCTCGCGGAGGTGGCGCAGCGGATGGTCGTCGGGCGAGATGCCGGTGGCCCAGAAGTCGAAGACCACGCGCTCCTGAGGGGAGAGCATGGGCAGGAGCGGGGGCTGCACGACGACCGTGGAGCCGGCGAGGAACTCCTCGCGGTCGCCTGCGGCGGTGCCGGCCTCCCAGAGCGCCTGACGACGCTGCAGACCGAGCGAGTCGAAGGCGCCCGCGGCGCCGAGGGCCTCCAGCTGAGCCGCGGTCGTGCCGACCCGACGCGAGAGGTTGGCCATGCTCGCGTAGGGTCCGCCGCGTTCGCGCTCGGCGACGATGTGCTCGGCGAGCGCGGTGCCGATGCCCTTCACCCCTGCCAGCCCGAGCCGGATCAGGAAGCCGCTGTCGCGCCTGTGGTCGTCCGTGTGGAAGTGCTCGGTGCGGTCGAACAGTCCCGTGGGCGGCTGATCGGCGCGGAGGCAGTCGTCGCTCCCGTAGGCGGCGCCGCCCCTCCGGCGTGCGGGGGCGTCCTCCTTCGCCTCGAGCCCGGGAGGCGCCAGGGAGCGGTTGACGTCGGGCGAGACGACCTCCACTCCGTGACGCCGGGCATCGGCGACCAGGGTGTGCGGGGCGTAGAAGCCCATGGGCTGCGCCCTCAGCAGCGCGGCGGTGAACGCGGCGGGGTAGTGCAGGCGGAGCCAGGCGCTCGCGTAGACCAGCAGGGCGAAGCTGATCGCATGGCTCTCGGCGAAGCCGAAGTTCGCGAAGGCCTGGATCCGGAGGTAGATGTCGTCCGCGACCTCGCCCGTGATGCCGTTGCGTGCCATCCCCTGGTAGAGCCGCTCGCGGAGGGTCTCGATCTTCTCGGTCCCGCGCTTGGACCCCATCGCCCGGCGCAGCAGGTCGGCGTCCTCCGCGTTGCAGTCGCCGACGGCCACGGCCACCTGCATGAGCTGCTCCTGGAAGAGCGGCACGCCGAGGGTGCGCTTGAGCGGCGTCACGAGGAGGGGGTGCTGGTACGTCACCGGCTCCTCGCCGAGCTTGCGGCGGATGTAGGGGTGGACCGCACCGCCCTGGATGGGGCCGGGGCGGATGAGCGCTACCTCGATCACCAGATCGTAGAAGCGGCGCGGCTGCAGCCGGGGGAGGGTGCCCATCTGCGCCCGGCTCTCGACCTGGAACACCCCGATCGAATCGGCGCGGCAGAGCTGGTCGTAGACGCCCTTCTCCTCCCGGGGGAGGGTGGAGAGGTCCCACTGCTCGCCGACGTGCTCGGCGACGAGGTCGAACGTGTACTGCAGGGCAGCGAGCATCCCGAGCCCGAGGAGGTCGAACTTGACCAGGCCCATCCAGGCGCAGTCGTCCTTGTCCCACTGCAGGACGGTGCGGTCCTCCATCCGGGCGGGCTCGATCGGGCAGACCTCGCCCACGGGCCGGTCTGTCAGCACCATGCCGCCGGAGTGGATGCCCAGGTGCCGGGGCGTGCCCAGCACTCGGGTGGTCAGGGCGACCACGTCCTCGGGGATGTCGTGGTCGGTGCTCTCGGTGACGGACCCCCACCGCTCGACCTGCTTCGACCAGCCGTCCTGCTGCCCGGCGCTGTATCCGAGGGCCTTGGCCATGTCGCGCACGGCGAACTTGGGCCGGTAGGTGATGACGTTGGCGACCTGGGCCGCGTTCAGACGTCCGTACTTCCGGTAGACGTACTGGATCACCTCCTCGCGTCGCTCCGAGTCGAAGTCGACGTCGATGTCGGGCTCCTCGTCGCGGATGCTGGAGAGGAACCGCTCGAACGGCAGGTCGTAGAAGATCGAGTCGACCGCCGTGATGCCCAGGACGTAGCAGACCGCCGAGTTGGCGGCCGAGCCGCGTCCCTGGCAGAGGATGCCGTTCCGCTTGGCGTAGTGGACGATGTCGTGGACGATCAGGAAGTAGCCCGGGAAGTCCTTCTGCTCGATCACCGCGAGCTCCTTCTCGAGGCGCGCGAGGACGTCGGCGTCGGCGCGGGGGTACTTGGCCGGCACGGCCTCGCGCACGAGCTCGCGCAGCCAGCTCATCGGGGTGTGCCCCTCGGGGACCTCCTGGCGCGGCAGCCGGGGCCGGACTCGGCCGAGCTCGAAGGCGATCTCGTCGGCGACGCGTACCGTGTTCTCCACGGAGCCGGGGTAGCGGCCGAAGCGCTCGGCCATCTCGGCGCCGGAGCGCAGGTGGGCGCCGCCCGCTGCGGGGAGCCAGCCGTCCATCTCGTCGAGGCTCCGGCGTGCTCTGACCGCGGCGAGGGCCGTCTGGAGGGGGCGCTCCTCCGGCCGGGCGTAGTGCACGTTCCCGGTGGCGACCGTCCGCAGCCGGAGCTTCTCGGCGATCGCCGCCAGCTGGTCGTTGGCGCGCGAGGCTAGGGGATCCCCGTGGTCGTACAGCTCCACGAGGACGTTGGCGGGACCGAAGAGCCGGACGAGCTCGCGGACCTCCTGCTCGGCCGCGGCCACTCCTGCGGCGGCGAGCGCTTGACGGACCGCTCCCTTGCGGCAGCCCGTCAGCACGATCCAGTGGCCGTCGGCGGCGCGCGCGAGCTTCTCGAGGTCGTAGCTCGGCTTGCCCTTCTCGGCTCCGGCGAGCTGAGCAGTGGTGATCGCACGGGCGAGGCGGTGGTAGCCCTCCTCGCGGCGCGCGAGGACGAGCAGGTGGGTCCCCTCCGGATCGGCGACCCCGTTCTGAGGCGAGGTGAGCCCGATCGAGAGCTCGGCTCCGAAGGCCGTGCGGACGGCGTGCCCCTGCGCGGCCTCGGCCATCCTCACGATGCCGTAGAGGCCGTCGTGGTCGGTGAGCGCGAGAGTGTCGATGCCGAGCCGGACCGCCTCCTCGACCAGCTGCTCCGGCTTGCTCGCCCCGTCGAGGAAGCTGAAGTGGGAGTGGGCGTGCAGCTCGGCGTAGGGGACCGGATGAGCCGGCGGCCGGACGTCGTCCCCTGCCACGTAGGCGGGGCGCTTGTGCGACCAGGCCGGACTGTCGCCGCCGTCGCCCCGGACGACCGTGCCGTCGGCGCGCTTGCCGCTGGAGAGGCGGCGCTCGAACTCCGACCAGGGGATCGGCGGGTTGTTCCAGCCCATCGGGGCTCCTTCGGTGCTCGTTCGCGGTGGTGGAGGGATGCTCCGGTTCAGTCGTAGCGGGCCTCTGCGGCCCAGACCCCGTCGAGGCAGAGCAGCAGCCAGGCGACACCGGCGGCGTCGACCACCTGGAAGCGGTCGTAGCGGACGGCGGTGCTCGGATCCCACCAGCGCTCGTCGATCGGCCAGGGACCCGCCCATCCGGCGAGGGGCTCCAGGCGTGCCTGAGAGGTCCCGGGGGTGAAGTAGGCGGGCACGGAGCTGAGGGCGCCGCGCTTGTCGACCGCGACGGGTTCGCCCCTCGGTCCGCGGACCAGCACGGCCGCGGGCTCCGCGAAGACCGTCGGCGGGAGGGGCGGCGGCAGGGAGCCGGGCCAGGGCAGGGTCCTCGGCCGTGCGTCGCCCGGCTCCCGGTCGCCCCAGGGGATCAGGTGCTGGCGGTCGCGGAGGGATCGACCCCCTCCGATCGACGCGGTCATCACGGCCTCGTGCCCGAGCATGCTCTGCACGCGGCTCAGCCCGTGGTGGACGCGCTCCTCCGGAGCGGTGCCCCAGAGACCCTGCTCATGGTTGCCGATCGCGTCGACCGCCTCGGGCTCGACGCACAGCCGCGAGATCGGAGCTCCGAGACCGGTGTCGATCTCCCCGCTGCCCTGCAGCTGCCAGCGGACCCGGTCGAGCACGTCGCCCGGGGTGAACCATCTCGGGTGCAGCCAGCTCCTGGAGGAGACCTCACCGCGCTCGCTGACGACCTCGATGCGGATAGCGGTCGCGACCAGCTGTGCGCGGGTGAGCCCGGCGACGAACTGCTCCGCGGGGACGCGGAAGGCGAAGGCGGCCTGGTCGATGCGGTCCAGAGGGGGCTCGAACTCCATCGCCCGGTCGAGACGCTCCGGGGGGAGCCGGGGCACCACCGTCTCCGACTCCGCACCGGCGGCGAGGAGGTGCGCGTGGGCGCCCTCCGGTCCGAACCGGGCGGCGACGTCCTCGCGAGGGAGGGCGGCGAAGGCGCCGAGGGTGCGGACGCCGAGTCTGAGCAGGAGCGCCACCAGGTCGTCCCCCCGGCGGGGAGCACGGGCAGGGGCTGCGACGGACTCGGTCTCGAGGGCGTCGAGCGGGAGAGGAGCGAGGAAGCCTGCCGCTGCTCCTGGGGGCACGACGGCGACGAGGCGGCCGGAGTGCTTCGCGGCGAGCTCGGAGGCGAAGAGCCCGTCGGCGATCCCGATGCGGGCGTCGGGGAGACCCAGCTCGGCCAGCCGCTGCAGGATCGCCTCGGCCGCGCTCTGCTCGCTCCCGTAGTAGCGGCGCGGACCGCGGGCGCGGATCGCGCACAGACCGGGCCTGATCAGCTGGACGCCCGGGGTGATCTCCTCGAGCGCCTGGATGATCGGCTCGAACGCCCGGTGGTCGAGCACCGGGTCGTACGGGAGGACGGCGAGACCCGTGCAACGGGACTGCGCCTCGCGCACGCGCATGCCCCGCCGGACCCCCTCCGCCCGAGCAGCGGGGGAGGAGGCGAAGACCAGGCTCTTCTCCGTGAGGGCCAGGGGGTGCCCGGCGCCGAGGCCGGCGTCGGCGGCGGCCGCGAGGAGGGGCCAGTCGGGGCACCAGACGAGGATCGTCCGCCGCAGCTCGGGTGCGCTCGCCATCTCAGACCGCCCGCTCGTGCAGGCGGCCGTGCTCGACCCGGGAGCCGAAGGCGCTCTCGACGCCGGGCATGCTCATCCGCACCGTGCGCACCCGGGTGCCGGCCCGGCCGACCACATCGACCATCGCCTCCCGGGAGCGCAGGTAGCCGTGGCCGTCGCCGAGCCCCTCCCAGCGGCTGCTGCGGATGCTGAGCCGCGCCTCGGCCTGGGGCCACTCGCCGAGGACCACGAGCGCGGCACCCCGCTGGCGCAGTCGTGCTCCCAGACGCGAGACGTCGGCCGAGGAGACGGAGGCGGGCGGACGGGTGAGCACGACGGTCAGCACATCGACCAGAGCGGCGGTGACGGTGAGCCAGTGCTCGGCCGGTGCGGGCACGAGCACCAGGCGCTCGAGGTCGATCCCCATGCCGGCCGCGGCCTCGGCCCCGAACTCCGGGACGCCCACCACGCCGCACCACGAGCCCTCGGCGGACGGGCCGGCGAGCAGCCCCATCGCCAGACTCATCGAGCCCTCCACCGAGTAGGCGGCACCCTGCTTGAGCGAGCCGCCCGGGAGCACGGAGGAGAAGGCCGGCAGGGTGGCGAGGCTCCTGGTCTCGAGAGTGGTCGCCTGCATGTCCCGGATGCGGGACTGCAGCTCCTTCACCGACGCGAGCTGCCGCAGAAGGGGCTCTGCGGCCTCGGCCGTCTCCGCGGAGACGAGGGGTGAAGGGGGGCTCATCTGCCCATGTTCGAACATGTGTTCGAGTATGTCAATCGCCACCGACATCCACCGGCGAGCCGCTCGGACCCTTCCGCGACCGCCCGGCAAGGCGCACTGAGGAGGAGGTAACAGACGTCCCGGGCAGTCTCGCATCCGCCCCCGACATCCCCGTCCGGGGGCGTTCTCCACCGGGTCTCGGCGAGGAAGGGCCTCCTGCCGCGCCTCTACCATGGGAGCCATGTCCGACGCCCTGCTCGACCCCGCCGACTCCGACGCCACCGCCCCGGCCGCGCCGCGCAGAAGGACCCTCGTGGTCAAGATGGGGTCCAGCTCGGTCACCAAGCAGTCGGGTCCGGATCCCGTTCTCCTGGCCAGCGCGCTCGAGAGCGCCTTCGCCGCCCGCGCGCTGGGCTGGGACGTCGTGCTGGTCTCCTCCGGCGCCGTCTCCTCGGGTCGGGCGCTCTTCGCCCGCTCGCAGGAGGAGCCGATCAGCGCCCGCCTGGCGGCAGCGGTGGGCCAAACCGTCCTGATGGGCTTCTACCGCTCGGTGGCCGAGCTCTCGGGCGCCCTGATCGCGCAGATCCTCATCGGCGAGTCCGACCTCGCCTCTCCCCGGCAGATGGCACACGTCGCCGAGGCGATCCGCCACGCCCTCGACGCCGGAGTCGTGCCCGTGGTCAACGGCAACGACACGATCGACTCCGCCGGCTCGGACAACGACGGCGTCGCCGGCGGATTGGCGATGCTCCTCGGCGCGGACCTGCTGCTGCTGCTCACCGACGTCCCCGGCGTCTTCGCCGGCAGCATCGCCGAGGGCGTGCACCTCGAGGAGCTGGGCATCTCGGAGCTGCGCCGCATCGGCGTGCAGAAGGGCGGTACCGGCCGAGGGGGCATCCGCTCCAAGCTGCGGGCCGCCGAGCTCGCCGCGCACAACGGCGTCTCGACCAGGATCGCCGGGGCGCGCACCCCCGAGGTCATCCTGGGCGCCCTGGGAGGGCCGGGCCCGGGCACCCTCGTCCGCGCCGTGCACGCGCATCCGCCCGTGGAGCAGCGCTGGATCTCCGGAGTGGCCACCGGCCGCGGCCGCGTCGAGATCAACCTCGAGGCCGAGCGGAGCATCGGAGCCGGCTCGAGCCTGTTCGCCTCGGGCATCAAGCGCGTCTCCGGCGAGTTCGGCGGCGGCGACGTGATCGAGGTGCGCGCCCTCAGCGGAGAGCTCCTCGCGCGCGGCGTCTCCCGCGTCTCCTCGCGTCTGCTGACCCTGGTCCGCGCACTCCGGGTCGACGAGATCGCCCGCGTCTTCGTGGCGGTCCTCGGCCATGCCGCCACGACGGCGCCGTCGGCGAGTCCGGAGGGGGAGGAGAGGCCGCAGCTGACCCGCGCTCTGGAGTACGCGCGCACTCTCTCCTCCGAGCACGCGCGGGCCGTCGCGATGGAGATCGTCTCCCTCTTCCCCGCCGAGAGCATCTCGGCCCTGCTGGGGCAGGGCGCGGGGGAGGGCGAGCTCGTCGAGCGCTACACCCGCCTCGTCCGCACCCTCGCCATCGTGGAGAACGAGAACCTGGCCGTCTTCCGCTCCTGACCGCCGGTGGCGCGCCACGTCTCAGTGCATTTCGCGCCTTCGCGTCATGATCGCCGTTCTCCGGTGTCTTCCTGGTGATGGCGCCGCTCCTGGGCGCCCCCGACGGAACGGATCATCGATGAGCGTCCCCACTTCCACAGCCGGCCACTTCCGCGAGTCCGACATCACGCCCGAGAGCTTCGAGATCGAGCGGCTCGAGCGGCGGCTCGCCCTGCTCGAGGCCTCGATCGCCCAGGGGGAGCGGGCACTGCTGGGCCGGGTCGACCCGAGCACCGGAGATCCCCTCCCAGGCGCCTGCGGGGGGCACCGAGCCCAGCTGGTCAGCAACCTGACGACGGAGCGGGCCCTCGCCGACCGCATCCGGGAGATGCTTGCCGCTCGGAGCTGACGGGGTGCGTACGGCACCATGGGGCCATGGTCACCATCACCGTCGCCGGTCTCGCCCAGCACTTCCACCCCGCCGAGCGGGGCACCGTCCGCCTCGAGATCCGGCGCGAGTCGCGATCCCGACCCCAGGCGCTCGCCGAGGTCACCGCCCTGCACGCGCGGGTCCGTGAGGAGGCGGCCGCCGAGCAGGCGTCCGGCGCCGCCACCTGGTGGTCCTCCGATCAGATCTCGGTCTCCTCGATCCGCCGGTACATCAAGGACTCGGACGTCACGCAGCTGTTCCATGTCGCTGCCGCCGGGGTCCGGGTGAAGTACCGGGACTTCGCGGCTCTCGGGCGCTGGGTCGGCTCGATCTCGGAGGTGCCGGGGATCCAGATCTCGGGGGTCGACTGGGACGTGACGGCGGCACGACGTGCGGGCATCGAGCGCGAGGTCCGCACCGCTGCCGTCCGCGACGCGCGCGAGCGGGCCGAGGCCTATGCTGCGGCCCTGGGCCTGACCGAGGTGCGGGTGCTGACCCTCTTCGAGCCGGGACTGCGGCCGCACACGCGCATCGAGGGCGGCTCGGCGATGATGAGCCGCGCCAAGGCGTTCTCCTCTCCTGAGGAGCCGTTGGCCCTCAAGCCGGAGGACATCGAGGTCACCGCCTCGGTCTCCGCCGACTTCGAGGCGCACTGACGCGGAGACGCGACCGGGCGACCGTTTCCGCTGCGGACGGAGAGCGCCTGCCTGCACCTGCGACCCGCTTATCGTCTGCATGGCAACCCCGAGAGTCGCCCCGAGGCGACCGACCATCGGCTCCACGACGACCCCTCTCCGCCCCGATCAGCGGGCACGCGACCACCATACGTGTATTGAGTACTCCTCGGGAGCGCTGTCGCGGTTCGGCGACCGCCGTGCACACCCTCGGGGAATAGCGGGGGACCCCCGGGCGCTGAGGCAGGCATGGTCTCGCGCATCGGCTTCCTCTCCTTCGGCCACTACCAGTCCGTCCCCGGGTCTCAGACCCGCTCTGCTCGCGACGTCCTCCTCCAGACGATCGAGCTCGCGGAGGCGGCGGAGGAGATCGGCATCGACGGCGCCTACGTCCGCGTGCACCACTTCGCGCCGCAGCTCGCCTCGCCGTTCCCGCTGCTGGCGGCGATCGCCGCGCGCACCCGCCGCATCGAGATCGGCACCTGGGTCATCGACATGCGCTACGAGAACCCGCTCTACATGGCGGAGGAGGCGGCCGCCACCGACCTGATCTCCGATGGCCGGCTCGAGCTCGGGGTCAGCCGGGGATCGCCCGAGACGGCCCTGCGCGGGTCCGAGGCGTTCGGCTTCGTCCCCCCGGAGGGGATGACCGACGCCGACCTCGCCCGGCAGAAGGTGCGGATCCTCCGGGAGGCGCTCGCCGGAGCGCCGGTCGCGCAGTCGGATCCGGCGATGACGCGCCAGTCGCTCCCGCTCTCGATCGAGCCGCGCTCGCCCGGCCTCGAGGACCGGATCTGGTGGGGTGCCGGCAGCTTCGCGACCGCGCGCTGGGCAGCCGAGCAGGGCATGAACCTGCAGTCGTCGACCCTGCTCCTGGAGGAGGAGGGCGTGCCCTTCGACGAGCTGCAGGCCCGCCAGATCCGCGAGTACCGCGACGCGTGGAGCGAGGCGGGCTGGGAGCGCACCCCGCGCGTCTCCGTGTCGCGCAGCGTCCTTCCGATCACGACCGATCTCGACCGGCTGTACTTCGGCGGCCGCGGCGAGCAGGACCAGGTCGCCACCCTCGAGGGCGTCCGCGCCCGATTCGGCCGCAGCTACACGGGCGAGCCGGACGCCGTCGCCGCCGAGCTCGCTGCGGACGCCGCCGTGCAGGAGGCGGACACGCTGCTGCTCACCGTTCCCAACCAGCTCGGGGTCGAGTACAACGCGCGGCTCCTGCGCACTGTCGTGGAATCGATCGCTCCGGCTCTCGGCTGGTCTCCGGCAGCAGTGGGCGTCTGACACCGAGGCTCGGTCCGTGCGGGAGGGCCCTGCGGTGCAGGAGCGCCCGTCCGCTGCAGAAGCGCCCGTCCGATGCAGCAGCCGCCCCGTCTCCTCGTGAGGAGCCGGGGCGTCTGCACTCTCCGCCCACAGCATCCCTCCCGCCGGCGCGAGGAGGGGACGGTGCCGGGAACGACGGAACCCCCCGCCTCTCCGAAGAGAGACGAGGGGTTCCGATCAGTGTGTCCGAGGGGGGACTTGAACCCCCACGCCCTATACGGGCACTAGCACCTCAAGCTAGCGCGTCTGCCATTTCCGCCACCCGGACGAGTGTTTCCTTCGACCTGCGTTTCCGCGGCCGAAGAAGACATTAGCACGGTTCCGGGGCCTCTCACGCCACCTCCCGGCCCACCGTCCTCCGCGCGCCGTCGAGCCCGCGCCGGTACCGTTGCCCGCATGTCCGACAGCATCGACAGCGCGCCCGTGACCGACAGCACCCTCGACGAGACGGCGCTCATCGCGCGCGATCTCATCCGCTTCGACACCAGCAACTACGGCGACGGGAAGGCGGAGCCGGAGCGCCCGGCCGCGGAGTACGTCGCGGCGAAGCTGCGCGACCTCGGCCTCGAGCCCGAGCTGATCGACTCCGACCCGGGACGCACGAGCGTCGTGGCGCGGGTCGCGGGGGAGGACCGCGAGCGCGGCGCCCTCGTCGTCCACGGGCACCTCGACGTGGTGCCCGCCATCGCCGACAACTGGAGCGTCGACCCGTTCGGCGGCGAGATCAAGGACGGCATGCTCTGGGGCCGCGGCGCGGTCGACATGAAGAACATGGACGCGATGATCCTCGCCTCGCTCGGCGACATCCTCCGCGAGGGGAGGCGCCCCTCCCGCGACCTCGTCATCGCCTTCTTCGCCGACGAGGAGGCGGGCGGCGTGCGGGGATCGGGATTCCTGGCCCGTGAGCGGCCCGAGCTGTTCGCCGGAGCGACCGAGGCGATCAGCGAGGTCGGCGGCTACTCGATCGAGCTGGCCGGCAAGCGCGCCTATCTCGTGCAGACGGGCGAGAAGGCGCTGATGTGGCTGACCCTCCGCGCGCACGGCACGGCGGGGCACGGCTCGCAGATCAACTCCGAGAACGCCGTCACCCGGCTGGCGCAGGCGATCGCCCGCATCGGAAGCGAGGAGTGGCCCACCCGCCTCACCGACACCACGCGCGAGCTGCTCGACGAGGTCGCCCGCCTGCTCGGCCACGACCCTCAGCGCAGCACTCCGGAGGAGCTGGCACTCGCCACCGGCACCGCCTCGCGCTTCATCGCCGCGACGCTGCGCACCACCGCCAATCCGTCGATGCTGTCGGCCGGCTACAAGGCCAACGTCATCCCGGACACCGCGGAGGCCACCATCGACGTGCGCGTCCTCCCCGGCGAGGAGGATGCGGTGCTCGAGCGCCTGAAGGTCCTCGCGGGCGAGCACGTCGAGATCCTCGTCCAGCACCGCGACATCGGACTCGAGGTGCCCTTCGCCGGCCCCCTCGTCGAGAGCATGGCCGCCTCGATCCGCCGCTTCGATCCGGGCGCCGAGGTCCTCCCGTACCTGCTCTCCGGAGGCACCGACAACAAGGCGCTCTCGACGCTCGGCATCACCGGATACGGGTTCGCGCCGCTCCAGCTGCCGTCGTCCCTGGACTTCCCGGCGCTGTTCCACGGGGTCGACGAGCGCGTTCCACTGGACGCACTAGTGTTTGGCAGGAAGGTCCTGACCGATCTCCTGCTGAGCTCCTGACGGCGCCGCGGACCGGGTCAGCACCGACCGATCCCGACCGACTGCTGGCCGACGACGCCCCAGCCCTCCTCGAAAGTGACGCATGGGCCTGCTCGACGCGCTGATCCTGGGACTCGTCCAGGGTCTGACCGAATTCCTCCCCATCTCCTCCAGCGCCCACCTCCGGATCGTCAGCGAGCTGCTGCCCGGTCTCGGCGGCCGCGACACCGGAGCCGCGTTCACCGCGATCACGCAGCTGGGCACCGAGACCGCCGTCATCATCTACTTCTGGCGCGACATCGTGCGGATCGTGTCGCACTGGGCGCGCTCCCTCGTCGGCCGGATCCCGCGCTCGGACCCGGACGCCCGCATGGGCTGGCTCATCATCCTGGGCAGCCTCCCGATCATCGTCCTCGGCCTCGTCTTCCAGGACGCGATCGAGACGACCCTCCGCTCCCTGTGGGTGGTGGCCACCACCCTCATCCTCTTCGGCATCCTGCTCGGCATCGCCGACGCGGTCGGCGCGAAGAAGCGACGCCTGCGCGACCTGGGCGTCCGCGACGGCCTGATCTTCGGAGGCGCGCAGGCGCTCGCCCTGATCCCCGGCGTCTCGCGCTCGGGAGGCACCATCACCGCAGGCCTCTTCCTCGGGTACGAGCGCAAGGCGGCGGCGCGCTACTCCTTCCTCCTCGCGATCCCCGCGGTGTTCGGCAGCGGTCTCTACCAGCTGTACAAGAGCATCAGCGACCCGGTCGTGCTCCCGAACCAGGTCCAGGTCGGCGGGCTCGAGACCCTCGTGGCGACCATCGTCGCGTTCGTGGTCGGCTTCGTCGTGATCGCGTTCTTCATGAGCTACATCTCCCGCCGCAGCTTCCTCCCGTTCGTCGTGTACCGCATCGTCCTCGGCGTCGTCCTCATGGTCGCGCTCGCCACCGGCCTGATCGCCGCCTAGATGCGCGCCTGGACCGCCGCCGACGTCCCCGCCCTGCCCGGCCGGGGGAGCGCACCGCGCCTGCACGACACCGCGACCGCCGGCCCCGTCGAGCTCGACGCGCCCAGCGGAGTCGCGAGCCTCTACGTCTGCGGCATCACGCCCTACGACGCCACCCACCTCGGGCACGCGTCGACCTACCTCGCCTTCGACACGGTCCAGCGCGTCTGGCTCGACGCGGGCTACACGGTCGAGTACGCCCAGAACGTGACCGACGTCGACGACCCGCTGCTCGAGCGTGCGACGGCCACCGGTGTCGACTGGCGCGACCTCGCCGAGGAGCAGGTCGAGCTGTTCCGCGGCGACATGGCCGCCCTGCGCGTCCTGCCTCCGCAGCACTACGTCGGAGTCACCGAGACTGTGGATCCCATCGCGGAGGCGGTCGCCCGCCTGGAGCGCGACGGCGTCGCCTACCGCGTCGCTGCTCCGGACGCGGCGGAGGAGGGCGCGAGCGACCTCTACTACGACATCGCCACGGCCGAGAGCGCCGTCTGGCACCTGGGCAGCGAGAGCCGGCTCGACGCGGAGTCGATGGCCCGCTTCTCGGCGCTGCGCGGGGGCGACCCGGAGCGCGCCGGCAAGCGCGACCCCCTCGATCCGCTGCTCTGGCGGGCCGAGCGCGCCGGCGAGCCCGCCTGGGACGCCGAGGTCGGCCGCGGCCGTCCGGGCTGGCACATCGAGTGCTCGGTGATCGCCCTCGACCGGCTCGGACCCGAGTTCACCCTGCAGGGCGGCGGGAGCGACCTGGTCTTCCCGCACCACGAGTTCAGCGCCGGCCACGCCGCGTCGCTGTCCGGCCGTCCTCTGGCCCGCGCCTACGCGCACGCCGGGATGGTCGCCTACCAGGGCGAGAAGATGAGCAAGTCGCTCGGGAACCTGGTGCTGGTCTCACGTCTGCGGAGCGAGGGCGCGGACCCGCGGGCGATCCGCCTCGCGCTCCTCGCGCACCACTACCGCTCCGACTGGGAGTGGCTGCCCGAGGACCTGCCGTCGGCCGAGGCGCGCCTGGCGCGCTGGGAGGCGGCCCTCGCCGCCGTCGGACCGCGCTCGGCGCTCGAGGTGCTGGCGCAGCTGCGCGAGGCGCTGGCCGACGACCTCGGCACTCCGGCCGCCCTCGCCGTCGTCGACGCCGCACTGACCGAGGGCGTGGACGACCCGTCGCTCCTGCGCGACGCGGTCGACGCCCTGCTCGGGGTGCGCCCGGCCTGAACCCCGTCAGGCTCGAGTCCCGTAAGCCTCGAGTCCCGGACGGCTCGAGTCCCGTCAGGGGCGAGTCCCGTCAGGCGGCCGGGAGGGTCATCGGCCAGAGCGGTCCCGTGATCGACGACCGTCTCGGACGAGCGGGCGCCGGCGGAGGCTACGGGCGCCAGGGCTCCTCGCCGGAGCGGCCGTCGCCGCGGCGGCGCAGGTAGCGCTCGAACTCCTGGGCGATCGCCTCGCCGCTCGCCTCGGGCGAGTCGACGGTGTCGCGCGCCTGCTCGAGCTGGGCGATGTACGACGCCATCTCCTCGTCCTCGGCGGCGAGGGCGTCGATGCCGCGCTCCCACTCCTCCGCCTCCTCGACGAGGTCGCCGCGGGGGATCGCCAGGCCGACGACCTCCTCGAGCTTCTCGAGCAGCGCCAGCATCGCCTTGGGCGAGGGCGCGTTGTGCACGTAGTGCGGGACGGAGGCCCAGATCGAGACGGCGGGGATGCCGACCTTCTGTGCGGCCTCGCCGATCACGCTGAGGATGCCGACCGGCCCCTCGTAGCTGGAGCGCTCGAGCTCGAACGAGCTCCGCAGCTCCGCGTTCTCGCTCGAGGCGAAGATGGAGATCGGCCGGGTGTGCGGGACGTCGGCGAGCATCGCGCCGAGGAAGACGACGGCGGAGATGTCTATCGCGAGCATGGCGTCGACGACCTCGGCCGCGAAGCTCTTCCAGCTGCGCGAGGGCTCGGTGCCGATCATGAGGTACAGCGCGCTCTCGGCGTCGACCGAGGTGTCGGCCGGGCCGAAGATCTGGGTGCCGGGCCAGGCGAGGTTGCGGCGGCCGTCCTCGCCGATCGAGAGCATGGGGCGGGTGTACTGGAAGTCGTAGTACTGCTCGGCGTCGACGGCGAAGAGGGGCACGTACTCCCCGGCGTCCTTGACCAGCCGCAGCGCGCCGCTGGCGGCGTCCCCGGCGTCGTTCCAGCCCTCGAAGGCCACGACCAGGACGTTCCCCGTGATCACGTTCATAGGCAGGATCTCCGCGTTCGGCTCGATGTGCGGGGAGCGCACACCGCGCCTGTCCCTCCGTCCAGGATAGGACCGCCTCCGGCCGCGCCCGTCCCGTCCGGCGGGATCGGCCGCGCTGTTCGCTCTCGGCCCGCGGCCGGGGAGGGGCGCGGCCCTGCCGGTACCATGGTCGCTCGTGACTCCCGAGACCTCCGCCCGGCCGCTGTCCTCCGAGCCGCTCGGAGGAGCGTCCGCCCCCGCCGCCGTCCTCTGGGACATGGACGGGACGCTCGTCGACACCGAGCCGTACTGGATGGCGTCGGAGCACGCGCTCGTCTCCTCCTTCGGCGGAGTGTGGACCCACGAGGACGCGATGGGACTCGTCGGCTCGGGCCTGCCCGCCGCCGCCCGCATCCTGCAGGGCAAGGGCGTCGACCTCTCCGTCGACGCGATCATCGACCGGATGACCGACGAGGTCGTCGACCAGCTGGCCGTGAGCATCCCGTGGCGACCGGGCGCGCTCGAGCTGCTGCACGCGGTGTCCGAGGCGGGTGTGCCGCAGGCGCTGGTCACGATGTCGATCTCGCGGATGGCCGCGGCCGTCGTGGACCGGATCCCGTTCCCCGCCTTCGCCGCCGTCGTCAGCGGCGACATGGTCGAGCGCAGCAAGCCCCACCCCGAGGCGTACCTCCTCGCCGCGAGCACCCTCGGTGTCGACATCGCCGCCTGCGTCGCGATCGAGGACTCCCTCACGGGCCTCGGCGCGGCCGTCGCCTCCGGAGCCGCGGCGATCGGCGTCCCGCACCAGCTGGAGCTCGACCCCGCCGCCCCCTACGCCCTCTGGCCCACCCTCGCGGGCCGCACCGTCGCGGACCTCGCGACGGTGTCCTCCGAGCACCGCGGCTCCGGCCCGGCCACGACCGAGACGGAGGCCCGCCGATGACCGGTGAGGCACTGCAGCATTCCGGACCCTTCCGCGCGGGGGACCGCGTCCAGCTGACGGGACCCAAGGGGCGGATGAACACCATCACGCTCGTTCCCGGCAAGGTGTTCCACACGCACCGGGGCGGCATCGAGCACGACACGGTGATCGGGCTGCCCGACGGCTCGGTGGTGACCAACACCGTCGGCGTCGAGCACCTCGCGCTGCGACCCCTCCTCGCCGACTTCGTGATGTCGATGCCCCGCGGCGCGGCGATCGTGTACCCGAAGGACGCGGCCCAGATCCTCGCCCTCGCCGACGTCTTCCCCGGCGCCCGCGTGGTCGAGGCCGGTGTCGGCTCCGGCGCGCTCTCGCTCTGGCTGCTGCGGGCGGTGGGTCCGACCGGCCGGCTGTCGTCGTTCGAGCGGCGCGAGGAGTTCGCGGATGTCGCACGGGCGAACATCGAGACCTTCCTCGGCTACACGCCCGACAACTGGAGCGTCACCGTCGGCGACCTCGTCGAGGCGCTGCCCGGCACGGTCCCGTCCGGCGAAGCCGACCGCGTCGTGCTCGACATGCTCGCGCCCTGGGAGTGCCTCGACGTCGCCGCCGAGGCTCTCACGCCCGGGGGAGTGCTCCTCTGCTACGTGGCCACCGTCACGCAGCTCTCGCGGACGGCGGAGGCGATCCGCGCCTCGGGCCTGTTCACGAACCCGTCGTCGAACGAGACCATGGTCCGCGGCTGGCACGTCGAGGGCCTCGCGGTCCGGCCGGACCACCGGATGATCGGCCACACCGGCTTCCTCATCACCGCTCGCCGGCTCGCTCCGGACACCGTGCTCCCCGAGCTCAAGCGCCGCCCGTCGAAGACGGACTTCAGCGACGAGGACGTGGAGGCCTGGACCCCCGGCGCGCTCGGCGAGCGCGCCGTGAGCCCCAAGAGCCTGCGCAAGCGGGTCCGCGAGTCCGCCACCAGCGCCGGGCTCTCCCGGGCCCGCGGGTTCGGCGAGGAGACCGCGGAGCCCGACGACGAGGGCATCCTCTAAGCTGTTCCCGGCCTCCGGGCCGTCTCCACCCCGGGCGTCACCGCTCCCCTTCTCTCGAATCGAGGACCCGTGCGCAGGACCACCGCGCTCATCGCCGGCATCGGCATCGTCGCCGCTCTCACCGGATGCACCGCGTCCTCCTCGCAGGCGGACTGCGACGCTCCGTTCTCCTCCGGCGACTCCTCGGCGGCGGTCAGCGCCACGGGCGACTTCGGAGCGAAGCCGGACGTCAGCGTCCCGACGCCGCTGAAGGCGGACGGCACGCAGGTCAGCACCCTCATCGAGGGCTCGGGCGCACCGCTCGAGAAGGGCCAGCTCGTCACCATCGACTACACCCTGGTCAACGGAGCGGACGGCACGGTCCTCGAGACCTCGCCCTACGACGGGTCGAGCACCGCCCGCTTCGGCGTCGGCGGAGCCGGGCTCGTCGGCCTGAACGAGGGCCTCCTCTGCACGCAGGTCGGCTCGCGCGTCGCCATCGCGATCGCCCCCGAGGACGGCTTCGGCCAGTCCTCGTCGCAGCTCGGCATCTCGGAGGACGACACGCTCGTGCTCGTCGCGGACGTCCGCGAGGCCTCGCTGGCCCGCGCGAACGGCGCCGCCCAGCCCGCGCCCGACGGCTTCCCGACGGTGACGCTCGGCGACGACGGACGCCCGGGGCTCGCGAAGCCCTCGGGCGACGCACCGTCCGACCTCCGCATCGCCCAGCTCAAGAAGGGCGACGGCGACGTCGTCGCCGAGGGCGACCAGGTCGTCGTGGCCTACACCGGCTGGCAGTGGAGCGACGGGAAGGTGTTCGACTCCAGCTGGGAGAAGGGCGCTCCCGCCGTGTTCACGGCCGCCGACGGCTCGACCACCCAGGGCGGAGTCATCGCCGGATTCGCCGACGCCCTCATCGGCCAGCCCGTCGGATCCCAGGTCATCGCGGTCATCCCGCCGGACCAGGGCTACGGCGACCAGGGCTCCCCTCAGGGCGGGATCCCCGGCGGCGCGACGCTGATCTTCGTCGCCGACATCCTCGGAAAGGTCTGACCGGGCCCGGCCCTAGACTGGAGGGCGTGCCTTCCGACGCCCCGTCCTCGAGCCGCGTCCCGGCCGAGGAGCGTCTGTTCAACCTCGTGCTCGCGCTCGTCGCGGCCGAGAACGGACTGACGAAGGCCGACGTCCTCTCCACGGTGCAGGGCTACCGGCAGCGGGTCGGCCGGGGCGACCGGACCTCGCTCGAGCGCCAGTTCGAGCGCGACAAGGACGACCTGCGCGAGCTGGGCATCCCGATCGAGACGGTCGACGCCCCGGGCGACCCGGGCAACACCCAGACCGTCCGGTACCGCATCGCGAAGCGCAGCTACGACCTCCCTGCCGACCTGACCTTCGATCCGGAGGAGCTCGCGCTGCTCCGCCTGGCCGGGGCGGTCTGGCGCGAGGGGACGCTCTCGGCGGAGTCGCGGCGCGCGCTGATCAAGCTGCGCTCGATCGGGGTCGAGTCCGTCGACCCCGTCATCGGCATCAGCCCCTCGATCCGGGTCCGCGAGGCCTCGTTCGAGCCGCTCAACGCCGCGCTCGACCGCGGTCAGGTCGTCCGCTTCCCCTACCTGAAGCCCGGCGGCGAGGAGCCGCGCGTGCGCACCGTGCAGCCCCGCGCCCTGGTGAACCACCAGGGGCGCTGGCACCTCCACGGCTGGGACGAGGGCGCCGAGGGCACGCGGACCTTCCTCCTGTCGCGGATCGTCGGGCCGGTCGCGTCCACCGGCCGCACCGCGCCTCCCGCGGAGGGGGACCACGCGGCGACCGCTCTCGCCCAGCTCGACGAGATCCTGCAGCGCAACAGCGCGCTCCTGCGCGTCGCCCCCGACTCCGACGCCGCCCTCCGTCTCGGCGGGCGTGCCGAGGCCGAGGGCGAGGGCCAGGGCTTGCTGCGCCTGCACTACACCGACCCGGACGTGCTCGCGGACGAGCTCGCCGGTCACGGTCCCGAGGTGCGGGTGCTCGAGCCGGAGGAGCTCCGCCGACGCGTCCTCGACCGCCTCCGCCGCACCCTCGACGACCATGGAGGGGATCCCCGTGGCTAGACCCCGCTCCCTGCAGGCGCGCGACCGCCTGGCCGTCCTCCTCTCCCTCGTTCCCTACCTGCTCGACCGGGGCCGCGTCTCCGTCGCCGAGGTCGCCGCGCACTTCGAGATCCCGGAGGAGGAGGTGCGGCGCGCAGTGCGCCTCATCGCCGTCTCGGGCATCCCCGGCGAGACCGCGCAGTACCAGGCGAACGACCTCTTCGACATCGGCTGGGACGACTTCGAGGAGAACGACCACGTCGTCCTCACCCACCAGGTCGCGATCGACGACTCGCCGAGGTTCTCGGCGCGCGAGGCCGCCGCCCTCATCGCCGGCATGCAGTACCTCGCAGCCCTGCCCGAGAACCAGGGCAACGACCGGATCGCCTCGCTGATGGGGAAGCTCGCTCGCGGCGCCTCCTCGGCCCCGAGCGCGGTGGCGGTCTCGCGCGGCACGGGCGCGGACAGCGCTGTGGCGCTCCTGCGGACAGCGATGGGCTCGGCGACGCAGGTCGCTTTCGACTACCGCAGCGCCCGCGGCGAGACCGAGTCCCGGCTCGTCGACCCCTTCGTGCTCGAATCGGTCGACCGGGACTGGTACCTGCGCGGATGGGACCACCTCCGCGAGGGCGTCAGGACGTTCCGGGTCGACAGGATGCGCTCCCTCCGCGACACGGGGACGCCGATCGTCCGGCGCCGCAACGAGGTGACCCTCTCGGAACGGCTCTTCGAGGCCTCCGCCTCCGATCTCGTCGTGGACCTGCGCGTCGCCCCCAGCGCCGTCGTGCTGCTGGGCGACTACGCGGCCGACGCCGAGTTCCCCGATCCCGTGCCGGGGGAGGAGCACCACGGTGTCCTCGTCCGTCTCCGCGTCGCACATCTGGAGGGACTGACGCGCCTGGTGGCGTCGTTGGCGGGTCTCGTCACCGTGGTGGCACCCCCCGAGGCGCGCTCCGCGGTCGCGCACTGGGCGGCCTCCGCGCTCGCCGCGAACGAGGGGGAGCCGTCGTGACCTGGTGGTCGTGGATCCTGATCTGGCTCGGCCTCGCGCTGGGGGCTCTGACGATGCTGGTCCTCTTCGCCCTCTCCTACTGGCGCAAGGGGAAGGTGCTCCTCGGACAGCTGTCCGAGGTCACCGCGAAACTCGAGACACTGAGTCCTGGAGTGACGGACGACCTGCCGCCCCGGCCGTCCTCGTCGCTGTTCGCCGATCGCGACGACGTGAGGCGTGCGCACGAGGGCCGGCGTGACGCACGTCGCGACAGGATCGATATCCGCCGGTCAGAACGGGTCGAACGGGGTAAGCTCCTCGTACACCGCAACCGACAAGTGAAGTGAGTCTGCAATGTTCGCTGGCCTCCAGGGGTGGCACCTCCTCATCATCCTCGCCGTGATCCTCCTCCTGTTCGGTGCGCCCAAGCTCCCGCAGCTGGCCCGCAGTGTCGGGCAGTCGATGCGGATCTTCAAGAGCGAGGTCAAGACCATGAAGGACGAGGACGGCACCGAGCGCCGTGAGTCGACCGAGGGGACCACCGGCACCGTCGCCGGATCCACCGGCACGACCACCGGCACCGGCACCACCACGCCGCCCGAGTCCCCGCTCAAGTAATGACGTCCGTGGCACCGAAGAAGCCACGGACGAAGCGGACGAAGAACCCCGACGGGCGCATGTCGCTCGGGGCGCACCTCGTCGAGCTTCGCAACAGGCTCTTCAAGTCGGCGATCGCGATCGTCATCGCGTGCGTCGCGGGGTGGTTCGTCTCGGAGTGGGTCTTCGAGGCCCTCAAGGCTCCGATCTCCGAGGTGGCCTCCACCCAGGGCAAGGAGGCGATCCTCAACTTCCCGACGATCGCCGGTGCCTTCGACCTGCGGCTGCAGATCGCCATCACGGTGGGCATCGTACTGGCGAGCCCGGTCTGGCTCTACCAGATCTGGGCGTTCCTCGTCCCGGGCCTGACCCGCAAGGAGATGCGGTACGGCCTCGGCTTCATCCTCACCGCCATCCCGCTGTTCTTCGCGGGCTGCGCGGCCGGCTGGTTCGTGTTCCCGCACATCGTGGAGCTCCTGACGAGCTTCACCGGCAGCAACGCGGCGAGCTTCCTCGACGCCAAGATCTACTACGAGTTCGTTCTCAAGCTCGTGCTGGTCGTCGGCATCGCGTTCGTGCTGCCCGTCTTCCTGGTGCTCCTCAACTTCCTCGGCATCCTCCCCGGCATGCTGATCCTCAAGTCGTGGCGCATCGCGATCATGGCGATCGTGCTCTTCACGGCGATCGCGACCCCCGCGGCCGACCCGATCTCGATGTTCCTCCTGGCCATCCCGATCATCTTCCTGTTCTTCCTCGCCTGCGGGATCGCGATCCTGCACGACCGGCGCGCCGCCAAGCGCC
This sequence comes from Rathayibacter sp. AY1E3, assembly GCF_002932235.1. NCBI lineage: Bacteria > Bacillati > Actinomycetota > Actinomycetes > Micrococcales > Microbacteriaceae > Rathayibacter > Rathayibacter sp. AY1E3. The sequence continues at coordinate 131,083 of NZ_PSVN01000008.1, forward strand.
AGCTGGTGTTCGACGGCAGCCCCTCCGACCTGCCCGCGTGACCGGACCGTCTCCCGCCGAGCGGTTCGCCGCGTTCCGGACGCGCCAGGGCCACGCGAGGGTCGAGGCGTTCCGCTCGACCCTCGCGTTCGACCTCGACCCCTTCCAGTACGAGGCCTGCAGCGCGCTCGACGACGGCCACAGTGTCCTCGTCGCCGCGCCCACCGGTGCCGGCAAGACCGCGGTGGCCGAGTTCGCGATCCACCTGGCCATGCAGGACCCGACGGCCAAGGTCTTCTACACGACGCCGATGAAGGCGCTGAGCAACCAGAAGTTCCAGGAGTTCGTCGAGGACTACGGAGCCTCCGAGGTCGGCCTGCTGACCGGCGACTCCAACGTCAACGCGCGCGCCCGCATCGTCGTGATGACGACCGAGGTGCTGCGCAACATGCTGTACGCCGACTCGGACCTCCTGCGCGACCTCGCCTACGTCGTGATGGACGAGGTGCACTACCTCGCCGACCGCTTCCGCGGCGCCGTCTGGGAGGAGGTCATCATCCACCTCCCGCAGCGCGTGCGGCTGGTCTCGCTCAGCGCGACCGTGTCGAACGCCGAGGAGTTCGGCGACTGGCTCCAGACCGTCCGGGGCGAGACCGAGGTCATCGTCTCCGAGGAGCGCCCCGTCCCGCTCGACCAGCACGTCCTGGTGGGCGGCAAGCTGGTCGACCTCTTCGACTCCTCCGGTCGGGCGGCGACGAACCGGGTGAACCCCGAGCTCGCCCGCATGGCCCAGGGCGGCTCCCGGGTCGAGCGCGGCGGCAGGGGCGGCCGCAACGGCCGAGGCGGTCGCGGCCGCTACCCGGAGCAGCGCACCGAGGAGCTCGTGCTGCGCTCGGAGGTCGTCGAGATCCTCCGCGGCAAGAACCTCCTCCCCGCGATCTTCTTCGTCTTCAGCCGTGCGGGCTGCGACCAGGCCGTGCGCCAGGTGCTGCGGTCGGGCGTGCGCCTCACCGAGCGCCACGAGCGCGACGAGATCCGCGCGATCGTCGAGGAGCGGTGCCGGACGATCCGCGACGAGGACCTCGCGGTGCTCGGCTACTGGGAGTGGCTCGACGGACTCCAGCGGGGCGTCGCCGCGCACCACGCCGGGATGCTCCCCGCCTTCAAGGAGGTCGTCGAGGAGCTGTTCCTGCGCCGGCTCGTGCGCGTGGTCTTCGCGACCGAGACGCTCGCGCTCGGCATCAACATGCCGGCCCGCACGGTCGTCCTCGAGAAGCTCGAGAAGTTCAACGGCGAGGCGCGCGTCCCGATCACACCGGGGGAGTACACCCAGCTCACCGGCCGGGCGGGCCGACGCGGCATCGACGTCGAGGGCCACTCGGTGATCCAGTGGCGCGGCGGGATGGACCCTCAGGCGGTCGCGTCCCTCGCCTCCCGGCGGACCTACCCGCTCAACTCCAGCTTCCGCCCCAGCTACAACATGGCCGCGAACCTGATCGAGCAGTTCGGGCGGGTGCGCACGCGCGAGATCCTCGAGTCGTCGTTCGCGCAGTTCCAGGCCGACCGGTCCGTCGTCGATCTCGCCCGCCGGGTCCGCCAGCAGGAGGAGTCGATGGCGGGCTACGTCACGGCGATGCAGTGCCACCTGGGCGACTTCGAGCAGTACGCGGCGATCCGCCGTGAGATCGGCGACCTCGAGCGCCGGGGCGCGGTGCGCGGCGAGTCGGCCTCCCACGCCGAGCGCGAGAAGCGCCAGGGACAGCTCACGAGCCTGCGGCGTCGGATGAAGGCGCACCCGTGCCACGCCTGCTCCGACCGCGAGCAGCACGCGCGCTGGGCCGAGCGCTGGTGGAAGCTGCGCCGCGAGACCGACGAGATCGAGCGCCAGATCCGCTCGCGCACCGGCGCCGTCGCCCGCATCTTCGACCACATCACGGACGTGCTGCTCGAGCTCGGCTACTTCCGCCGGGACGAGGTCGGCGAGCTCTCGCTGACGCCCAACGGTCGCACGCTCCGCCGGATCTACGGGGAGCGGGACCTGCTCGTCGCCGAGTGCCTCCGGAAGCAGGCGTGGACGGAGCTCGATCCGGCCGGCCTCGCGGCGATGGCGTGCTGCCTGGTCTTCGAGCCGCGACGCGAGGAGGGGACGCTCGGCGAGCAGTTCCTGCCCCGCGGTGCGTTCCCCGAGGCGCTGGAGAGGACCCAGCTTCTGTGGGCCCGGCTCGACGACGTCGAGCGGGAGCACCGCCTGCCGGGCAGCAACCCGATTTCGACGAGCCTGGCGCTGTCGATGAACATGTGGGCCAAGGGCATGCCGCTCGACATGGTGCTCCGCGAGTCCGACATGGCCGCCGGCGACTTCGTGCGCTGGGCGAAGCAGACCATCGACCTCCTCGACCAGCTCTCCGTCGTCGCCGAGGGCAAGGTCGGCCGCGCGGCCCGGACCGCCCTCGACCTGGTCCGCCGCGGCATCGTCGCGTACTCGACGGTCGCATGACTCCGATCGCTCCTCCGCCCGACGGGCGGACCGTTCCGCTGTGGGTGGCGCTGCCCCTCGCCGCCCTCGGCGGCGCCGTGCTCGACCGCGGCTTCCCCGACTCCGACGTCTGGCCGCTGGCGATCGTGGGCGCCGCGGCGATCCTGTTCGCTCTGGCGGGGCGCGGCTTCTGGAGCGGGAGCCTCGTCGGCCTCGTCGGCGGAGCGGTCTTCTGGGGCGTCCACATCGAGTGGCTGACCCTCTACCTCGGCCCGGTCCCGTGGGCGGCCCTCGCCGGCCTGCAGGCGATCTTCTTCGCGCTCTCCGCGGGGCTGATGGCGGTCGTCTCCACGCGCGGCCACCGCGTCTGGGCGGGACCGCTCGGCCGGATGGTCGGCCTCCCCGCCCTCCTGGCGGCGCTCTGGATCGGGCGCGAGTCGATCACCAGCGTCTGGCCCTACGGCGGCTTCGCCTGGGGCCGCCTCGCGATCTCGCAGTCCCTCGGCCCGCTCGCCGGTCTCGCGGCATGGATCGGCTTCGCCGGCCTCGGCTTCGTGGTGGCGTTCCTCGCGGCCGTGCTCGCGCAGGCCGTCCGCGAGATGTCCGTCCCGGCCTCCGCCCGGGTCAGCGCTCTCGCGGGCTTCGCGATCGTGGCGCTGGTGTTCCCCGCCTGGCCGGCACCGACGGAGGGCACGACCCGGATCGCCGCCGTCCAGGGCGACTCCGATGCGGGCCTCTTCTCGCAGAGCTACCGCGGGCAGATCCTCGAGGACCACACCTCGGCGACGCTGCCGATCCTCGATCAGGACGTCGACATGGTGGTGTGGCCCGAGAACGGCGTCGACATCGATCCGACCCGGAACGCCCAGTCGGCCGCCGTCCTCGACTACCTCAGCCGGACGATGGACGCGCCGTTCATCGTGGGCACGATCACGAACTCCTCGGACGACGTCTTCTACAACAGCTCGCTGCTCTGGAAGGCGGGGGAGGGGGCGACGCAGGTCTACGACAAGGTGCATCCCGTGCCGTTCGCCGAATACATGCCGGACCGGGCGTTCTGGCGGATGTTCGCTCCGGACCTGGTCGACCTGGTGAGCCGCGACTACTCGATCGGCACCCGTCCCAACGTCTTCGACGTGAACGGCGTCCTCGCAGGCATCGCGATCTGCTTCGACATCTCGGACGACGCGCTGACGAACGCGATGGTCGACGGGGGAGCCCAGGTCATCCTCGGGCAGACCAACAACGCCGACTTCGGCCGGACCGACGAGAGCGTCCAGCAGCTCGCGATCGCTCGCCTGCGGGCCATCGAGACCGGGCGCAGCGTGGTCAACATCTCGACCGTCGGGACGAGTGCGATCATCGGGCCGGACGGCACGACGATCGACTCCCTGACATGGTTCGAGCCGGGTGCCATGGTGGACGAGGTCCCCCTCAGCTCCACCACGACCCCGGCTCTGGTGTGGGCGCGAGACCTCGGCTGGTACTTCCTGGCCGCCGGTCTCATCGGCATGGTCTCGTTCGTCCTCAGGACGCGCGAGCCGCGACGCCGTTACGGCTGACCGGCGCTACGCGCCGATCTTGTGCTCGCCGCGCCTGGCGCGCAGATAGGCGAGCCGCTCCTCGAGCAGCTCCTCCAGCTCCGCGCGGGTCCGGCGCTCGAGCAGCATGTCCCAGTGGGTGCGCGGAGCCTTCTGCTCGCCCTTGTCCACGACGACCGGCTTCGAGTCCACCATCAGAGTGGCCTCGTGACCGCACGAGCGGCACTCCCAGGTCTCCGGTGCTTCCGCATCGGCCGAGAACACCATGTCGGTGTCGTGGCCGCAGTTCGCGCAGTGGTACTCGTACGTCGATCGCGGGGAGAAGACGACGCCTTCTTCGCTCTGCAGGCTCTGGGATCCGAGCCGCATTCCTCGCAAGCTTCGATCTGCCATTGTGTGGTCTCCTCTCGCTGTGCTTCCCCAGTGTCAACGTCGTACCTGGAGGTGGTCTTCCCGTCCCTGCCATTGCCAGAGAATCCTCAGGTCGGAGGCGTATTCCGCGGCTCCTGAGGGCGTGGCCGACGGGCGCTGAGGAAGGCGTCGACGGCCGCTCGGGCGAGGTCGGTGCGGTCGGTCACGAGCCCGTCGATCCCGAGCGCGAGGAGCTGCTCCATCCGCTCCGGATCGTCGATGGTCCAGAGGTGGATCTCGCAGCCGGTCACCCGCAGCCGGGCGAGGATCCGCGGCTCGGCGACGCGGAGGCCGAGCGCGCGCTCGGGCACCTGGAGCGCGTCGATGCCGCGGAGAGCGAGACGCACGGGGAGGGCGGCGCCGAGGTGGGCGGCGACCAGGGCGACGACGAAGCGGACCGCCGACGCCGAGGTCGCGGCGCCGGGAAGACGGCGGAGGGCCGCTGCTCGACGGATCTCGGAGAACGAGGTGATCAGGACGCGCTCCGCGGCGGCGGCGCCGGACACCGCCGCGACGACCGGGTCGATCGCGTCCCGCGACTTCACGTCGATGTTGAAGCGCGCGCGGGGGAGTGCGGCGAGGGCCTGCTCGAGAGAGGCGAGCCGGGCGCCGCCCGCCAGTCGGAGGTCGGCGAGCTCCTCCCACCGGGTGGCGGCGACGACGTGGCGGCGGCCGGAGCGGTCGATCACCTCGGCGTCGTGGACGAGCACGGCGACCCCGTCGAGGGAGGCGCGCGCGTCCGTCTCGAGGAGGTCCGCACCCGCGGCGAGGGCGCGTTCGAAGGCGGCGAGCGTGTTGCCCTCGGCCTGCGGGCCGAACCCGCGATGCGCGATCACCCGGGGGGTCGGCCCGCTCAGGGCGAGGGGTCGCTCAGGGGTGCGCATCGCGGACCGGGTCCGCGGCTAGACGGCCGGCGGCGGGGGAGTGGGCGCCGAGCCGGGGGCTCCGTCGGTCGTCGCGGGCGCCACGGGGGCGGACGTGTCGGATCCGGGCTCGACAGGAGTGGAGCCGACGGACCCGGATGCGGCAGGCGCGGACGCCGCAGGCGCCGACGGGGGTGCCGCGTCCTGCGGGCGGACCGCCGGGGCGGACTGGCCGCGCTGGCCGAGCGCGCCTCCGATGCCCTTCAGCGCCTCGGTGAGCTCGCTCGGGATGACCCAGAGCTTGTTCGCGCTGCCCTCGGCGATCTTGGGGAGTGTCTGGAGGTACTGGTACGCGAGGAGCTCGCTGTCGGGGCGGCCCTCGTGGATGGCGTGGAAGACGGTGGTGATCGCCTTGGCCTCACCCTCGGCCCGCAGGACCGCCGCCTTCGCCTGGCCCTCCGCAGCGAGGATCGCGGCCTGGCGCTGACCCTCGGCGTTCAGGATCTGGGACTGCTTGGTGCCCTCGGCGGTGAGGATCACGGCTCGACGGTCGCGCTCGGCGCGCATCTGCTTCTCCATCGAGTCCTGGATGGAGAGGGGCGGGTCGATGGCCTTGAGCTCCACGCGTCCGACGCGGATGCCCCACTTGCCGGTGGCCTCGTCGAGGACGATGCGCAGCTGCCCGTTGATGTTGTCGCGGGAGGTCAGCGCCTCCTCGAGGTTCAGGCCGCCGACGACGTTGCGGAGCGTGGTGGTGGTCAGCTGCTCGACCGCGCCGAGGTAGTTGGCGATCTCGTAGGTCGCCGCCCGGGCGTCCGTCACCTGGAAGTAGACGACCGTATCGATGGAGACGACGAGGTTGTCCTCCGTGATCACGGGCTGGGGCGGGAACGAGACGACCTGCTCGCGCAGGTCGATCAGCGGGCGGACCCGGTCGATGAACGGCACGACGAGATTGAGGCCCGGCAGCAGGGTCTTGTGGTACTTGCCGAGGCGCTCCACGACCCCGGCGGTGGCCTGGGGGATGATGCGGACCGCTCGGAAGAGGACGACCAGGGCGAAGAGGACGACGGCGGCGACGACGACGATCGTCACGACGGAGGACGGTGTCACGGTGTGCTCCTTTCGGCGGGGACGACGACCGCGGTCGCGCCCTCGATGGCGGTGACGACGACTCTCTCGCCGACTCCGAGTGTGCGGTCCTCGACGAGCGGGGACAGGCGGACGGTCCAGGTCTCGCCGTTGGCGAGCTTGACCTGGCCGGCTCCGGGGCCGGCGAGGACGACGCTGCCGGAGAGCCCGAGGAGAGCGTCCGCTCCGCTGGGGGTGGAATCGCCGCCCCGCTTCAGCAGCCGCAGCAGCGGCGGACGGACGGTGAACAGCAGGAGGGCGGCGAGGACGGCCGCGACGGGGACCTGGACCCAGAAGGGAGCCCCGACCAGCCCGGTCAGCAGTCCGCCGATGCTGCCGACGGCGAGCATCAGGAACGTGAACTCGAGAGTGATCATCTCGACGATCACGAAGATGAGGATCAGCGCGAGCCAGAGGATCCACGCGTACTGAGTGACAGCGTCCATGCTGTGTGCTCCTTCCCCTCGACGAGCATTCCCAGGCTATCAACGCCCCCCGGACGAGGGCTGGGAGAGGGGGTGCGCCGACGATCTCGAGGCCCTTGGTAGACTCCTCCGTCGGGCCGTGGCCCGTCATCGTGCCCGATCCGGTCTCCGAGCCGGCGTTCTGGAGGAATACCCGTGTCCAATCCCCTCGCCCCCGGCTCCTTCGACGGCAAGCGCGCTCTCGTCACCGGGTCGTCCCGCGGCATCGGCGCCGACACGGTCCGCTACCTGGCCGAGGCCGGAGCCCGCGTCGTCGTCAACTACCGCTCGAAGGCGCCGCGCGCCGACAAGCTCGTCGCGCAGATCGTCGAGGCCGGCGGCACCGCCATCGCCGTCGGCGCCGATCTCACCGACGCCGACTCGCGCGCCGAGCTCTTCTCCCGCATCGAGAAGGAGTACGGAGGACTGGACGTGCTCGTCCTGAACGCCTCCGGCGGCATGGAGAGCAACATGGGGGAGGACTACGCGATGGTCCTCAACCGCGACTCGCAGGTCGCCGTGCTCGACGCGGCGCTGCCGCTGCTCTCCGAGGGCTCCCGTGTCGTGTTCGTCACGAGCCACCAGGCGCACTTCATCCGGACCACGCCCACGATGCCCGAGTACGAGCCCGTCGCGCTCTCCAAGCGCGCCGGCGAGGACGCCCTGCGCGAGCGGATCGGTGAGCTCGCCGAGCGCGGGATCGAGTTCGTCGTCGTCTCGGGCGACATGATCGAGGGCACCATCACCGCGACCCTGCTGGAGCGCGCGAACCCGGGCGCGATCAGCTCGCGTCGCGAGTCGGCCGGCAAGCTCTACAACGTGCAGGAGTTCGCGGCCGAGGTCGCTCTGGCGGCCGTCGAGCCGATCCCCGCGGACAACACCCGCCTCGTCGGCGACATCTCCGACTTCGCCTGATCGCCTTCGCGGAATGACCCCGGGGCGCGGGTCTGCGCTCCTCGACGGATGGCCCCGGTGGACGGCAATGGACCGGCATCGGGGGAGTCCGACGCCGTCGTGGGCGCAGTCCGTCCGTCGGCGGACGCCGGGCGGCGTGAGCATCCTTCTCGATGCTGCCGCGGTGATGGTGAACCTGCGGGAGCGCTTGCAGGACCGCTGACGTGCGTTCCGGCGGGCGCCCGAAAGGATCGGGCCGACGACGGCGTCCGCGGAAAGGTGACCGTCGATCCGCGGCTGCGGCTGCGGCTGGTCACGCGCTTCGACACTCCGACCGAGACGTGCTGGTACGAGGACGTCGAGCCGTGGGTGGAGCATTCGCCGATCCGCTGATGACGTTTGGGACCGTCGGGCGGCCTCAATCCCGGTCCGTCCGGCCCTTCCGCCGTTATCCGATAATGCACATTATGTCAGTTCGACCGAAGTCCCGTTCTGCAGGGATGGCGATCGGCTCCCCTCAACGCTCCTGCGACAGGACGTCATCGATCGCCGCCGCGCTCCGATGGCAGACCGGGCGCTTCGACGGTGAGGCCTCGGATCACCGCGGCGACGACCATGCGCTGCGTGAGTTCGGCGCTGGTGTCCACGGGCCACTGGCTCACCGACCCGACGTGCGCCGCGACGACCGCCTTCGCCAGGACGGCGGACTCGACGGCGGGGACGCGGCCGTGCACGGCGGCGAGGGCGGCGAAGCGCTCGCCCAGCTCGCGCGAGACGCGGTCGTCGTCGATCATCATCCGCTCGGCGAACTCCGGGTCCGCGGCAGCGCGTGCCAGGAGCACCGACCGCAGGGAGAACCACTCGCGGCTGGACGGGAGCGCGTCGAGGAGGGAGCGGACGGCGCCGTCGAGGGTCGCCTCGCGGTGCTCCTCCTGCAGCTGGACGTCGAGGGCCTCCTGCAGGCTCCCCCACACTCTCGCGGCCTGCTCCTCGTGGAGTGCGAGGAAGAGCTGGTCGACGCCGGCGAAGTTCGAGTAGAACGCGCCGCGGGTGAAGCCCGCCTGCGCGCAGATGTCCTCGACGCGCTGGCCGATGGTGCCCGTGCTCTCGAAGAGCTCGGCGGCCGCGGCGAGGAGACGTCGTCGCGTCTCGCTCCTCCGCCGGACCGGAGCCTGCTCGCCTGTGACCACGCCCCCAGCCTATTCGGACCCTTGCGCTGAATGGGCCTTTTCAGTACGTTTCGTTCCCAATGCATACCGTATCGAGAACTGGAGCGCCCGAACCTCGACGGCGACGGTCCCGGTGGCTGCCGACCGCGACCGTCGTGCTCATCGGGGCGGTCCTCGCCTGGCTGAACCGGGTGGAGTGGTGGGGGTGGCTCGTCGTCGCGGCGGCCGCGGTCCTGATCGCGGCCGTCTCGAGGAGCTGGCGGCACCGGCACTGGATGCTGCGTACGGCGGCCTGGGTCGCGTCCGCAGGGCTCGTCGGAGCCGTCGCCCTCGCCGCGGGTCCTCTCCCGGCGACGCGGACGCTCGCCGGTCCGCACACCGCCCCGGTCACGACCCGGCAGGGCGACGTCGTCGGTGTGCACGACGCCGCGGCCGGGGTCGACGCCTTCGCGGGGATCCCCTACGCCGCTCCCCCGGTCGGCCCGCTGCGCTGGGAGGCGCCCCGCCCGGCCCCGCAGCGGTCGGCGACCCTCGTGGCCGACGACTTCGGCCCCTCCGCCGTTCAGCCGGAGCCGACGTTCCTCTCCCGAGCTGCGACCCGCGTGCTCGACCTGCCGCTGGAGGAGACGCTCCTCGGCGGGTATGCGACGGACGAGGACAGTCTCCGCCTGAACATCTGGACGCCGGCCGGCGGGGCGGGCGACTCCAGCCCGGTCCTCGTCTACCTCCACGGCGGCGCGTTCGTCTCGGGGTCCGGCGCCCTCCCCGCCTACGACGGCGCGGCGCTCGCCTCCCGGGGCGCGGTGGTCGTCACCGTCGCCTACCGTCTGGGCGTCCTCGGTTTCCTCGCCGGTGATGTGCTCGGCGGCGGCACCTCGGGGAATCAGGGACTGCTCGACCAGGTCGCCGCTCTGCAGTGGGTGCAGGACAATATCGCCGCTTTCGGCGGGGACCCGGGGCGGGTGACGGTCGCCGGCCAGTCCGCCGGCTCCGGCAGCGCCTGCATCCTCGGGGCCTCGCCCCTCGCGGCCGGCCTCCTCCACGGGATCATCGGGGAGAGCGGAGGATGCCTGGGGTCGGCGGGAGATCGCGAGGCCGGCGACCTCTACGACGACGCCGCCACCGCACGGGAGGCGGCTGCGCGCCTGAGCGAGGCGCTCGGCGGGGCGAGCCTCGCCGAGATGAGAGCCCTGCCGGCCGAGCGCGTCGTCGCGGCCGCCGCGGGCCTCTCGCAGCACTGGTGGCCCTCGATCGACGGCGTCGTCCTCCCCGACACGCCGCTCGCCGTCTACGAGGCCGGTCGGCAGAACGACGTCCCCCTCCTGCTCGGCAGCAACTCCGACGAGACCTCGCTCGATCTGCTGGGAGGCGTCGACCCGGATCCGAACGCCTACGAGCAGGAGGTGCGCCGGGAGCACGGAGACGACGCGGACCGATTCCTCGCGCTGTACCCGGGTGCCGTCGAGGACCAGGTCGTCGACTCCCGGCTGCGCGCCGGCAGCGACCGGACGATGACCGCCCCGATGCGGCTCTGGGCGCTGACGGCCGCCCGGACCGGGCGGGCGGGCGTCCACGCCTACATCTTCACGCGCACTCCCCCGGAGAGCGGACTCGAGCGGTTCGGCGCGTACCACGGCGCCGAGGTGATGTACGCGTACGGGAACCTCGGGGCGAACGGCGACGCCGACTACACGGACGTCGACCGCCGGCTCGAGCAGGAGATGACCGCGCGCTGGCTCGCGTTCGTCTCCCACGGCGATCCGGACGCCGCCGGCCGCGAGCGGTGGCCGGCCGTCCAGGAGGATCCGGACAGCGTGCTCGAGTTCGGCGACGTCGTCCGGGTCGCCGAACGCCCGGCCCCCGACGCGGTCGACTTCTGGCTCGAGGGGACGGGCTGACGCGGGGGCGCTCCTCGCGGCGGAACCTCCGGACAGCGGGGAGCCTTCGCTCAGAGCTGCCCGACGAGGTGCGCCTGCCGACCGTTGCGCGCGAAGACCGGGATGACGGCCAGGGGCGCGTCGGCGACGATCCACTGCCCGCCCTCGTGCTCGGCGCCCGTCGAGAGCTCCGTCCACCGCGCCCCGGCGGGCAGGTAGACCCGTCGGGAGACGGCTCCGGCGTGCGTGACCGGAGCCACGAGCAGGTCCGAGCCGAAGAGGTACTGGTCGGCCAGATCCCAGGCCTCCGGGTCCCCCGGGAACTCGTGGAACACCGCTCGCAGCACCGGCTGGCCCAGCTCGTGCGCCTCCCGCATCGCCTCGCGCGTGTACGGGCGCAGGGTCTCGCGAAGATGCAGCAGGCGGGTGAGGATCGGCGTGGCCTCCTCGCCGAAGCTCCACACCTCGTTCCCGGCTCCGGTCGCGGCGCGGCGGCTCCCGTCGGCGGCCGTGACCGGGGCCGACGGCGCGCGGTCGCCGTGCAAGCGCATCACGGGGCTGAACGCGCCGAACTGGAACCAGCGCACGAGGAGCTCACGGAACTCCGGATCCGACGGGTCTCCCCCGGCGAATCCTCCGATGTCGGTCGTGAACCACGGGATCCCCGCGACGCCCATGTGGATGCCGGCCGTGATCTGGTGGCGCAGGTCCGCGAAGGTCGAGTGGATGTCGCCCGACCACACGAGCGCGCCGTAGCGCTGACTGCCCGCCCACGCGGTGCGGACGAGGTTGACGATCGCGGTCTCCCCGCCCTCGCTCTGCCCCTCGAAGAAGCCGCGGGAGAACGCCTGCGGGTAGAGGTTGCCGACCTGGACGGCGGGGCCGGCGGCGTAGCGGTAGTTGTCGAAGTCGTAGACGCCGTACTCGGGCTCGGCCTCGTCGAGCCAGAAGAGCCGGATCCCGTGCTCGCCGTAGTTGCGCCGGCACGCCTCCCAGACGAACCTCCGGGCGGCGGGGCTCGTCGCATCGTAGAACGCGCTCGGACCCTCGAACTGCATGTGCAGGTCCAGGCCCCGCTCGGCCTTGACGAGGAGGTTCCCCTTCTTCATCGCGATGTAGTTCTCGGACTCGACCGACACCTGCGGCCAGACCGAGACCATCAGCTCGATCCCGAGCTCGCGCAGCTCGGCGACCATGGCGGACGGATCCGGCCAGAACTCCTCCTCGAAGCGGAAGTCGCCCATGTGCGGCCAGTGGAAGAAGTCGGCCACGATCACGTCCATCGGCAGGCCGCGGCGCCGGTGCTCGCGGGCGACCTCGAGCAGCTGCTCCTGGTTCCAGTAGCGCAGCTTGCACTGCCAGAAGCCGAGGCCGTGCTCGGGCATCATCGGGACGTGCCCGGTCGCGTCGGCGTAGGCCCGGGTGATGTCGGCCGGGGTCTCCCCCGCGGTCACCCAGTAGTCGAGCTGCTGGGAGGACTCGGCGGACCACTCCGTGCGGTTGGCTGCGAAAGTCGCGCGGCCGATCGCGGGGTTGTGCCAGAGGAACCCGTAGCCGCGGCTCGACAGCACGAACGGGACGCTCGACTGGGAGTTGCGGTGCGCGAGCTCGAGCGTGCAGCCCTTCAGATCGAGGATGTCCTGCTGGTACTGCCCCATCCCGTACAGCTTCTCGTCGGGGGACGTCTCGAACAGCGCGGTCAGCCGGAAGTCGCCGCCCAGGTGCGGACGCTGCTCGCGGGCGCGCAGCTTGAGCGCTCCCCCGCTCCCGAGCTCTCGGAAGAGCAGCTCCCCCCGACGGTCGTAGAAGGAGAGGGAGCAGGAGAGCTCGTGGTAGCCGGTCTGGTACCCGTAGCCCTCCTGCTGCTCGAGGACGACGGTGATGCCGCCGGCGCGCAGCGTCGCCCGCGGTCCCTCGATCGAGACCTCCGGCGCGCGGCGCTCGGGGGCGATCAGCGCCCAGTCGGTGTCGAGGACCTCCCCGGACCGGCGGGCGCGGACCCGGACACTGTCCCTCCCCCACGGCTCGACGACGACGGTCTCGCCGTCGCCGCGCCAGACGAGGCGGTCCCCCTCGAGCGCGAACGCGTCGGTGTCCATGTGCTCCTGCTTCCTCGAGTCGGGCACGGCGCTCAGTCCTTGACCGCGCCGGCGGTGACCCCGGCGGCGACGTAGCGCTGGGCCACGATCAGCAGCACGGCGGCCGGGATGGAGGCGATCACGGCGGTCGCCATGATCCCGTTCCAGTTGGTGGTGGTCGATCCGATGTAGCGGTAGAGGCCGAGGGTGAACGGCACGATGCTGTTGCCCGAGGTGAGCGAGTTCGCGTTGAGGAAGTCGGCCCAGGCGAACAGGAACGAGAACAGGCCCGCGGTCACGATCGAGTTCCGGCTCAGCGGGATGACGATCGAGACGAAGGAGCGCCAGTTGCTCGCACCGTCGATCCGCGCGGCCTCGATCAGCTCGTCGGGGATGCCGAGCATGAAGGCCCGGAGGATGATCACCGCGAACGGCACGGAGGCGGTCGCGTCGGCGAGGATCAGGCCCGGATACGTGTTGAGCAGCCCCAGCGCGTTGTAGATCGCGAACAGCGCGGTGACCAGGACGATCCCGGGGATCATCTGGGCGAGGAGGAACACGAACATCACGACGCCGGTCCCCCGCACCCGGAACTTCGCCATCGCGAAAGCGGCGGGCAGGGCGATCGCCAGCGTCAGGATCACGCAGCCGATCGAGATCACGAGGCTCGTGATGAGGTTCGGCAGCTGCGTCGAGAACGCCTGCACGTACCCGTCGAGGGTCGGGTCGCCGGGGAACAGGCTCGGCGGGGTCTGGATCAGGTTCTGCGGCTTGGTCAGCGAGACGTTGACCATCCAGTAGAGCGGGAAGAGGAGGAAGCCGCAGAGCACGATCGCGATGACCACGTCGATCCCGCGGCGCAGCCCTGTGGTGTGCCGGTTCATCCGAGGTCCTCCTTGCGCTGGGCGCGGATGTAGATCACGCCGAAGACGAGGGCGACGATCACGAGGATCTGGCCGGCCGCCGCACCGACTCCGAACTGCAGGTCGGTGAAGGACTGCTCGTAGGCCCAGGTCGCGAGGGTGTGCGAGCTGTTGGCCGGGCCTCCCTTGGTGAGGATCCAGATGACGTCGAACACCTTGATCGTGTAGACGAGGCCGAGGAGGAGCGTGACGGAGGTCACCGGTCGCAGCAGCGGCCAGGTGATGCTCCAGAAGGACCGCCAGCGCGAGGCGCCGTCCAGTGCCGCGGCCTCGTAGAGGCTCTCGGGGATGCCCTGCAGGCCTCCGTGCAGCAGCACCATGTTGAACGGGATGCCCAGCCAGATGTTGGCGATGATGACCGCCCACAGCGAGACGGACGGATCGGTCAGCCAGCCGACCGGCGTGCCGATCGCGGCGTTCAGGATGCCGAACTGCTGGTCGAAGATCCAGCGCCAGGCCGTCGCCGAGACGATCAGCGGCAGGAGCCACGGCAGCAGGATGAGGGAGCGGAACGTCGCCGAGAGCGGGAACCGGCGGCTGAAGAACAGCGCCAGGGCCATGCCGATCGTGAACTGGCCCACCAGCGAGACCACGGTGAAGACCACGGTGTGCCAGGCGATGCTCGCGAAGATCGGATCGGTGACGACCGTGACGTAGTTGTCGAAGCCGACGAAGGGGGCGATCCCGGTCACGAAGGACGACGGTCCGAAGTCCTGGAGGCTGAGGACGACGCCGCGGATGATCGGGTAGACGAAGAAGACGGCGAGGAAGATCACCACGGGCGCCATGAAGGCGGCGGCGGCGAGGCGGAGGTGGGAGCGGGGTCGGCGGCGGGCGGGCGGCCTGGTGGCCGCCCCGCCCGCGACCGGCGCCGTGAGCACGGCGGGGTCGGTCATGCGGCCGCTACTTCAGGCTCGCCGCGGCGTCGTCGAGGGCCGCCTGCGGCGTCTTCGAGCCGGTCAGCGACTCCTGGATCGCGGTCCAGAGCGCCTTCGAGGTGTCGGGGTAGGCGACGCCGAGGTCGCTGGTGCGTCCCTGCGCGACCGAGATGGCCTCCACCCACGGCTGGAGCGCGGGGTCCTCGGTCGCCTGTTCGGCGGCCGCGTCGGCGTACGGCATGATGTACGACTGGCCGGCCGCCCAGGCCTTCAGGCTGTCGGGCTGGATGACGCACTGCGCGAACTCCGTGGCGAGGGTCTGCTTCGCGGCGTCGGAGGCGACCACCTCGACGAACTCGCCGCCGAGCGGGCTCGGTGCCGCTCCCCCGTCCTTCGCCGGGATCGGCACGACGCCGTAGTCGATGCCCGCCTCGTCGAGGGCGGAGAGCTGCCAGGTGCCGTTGACCATCATCCCGAGCTTGCCCGCGAGGAACTGGTCGCGGACGTCCTGCTGGTTGGCGTTGACGTTCGCCTGCGAGGCCGAGCCGCTCTTCACCAGGTCGGTCCAGAGCGCGAGCGCCGAGACGGCGTCGTCGGAGGAGATGTCCTCGAGGGTCGCACCGGAGCCCCAGAAGAAGGGCAGGAACTGGAAGGTGCCCTCCTCGGTGCCGACCGCGGAGAAGCCGAGCCCGGTGACGTCGCCCGCGGTGAGGGCCTTCGCGGCGGTGGTCAGCTCGTCCCAGGTCGTCGGCGGAGTGACGCCGGCTGCCTCGAAGAGCGCCTTGTTGTAGAAGAGCGCGAGGGTGTTCGAGCCGATCGACGAGCCGTAGGTCTTCCCGTCCAGCTGGCCGGCGGCGAGCACGTTCGGGAGGACGTCGCTGGTGTCGAGCCCGGAGGCGGCGTTGTCGACGAGCAGGCCGGTGTCGGCGAACTTCGCGACGTTGGGGTTGTCGAGGACGACCAGGTTCGGCGTGGTCTTCGACGCGGCCGACTGCAGGAGCTTGGTGGTGAGGTCGGGGTCGGAGGTGCGCTCGAGGGTGATCCCGGTCGAGGCCTCGCAGCCGGCCAGGAGCTGGCCGTAGGGGGAGGACGCGTCGTACTGGGTGAAGCTGTCCCAGAGGGTGAGCGACTTCGACGAGTCGTCGCCCGCTCCCTGTGCGCTGCACGCGCTGAGGGCGACTCCGGCGATGAGGACGAGGGAGGCGGCGCCTGCGGCTCGTCGGATGCTGTTCTTCACGGTATTCCTCTCTGAATACGGTCGGAACGAGCGGAGCGCTCGCGCCGGGAAGACCCTCCGGGGGCGCCCGCTGGGGCGGTCCGTCCGGAAGTCGTGGCGAGCCTAACCGAGTCGGAGAACCGGTTCAATAGATTTCGGAGAACCGGTTCACCGATCGCCCGGGGAACGCTCCGGACGACCCGGCGACGTCAGCCGCGCGCCCGCCGCCACGAGGGGACGACGCCCCGGCTGGTGCCCGGCGAGAAGGGCGCGGTGGTGCCGAGTTCCACGACCACCGCGGGCAGCAGCTCCGTCACTCCCGGAGTCGCGGTGCCGGCGAGCTCGTCGAGCACCAGGTCGACCGCCCGCGAGACCATCTCGTCGCCGGGCAGGTCCACCACGGTGACCGGCTGGTCGGCGTGCCGCATCACCGCCTCCGGGGCGATGGTCATGATCGAGCAGTCCTCCGGGACGCGCAGGCCCAGGCCGCTGAGGCGCTGCAGGAACGGCTCGAGCACGCCCGGCCCGTGCGTGACCACGGCGCTCAGGCCGGGGAGCTGCTCCTGCGCCTGCTCGAACCAGTCGTCGACGTCGTCGGTGCTGGGGATGACGGCGCCCCGCACGCCGCGCAGGCGGCACTGGTCGAGGAAGCCCTCGCGGAACCGCAGGGCGAAGGCGTAGCCGCTCTCGTAGGCGTCGGGGCCAATCCCGAGGACCGCGATCTCGACGTGCCCGAGGTCGGCGAGGTGGTCGACGGCGACCCGCGCCGCGCCGTCGAAGTCGAGGTCGATCGCGCTGAACGGGCTGCCCTCGCCCGGGTAGCCGACCAGCGCGGTCGGCAGGCCGATGCTCGCGAGGACCGGCAGCCGGGGGTCGTCCCGGCGGATGTCCATCACGACGAGCGCATCGGCGAGGACGTCGCGCGCGAGCTCCCCCTCGCCCGTGCCCATCATCAGCAGGTCGAAGCCGCGGGCGCGGGCCGCGTACATCG
Source organism: Rathayibacter sp. AY1E3 (assembly GCF_002932235.1). NCBI lineage: Bacteria > Bacillati > Actinomycetota > Actinomycetes > Micrococcales > Microbacteriaceae > Rathayibacter > Rathayibacter sp. AY1E3. The sequence continues at coordinate 147,974 of NZ_PSVN01000008.1, forward strand.
CCGCCCGCACGAAGCGCATGAAGACGTCGACATCGGTCTGCCGCGACTCCGGATCGACGGAGGCGAAGAAGCCGAGGATGTTCGTGCGCCGCAGCGCCAGGGCCCGCGCCATCGGGTCGGGCCGGTAGCCGAGCCGCTCCACGCTCGCGAGCACGCGCAGGCGGGTCGCCTCCGGGAGCTTCTTGTTGCCGGAGAGCACGTAGGACACCGTGCTGCGGGCCACCCCCGCATCGGCCGCGACGTCGCGAATGGTCACCATGGGCTCAGCGTAGTGAGGGCCCGGCGACGGGAGGGCCCGCCGGCGACCCCCTCGACCGGTGGGCAGCAGCGTGCATACCAGGGCGGTCCGGCCGTTCCGCCGTGGGGGGAGAGCCGTCCGCCGCGAGCCGCGCGACGGCGCCGACGGACGCAGGCGGCGGACGAGCAGTCGGTCACGGTTGCGCGTGTATCGACGGGCACGTACGGTCGTCGGGTACCTCGTCGCGAGCCGCGACGTCGGTGCGGCCGCCACACCGGCCGATCCAGCGGCTCGCGGTCACGGGGGCTCCCCGCACGGAAGACGGACTCTTGCGCTCCAGCACCGGTACTGCGTCCACGACGCAGCAGCTGCTCTCGCACTGACGTCCCCCGTGCCCGCCCCTCAGGGGCGAGCCGTTGCTCCCTCGGAGTCCGGTGGTCGTCGTGCGCCGACACCGACCACTGGAGCACCGTGCCCTCCACTTCCCGCACCACCCCGCCCGCCGTCGTCCTCCACGACTGCACGTTCGCCTGGCCCGACGGCTCCGTCGTCCTCGACCGCGTCACCGCTGCGTTCGGACGCGGGCGCACCGGTCTCGTCGGCGCGAACGGCGCCGGCAAGTCGACCCTCGTCCGCCTCGTCACCGGCGGCCTCTCCCTCACCGCCGGGAGCGTCTCGACGACGGGACCCGTCGACCTGCTGCCCCAGCGCCTCCGGCGAGGGCCCGACGACACCGTCGCCGATCTCCTCGGGATCCGGCATCGCCTGGACGCTCTGCACGCGATCCTCCGCGGCGACGCGGATCCGCGGCACTTCGAGATGCTCGCGGACGACTGGGACCTCGAGGCCCGAGCGCTCGCCGCACTCGGCGACGCCGGTCTCGACCTGGAGGAGGCGGACCTGCTGCGGCCGGTCGCGACCCTCTCCGGAGGGCAGGCCGTCCTCACGGCCGTGACCGGCGTCCGGCTGCGCGGTCGGCCGATCGCCGTGCTCGACGAGCCGACGAACGACCTCGACCGGCGCTCCCGAGGGCTTCTGCTCGACCTGGTCGACCGGTGGCGCGGGACGCTCGTGCTCGTCAGCCACGACCGGGAGCTGCTCGAGCACGTCGACGAGATCGCGGAGCTGCGCGACGGGGCGGTCCGCACCTCGGGCGGGACGTTCTCGGCGTTCGAGGAGCGGCTCGCCCTCGAGCAGGCGGCCGCGGAGCGCGATCTGCGCGACGCCGACCGGCTTCTCCGCGCCGAGCGGCGGCAGCGCATCGAGGCCGAGACGACCATCGCCCGCCGGGCGCGGGCGGGGGCGCGATCGGCGGAGTCGATGCCCGCGATCCTCGCGAACGCGCGGGGAGGACGAGCCGAGGCGACCGCGGGACGGCTGCGCTCCGGGCACGGGGCCGCGGAGGCGCGGGCGCGCGAGCAGGTCGACGCAGCGTCGCGAGCAGTCCGGGACGACGACCGGGTCCGCCTCGACCTGCCGGACCCCGGGGTCGCGGCCGGGCGCCGTCTGGCGGAGGTGACGGTGCGCGGCCGGACGACGGTGCTCCAGGGGCCGGAGCGGATCGCCGTGGTCGGCGCGAACGGGACGGGGAAGACCACCCTGCTCGAGCACCTCGTCGGGGCGCCGGGTGCGCGGGAGCATCCGCTCGCCGGCACCACGGCCCGAGCGCTGACGGAGCGGGTCGGCTGGCTCCCCCAGCGCCGCGAGGGACTCCTCGACGAGGAGGCCACCGTGCGGGAGCACGTCTCCCGGGCCGCGCCGGATCGTCCGGCGGTCGAGCTGCGGAACGCCCTCGCGCGGCTCCTGGTGCGCGGCGACGTGGTCGATCGGAGGATCGCGTCGCTCTCGGGCGGCGAGCGGTTCCGCGTCGCGCTCGCCGGGCTCGTGCTGGCGCAGCCCGCTCCGCAGCTGCTCGTGCTCGACGAGCCGACGAACGATCTCGATCTCGCCACGACCGACCACCTCGTCGACGTTCTCGCCGTCTGGCGGGGCGGCCTGGTCGTCGTCAGCCACGACGAGGCGTTCCTCGACCGGCTCGGACTCCACTCCCGAGTGGTGCTCGACGCGGAGTGACGGCCGGTCCCCCGGCCCCCGGCGGTTCTGGCCTCGACCGGGCCCCTGCCGCCGGGGAGACTGGCCGGGCCCCTCCCGCCCCCAGCGAACGGACCGACGTGCTCACCGGACTCAGCGCCTTCCCCCTCACTCCGCTCCGCGACGACAGCATCGACGAGCGGTCGTTCGCCGCTCTCGTCGAGCGGCTCGCGCGGGCGGGAGTCGACTCGATCGGCGCACTGGGCTCGACCGGCTCGGCTCCGTACCTGGACCGCGGCGAGCGCCGGCGCGCCGCCGAGATCGCCGTCCGCAGCGCCGGCCCGGTGCCGGTCGTGGTCGGGATCGGGGCGCTGCGCACCTCGCAGGTGCTGGCGCTCGCCGAGGACGCGCAGAGCGCCGGGGCGAGCGCGGTGCTCCTGGCGCCGCTCGGCTACCAGCCGCTGACGGACGAGGACGTGCTGGGGCTCTACGAGGACGTGACGGCTCAGCTCTCGGTGCCGCTCGTCGTGTACGACAACCCCGGGACGACGCGCTTCTCCTTCTCCGACGACCTCTACGGGGCCGTCGCCCGGCTGCCGCAGGTCGCCTCCCTCAAGATCCCCGGCGTGCCGGAGGGACCGGGCGCCGCGGCGGCGCGCGTCAGCGAGATCCGGGCGCGGGTGCCGGAGGGGGTCACTGTCGGGGTCTCGGGGGACGCCGCGGGTGCGCGCGGGCTGCTCGGCGGCTGCGACGCCTGGTACTCGGTGATCGGCGGCATCTTCCCGCGGACGGCGCTGTCGATCGCCCGGGCGGCGCAGTCGGGCGATGAGGCGGCGGCGATCGCGGGATCGGCACGCCTGCAGCCCGTCTGGGACCTCTTCGCGGAGCACGGCGGCAGCTACCGCGTGGTCGCGGCGATGGCCGAGCAGCTCGGTCTCGCCGAGGCGCGCTGCCTCCCGCGTCCGATCCGCGGGCTCGGTGCACGGGCGCGGGCCCGGGTCGCGGAGGTCCTGGCGGAGCTGGGGCCGGTGCTGGAGTGATCCGCGGGCGGGTCGGCGGGAGGACGGCTCGGACGGCGTGGTCGTTCCGGACAGCCGGAGGGGCGGGCCGGGGATGTCCCCGACCCGCCCCTCCGGCGGAGCACGCGACCTCAGCAGGCCTTGGACGCGCGGTAGGTGTTGCGTCCCGCCGCCACGAACAGCGCGTCGAGGACTCGGGCCTTGCCCGGCGCCACGGAGTAGCAGCTGCCGTCGAAGTCGGCGATGATGTCGGCCTTGCGCTCGACCGTGCTCGACCCGCAGTTGCGGAAGACGAGAGCGCGCTGGCGCAGGACGCCCTCGGGTCCGAGGGTGGCGCCGGTGGCCACCTCCTGGGCTCCGCACGCGTAGTTCCCGGCGCTCACGTACTGTCCGTTCGCGACCTCGGCCGCGGAGGCGGGCGTCGCGACAGCGACGACGCCGACGGAGGCGATGGCGCCCGTGAGGGCGAGGGTGGCAAGAGTTCGTCGAAGAGTCATGGTCGTTTCTCCTTCTGCTTCTCGGTCCCTTCACGCTGGCACCGGTCCGCCGACGAGCGCGAGGAACCTGGGAGCCTTCACACCGGGGGGCCAGACCGGTGCGGGGAAGTGCTCCCGAACGGAGCGAAAGGGTCGGAACCGGTGGGGCGGGCGATCAGGAACGGGCCTCTCCTTCGCTTCCGGAGCGCCTCGATCCGCCGCCGAGGCGGTCGCCGAGCCGTGGATCGTTCCGCCCCTGCGGCGTCGTCCCTCCGCCGTCTCGCGACTGGCGCGCATCGACGGGTCGTCCGGCCGGTCCTCCGGCTAGCGTTGCAGGCACACCCCCCCCCCGCCGACCCGGACCGCTCCGCCGACCTCGTCGGTTCGCGGTCCCTGCACGAGGAGCCCCCGTGTCCCCCGACGATTCAGCAGTACCCCCCTCTCGAACTCCCGGCCTCCGGCGGCGCGCCGTCATCGGCGGCGCCCTCACGGGTGCTCTCGCTCTGGGCGCGGCGACGCTCCCGGCCGCCTCCGCCTCCGCCTCCCCCGTGCCCGGCCTGCCCGGGGAGAGGACCCGCACGATCAACGTGAGGACGAAGAACCGCGGCGTGCTCTACGACGTCCTCACGGTCTCGATCGCGGGCGACCTCGCGCGGATCTTCGTGCCGCAGACGGTGAAGCCGCGGCAGGCCGCGGCGGTACCGGTGATCTGGTTCATCCACTCCGCGCAGGCCGACCACACCTCGCTGTCCAGCGTCTTCGCGTACCCGGCCGAGCTCGCCGTCGAGCGGGGCGCCATCGCGATCTGCCAGACGCTCGGCGGAACGATCTGGACCAACGACACCGCGCAGAAGCACCAGCGGAACGGCTACGCCTACCTCTCCGGCCAGTTCCCGATCGCCGCGAGCTACCTCTGGGCGATGTCGGCCGGCGGTGCGCTCGCCTGCGAGGACTACGGCGCGCGGGTCTTCCCCGGCATCAACGGCGTCTACCTGGTCAACGGCGTCTACGACCTCCGCGACACCCACGACCGCACGACGCGGGGCCGCTTCTCGATCGGCGGTGCCTTCGGCGGCAGCACCGCTCAGATCGACTCCCACAACCCGAAGCGGCTGCCCGCCTCCGCCTGGGCCGGCGCGAACATCCGCGCGGTGGTGTCCGACACGGCCCACCCTGACCCGAGCGTGCCGCCGGCACTGCACGGGCTCGCCCTCGTGAAGAAGGCGACGGCCACGGCCAGGGAGGCGACCGTCCGGACGCACGCGCTCGGCCACAACGCACCGTCGTGGGTGAACCAGGACGGCATCGACGCGATCTTCCGCTGGCACGCCGGGCTGGCCGCCGCGCCGGCGCCGTCGGCGACGCCGACCCCGACGAAGACCCCCGTCGTCCGCCCGTCCACCGCGGGCCGCTGGGACTTCGACCAGGCGGACGCCCCGTACGCGGGAAGGTCGGGGTCCCCGTTCCGACCCCGCTGAGCGGTCAGGAGGCGACGGCGTCCCTCGGGATGCGCTGACCGTCACATGCGCTCGGCGCGGCGATCGGCGCAGCTGCGCGGGCCCGCCGCGGGACCGGGCGAGCACCCCTCCGCGGAGCTTCGCAGCGCCCTCTTCCGGACAGGGCCGCTAGAGGACATTGTCAGCGGCGGGACGGCCGTGCCACGGTTCGAGGACGGCCGATGGGGGCCGTCCCGATCGAAGGCAGCACATGCGCTCCAGCACCGTCCCTCGTCCGCCCGCCGTCCAGGACGGCACGTCGCAGCCGCGGGATCCAGGAGCGGCGCGGCGGCTCCGGCGGGGTCTGCTCGGGTTGACCGTGGCCGTCGCGCTCCTCGTCGGCACCGCCGTTCCTCTCGCGGCGGTCGCCGCTCCGTCCGCCCCTGTCCTCGGGGTGGCGGCCTGGGGAAGCGGCACCGACGGGAAGACCACGGTCCCGGCCGGGGTCGAGGGCGTCCTCTCCCTCGCCGCGGGCCGGACCCACAGCCTCGCCGCGAACGGCCACGGCGGGGTCGTCGCCTGGGGCCGCGGGTCGTACGGGCAGACCAGCGTCCCCGACGGTCTCACGGGGGTCGTCGCGGTCTCCGCCGGCGACTACAGCAGCCATGCGCTGAAGAGCGACGGGACCGTCGTCTCCTGGGGCTACGACGGCGACGGGCAGGTCTCGAGGAGTGCCGCGCTGACCGGGATCGTCGCGATCTCGTCCTCCCGCGACAACAGCCTCGCGCTCGGCAACGACGGCACCGTCACGTCGTGGGGCAGCAACGGGCTGGGCGAGGGCCTGGTCCCGGCCGGCCTCGGAGGCGTCACGGCCATCGCCGCGGGCCAGCGCCACAGCCTCGCCGTGTCCGGCGGGAGGGTGATCGCCTGGGGCTGGGACCTCTACGGGCAGACCGACGTCCCCGCGGGGCTCGAGGGCGTGGTGGCCGTCGCGGCGGGAGAGACCCACAGCCTCGCGCTGAAGGAGGACGGCACCGTCGTCGCCTGGGGCGCGAGCTCCGACTCGGTCGTCGTCGACTACGGCCAGACCACGGTGCCGGAAGGCCTGTCCGGGGTCGTGGCGATCGCCGCCGCGTCCGACTACAGCCTCGCGCTCAAGGGCGACGGCACGATCGTCGGCTGGGGCCGGAGCTCGGCCGGGCAGCTGCAGTCCCCCGCCGGCCTCGCCGGCACGACGGGTCTCGCAGCCGGACCCGATCACGTGCTCGCCCGGGGCCCGCGTCCGGTCCTGACGGCGGATGCTCCTCCCGCGTCCGGGCCGCTCGGAGCGGCCGCCTCGTACACCTTCGCGGCCGACCGCCCCGCCTCGTTCGCGATCGCCTCCGGCTCACTCCCCGACGGCCTGACCCTCAGCGCGTCCGGGCTCCTCTCCGGCACGCCGACGACCGCGGGCACGTCCACCTTCGCCGTCTCCGCGCGGAACCCCTTCGGCGCCACCGTCGGGGCCCCGCACACGTTCGCCGTGGCGGAGACGACGGTCGCGCCGACCCTGGCCGGCGACCCGCCCGCCGCGATGGTGGGCACCCCGTACGACTTCGACTACAGCGTGACGGGCACACCGGCGCCGACGGTCTCGCTCGTCTCCGGAACGCTCCCCGCCGGCCTGAGCCTCGATGATCGTGGCGGCCTGACCGGGACGCCGACGACCGCCGGCCGCTCCACCTTCACCCTGCGGGCTTCAAACGCTGCGGGGAGCGCGGAGACCACCAGCACCGTCGTCGTCTCCCCCGCCGCCGCTGCACCGGCGATCTCCGGCACCCCCGGGCCGGGCGTCGTCGGCACCCCCTACGACTTCGGCTACACCGTCTCCGGCTTCCCCGCGCCGTCGGTGGCCGTCTCCTCCGGTGCGCTCCCGTCCGGCCTCACCCTGACTCCGGCCGGGCGCCTGACCGGGACTCCGTCCGCGCCGGGCACCTTCACGTTCACGCTGGCGGCCCGCGCCGGCACCGCCTCCGCGGAGACCACCAGCACCGTCACCGTCTCGTCGCCGACGGTCGCGCCGACCCTCTCCGGGACGGTCGCGGCCGGCGTCGTCGGCTCGGCCTACGACTTCCGCTACGCGGTGAGCGGCACGCCCGCTCCGTCGGTCTCCCTGGTCTCCGGCGCACTGCCCGCCGGACTCACCCTCGACGCGACCGGGCGCCTCTCCGGGACGCCGACCACGGCCGGGACCACCACCTTCAGCATCCAGGCCGCGAACTCGGCGGGCACGGCTCGGGCGACGAGCACGCTGACGGTCTCGCCGAAGCAGGTCGCGACGAAGGCCGATCTGCGCGTCGACCTCTCCGGGCCGGCCTCGGCGGTGAAGGGGAGGACGCTCACCTACACCCTCATCACGACGAACGCCGGTCCGGCTGCGTCTGGGTCGGTCTTCTCGCAGGTCGTCCTGCCCGCGGGTGTGCAGTTCGTCTCGGCGACAGGCTCGTACACCAGGGTCGGGAACGTCGTGGGGTTCCAGCGGGCCGGCCTGGCGGACGGGCGGACCGTGTCGGAGAAGATCACGGTGAGGGCGGCCGTCTCGGGCACGGCGACCGCGCTGGCGGCGGCGTTCTCGACGAAGACGCCCGACCCGTCCATCCGCAGCAACGCGGACACGGCGAGCACGACGATCCGCTGACCGCGGGAGCGTGACGGCGGGCGGTCCCTCGCGGGCCGCCCGCCGTTCTCGATGCGGGAGCGTCGAGGTCCGCCGCGTCCGCGCCTCGTCTTCGACCGCTAGCCGGCCCGAGGGCGGTAGAAGCGCACGACCGGGAGGGCAGCCGTCGGAGCCTCGCGCACGACGATCTCGAGGCGCTGGATCAGGGCCGGGACGGTCGGCGTGGTCTCGAGCCGGCACTCGAGCTCTCCGTCGCGGCCCGGCAGGAGGAAGGCCGCCTGCGCCGCGGAGGCGCTCCAGAGCAGCCGCTCCACCAGCGGCCTCGCGGTCGGGTCCTCGGCGAGCCCGCCGATCTCCGCGATCGCCGTGGCGAGGCGGCGGGCGCGCACGTCGGCCGGCACATCGCTCAGCAGGTTGGGGCTGAACAGGGCGCCGCTGCCCGGCTCCCCCGCCCGGGTGAGGTCTCCCGCGACGATCGCGGCCTCGACGGCGGCGGCCGCGGCGAGCGTCCACGGGAGGAGGGTGATGGTCCGCGCCGGAGGAGCGGTGTCCTCGAGGGCGGCGCGGAGGAGTCCCGTCGCGGCGGCGGCGAGCTTCGCCCCGTTCGCGGTCGCGAAGACCACGGCCCCCAGGCCCGACTCCAGATGCCACCGCATGTTCGACGACCAGCCCGGCAGGCCGCCGGAGTGGTGGGCGATCCCGCCGAAGCGGACGTCGTGCTCGACGACGAGGCCGAACCCGTACGCGGAGCCGTCGAGCGTGCTCTCGACGGCGCGAGGGCTCAGCGCGGGGACCGGCGTCCAGCCGCGCTGCATCTCGCGGCGGGAGGCACGGCTCAGCACCGGGTCGTCGTCCGCGCCGTCCTCGCCCTCGAACGCGGAGGAGAGCCAGCCGCTCCAGCGGGCGATGTCGCCGACCGTGCTGAACATGCTCGCGGCGCAGGCGCCCGCTCCGGTGCCGGTCACGGGGCGGGGCACCCAGGTCGCTCCGTCGTCGAAGGTGCTGAAGCCGGCCGCCAGGTCGGTGCCGTCGGGGTAGTCGCCGCTGTCGTAGCGGGTGTCGTGGAGGCCGAGCGGCTCGAGGATCGTCCGCGTCGCGAAGGACGGGAAGTCCTCCCCGGTCACGTTCTCGACGAGCACGCCGAGCAGCCAGAAGCCGATGTTCGAGTACTGGTAGACCTCACCCGGCCGCTCCGTGAAGGTCAGCCCGCGGCCGACGACCTCGAGGAACTCCTCCCGCGTCAGAGCCATGACGTCGTCGGCCCAGCCGTTGTCCTCCGGGAGACCCGAGCAGTTGCTGAGGAGCATCCTGACCGTCACGGGCAGCGGTCGGCCCGCGGAGTCGAGCGGGTCGGTGAACTCCGGCACGTGGTCGGCGACGCGGTCGTCGAGGCGGAGCAGCCCGCGGTCGCGCAGGATCAGCACCGCCGCCGCCTCGAAGCTCTTCGACATGGAGGCGATGCGGTGCACGGTCCCGGGCCCGGGAGCGGCCCCGTCGAGGCGGTGCTCGCCGCGGCCGTGGTGGACAAGGAGCCCGCTGCGGTCGAACAGGGCCCAGCTCACCGAGGGGGCCGGCGGCGCCTTCTCGTCGAACCACCGGGCCAGCCGGTCCTGGAGCGGCGGGGAGAGGAGCGTCGGCGGAGGGAGCGTCATGCCCTCATCCTCCCGCACGCGGCACAGGCCGCCGCGGTCCCGCGGGTCACCGCGGGAGGACGCCGTCGGGGCTCAGCCAGTCCGGGCGGCTCCCCTCGACCGCGTCCAGGACGTCCTCCTGCGTGCCGGTAGCTGTTCTCCGCGGCGACGATGATCCGGTCGTCGACGGGAGCGGAGGGACCCGCCGTGCATCCGGCGAGCATCCCGATCAGCAGCACTTCCCCGGCGATGCGCGCCCGTCCGCTCACCGTCGAGCGTCGCGGCGACGGCCGCTCCGGCGGGCTGACGGGTCCCGGCGAGAGCCCGGAGCGACCGCCGTCACCTGCGAGCCGGACGAGGAACTTCTCAGGTCCTCTTGCGTGTCGCAGGCGCGGAACCTAGTTTTGTCGAACCGGTTCGAAGCACTGTTGCTCCGACCTCGGACCGACGCCCGCCGTCGTCCGGCCGGCTGTCCCCACAGAAAGTGACCAGCGTGACAACGATGTCCTCCCCGAGGCGCGGCACCCGCTCCCTCGCCCTCGCGCTGAGTGCCGCGACACTCGCCGCCCTCGCCGTCGCTCTCCCGAGCGCCGAGTCCGCCTCCGCGGCCGACACCTCCGTCCCCGCCGACGCGCTCATCCTCCAGTACGACTTCGAGCAGGGGCAGGTGTCCGGATCCACGGTCGCCGACCTCTCGTCGAAGAAGCTCGACGGCACCGTCGTCAACAGCGCGAGAGCGACGTACGTCGCGGGTCGGAAGGCCGGTACGACCGCGATCGACCTTCCCGGGGGCGCGGCGGACTCGACCTCCGCGCCGTACCTGACCGTGCCGAACGGGCTCTTCCAGGGCGTGACGCAGACCACCGTCTCCGCCTGGACGAAGTGGTCCGGCACCGGAGGCTTCCAGTGGCTGTGGTGCCTGGGCATCAGCCCCGACGCCGCGTCGGCCTTCGCTCCGTCGTTCGACGGCGGCAGCGCCCGCGCGATCATCAAGCAGCTGAAGGACGGCGGCGAGACCGGTGTCTCCAGCTCCTCGCCGCTGCAGAAGGACCAGTGGGTCAACGTCACCGCGACGATGGACGGCACGACCGTGACCCTGTACCTCAACGGTCTGCAGGTCGCGACGGCTCCCGCCTCCGTCGATCTCGCGAAGCAGCTCTACTCCGCCTCCGCCTCCAAGAGCGGCAACATCGGCCGGGCGCTCTGGAACGTGCACCCCTACTTCGATGGAGCGATCGACGACTTCCGCGTCTACGACCGGGCTCTGACCGCCGCTCAGGTCCGGGGTCTGGCGGGGGACGCCGCGCCGGCCGTCACCGGCGTTCTCTCGACGAGCGTCGCGGTCACCACCGGCATCGGCGTCGCGCCGGCCCTGCCGGGGGTCCCCGCCACCTACTCCGACGGCGTGAACCGCGACGCCCCGGTCACCTGGGAGAGCGTCCCCGCCTCCGCGTACGCGAAGCGCGGCACCTTCACCGTGAAGGGCACCGTCACCGGCCTCGGCACCGCGGTCACGGCGACCGTCACGGTGCGCGCACTCGACGAGATGACCATCGACCTCGGCACGAGCACCGGGGAGTTCATGGGCGGCGCGTCCGGCACCCTCTACGGGGTCTACGGCGAGGGCCTCCCCTCCGACAACCTCCTCGAGGGGATCGACCTGCGCACGGTCTCGACCAAGGCGCAGGACGGGCCGCAGCATCCGGGCGCCGACGCGCTCAGCGTCGCGAAGGCCGTCGCCGACACCTCGGACGGCGACACCTACATCTACATGACGGACATCTACCGCGGCTTCCCCTACGAGTGGCCGGGCAGCACTCCCCAGGAGAAGCTGGCCGACTACCAGGCGAAGATCGCCACGCAGGTCGACCAGGTGCTCGCGCTCCCCGAGGAGTACCAGGACAACATCGTGTTCGTGCCGTTCAACGAGCCCGAGGGCAACATGTTCGGCAACGGGAAGTGGAGCTACGACGGGAAGAGCTGGCTGGAGGACCCGACCGCGTTCTTCGCGGCCTGGGACAGCACCTACGCGCTGATCCGCGACAGGATGCCCGACGCCCGCATCGCCGGACCGAACACCAGCGTCCTCTACGACCAGGTCCGCGGGTTCATGACCCACACGCTCGAGCAGGACACCGTCCCCGACGTGATGACCTGGCACGAGCTGAGCGCCCCGGGTGAGATCCGCACCAACGTCGACCGCTTCCGGGCCTGGGAGGACGAGCTGTACGCGGGCACGTCCTACGCCGGGAAGCACCTGCCGGTGAACCTCAACGAGTACGCCTTCAACTACCACACCTCCGTGCCCGGCCAGATGGTCCAGTGGATCAGCGCGCTCGAGGACAAGAAGGTCGACGGCGACATCGCCTACTGGAACATCGACGGCAACCTCTCCGACTCCGCGGTGCAGGCCAACCGCGCCAACGGCCAGTGGTGGCTCCTCAACGCCTACGCCTCGATGACCGGCGACACCGTCGCGGTCACGCCGCCCAAGCCCGGCCAGAGCTACACCCTCCAGGGCGTCGCGACCCTCGACACCGCGGCCAAGCAGGCGAGAGCCCTCTTCGGAGGCGTCGGCGGCTCGCAGAAGGTCGCGTTCGAGCGCATCCCGGCCGCCACCTTCGGCTCGAAGGTCCACGTGGAGGTCAGCGAGATCCGCTGGACCGGCCAGGTCGGCGACTCGGGAGCCCCGCAGACGGTCAAGGAGTTCGACGCGTCCGTCGTGGACGGCGCCCTCTCGCTGGACTTCGGCGGATCCCTCCCCGCGCTCGACATCGACTCCGCCTACGAAGTCGTCCTGACCCCGGGCGCCAACGCGTCGTCGCCGTCCGCCTCGCCCGTCGACTTCCGCCAGAAGTACGAGGCCGAGGACGCCCGCTACACCGGATCGCGGAACCTCAACGGACCCGAGGGCTCGCCGACCAACGTCGGCGGCTTCTACACCTCGGGCGGACGCAACGTGGGCGGGATCCGCACCGGCGGTGACCTGAAGCTCGACTTCGCGGTCACCGTCCCGAAGGACGGCGAGTACGACCTCAGCGTCTTCGCCAACTCCCTCAACACCTACGCCGCCAACGCCCAGCAGGGTCCGATCAACGCGTTCCTGAGCGTCGACGGCGCTGCGGAGCAGGAGATCCTCCTTCCGCTGGCCTACAAGTTCGTGGTCTGGGACCACGCGGACACGAAGGTGAAGCTGACCGCCGGCACCCACACGATCTCGCTCGCCGCGAAGAACCTCGCCGGCACGAAGTCGACCGTGGGCGACGCGATCGTCGACAAGATCGAGCTCTCCCTCCCCAGCGCGGCCGCCACGACCTCGATCCACGAGGCCGAGACCGGCACGCTCGAGAACGGCGCGACGGCCGACTACTCCCGCGCCGGGGTCTCCGGATCGGGCACGGCGACGCTCACCAGCGGCGCCTCCACCACCGTCTGGGGCTACTCCGCGAAGGACGCGCCGTCCTCCGTGACGGTGGACACCCTGGGCGGCGGCACCGGCGACCTCTACGTCAACGACGTGAAGGTCGGGCCGGTGGGCGCGAGCTCGACCCGCCAGGTCTTCCTCTCGGGCGGCGTGAACAAGATCGAGGTCGTCGGCACGAGCGGCACGCTCCTCGTCGATCGGATCGTCGTCGGAGCGAGCGCGAACCCGCCCTCGACGACGAGCTACGAGGCGGAGGCGGCCACGATCACCGGCCCCGCCACGGTCCGCGACCTGTCCTTCGCGTCGGGCGGCAAGGCCGTCGGGAACATCGGCGGCGGACGCGACGGCGACTCGACCCTGACCTTCGGCGACGTGAAGGCCGAGCAGGACGGGACCTACGCGCTCACGCTGCGCTACTCCAACGAGGAGCAGTCCCCCGCGACGCACTACAACCCCGACCCGCTCGCCCGCCACGCGGACATCACGGTCAACGGAGTGACGCAGCGCGTGCTCTTCCCGCACACGTTCCACCAGAACCAGCTGTGGGACCTGAGCGTGCCGGTCACGCTCAGGAAGGGCTCGAACACCATCGCGATCACCTCGAAGGAGCTCCCGGGGTTCGACGGGACGACCTACCTCTCCGACACCTTCCCCGGCGTCCTGCTCACCTCGCAGTACGCGCCCAACATCGACAGGATCTCGGTCACGCCCTTCGTCGGGCGGACCACGGGCCTGACGGTGAGCGGCACGGCGGCCTCGCGCTGCACCGCGGGGAAGGTCACGATCACGGGGACGGCGACCAACACCAGCGCGGTCGCCGCTGACATCACGATCGGCTCGGCCTGGGGCACGAAGACCTTCACCGGGGTCGCTCCCGGCAAGACGGTCTCAGCCGCCTTCAGCACCCGCGCTGCGAGCGTCGGAGCCGGCGCTCTCGACGTGCGGATCGCGGGGACGGTCGACGGCGCTGCCGCGAGCGGATCCACGGCACCGGCCTACGGTGCGGCGCGCTGCGGCTGATCCGTCCAGAACGCCCTGACGCGGCCGGGCACCTCGTGCGCCCGGCCGCGTCGGCGTGTCGTCGGGACCGGACGTTCCCCGACGGGGACGGCCGCGCCGTGGACGAGCAGAGCGCCGGAGCCGCAGCGTCCGGTCCTCGCTCCGGGGACGCGGCGCCCGAGTTGCGTGCGCCGCGCCGCACTGCCACTCTCGACACGGTTCGAGCGGGGGTGGAGATGGCCACGATCGGAGACGTCGCGAAAGCGGCAGGGGTCTCTCGCAGCACTGTGTCGTACGTCCTCTCCGGCAAGCGCAGCATCTCCGCCGAGACGCGCAAGCGCATCGAGGACGCGATCGCCGAGCTCGACTTCACGGTCAACGCCGGAGCACGGGCGCTCGCGACGCGCCGCACCATGGCGCTCGGCCTGCTCGTCCACTTCGACCCGGACGAGTTCGCGCCCGCGATGGTCGAGTACGTGCTCCCCATCACGGCCCGCGCCCGCGAGCTCGGCTACGACGTGCTGCTGGCCACCGAGGCCGACGGGGCGGCTGCCGTCCGCCGACTCACGCGCTCCGGCCAGGTCGACGGACTGATCCTCCTGAGCGTCGCGGACGACGACGACCGGCTGCCCGTCCTGCGCGCCTCGCGGCGGCCCGGTGCCGCCCTCGGCGTGCCCGCGGACGCCTCCGGGGTGGACGTCTTCGACCTCGACTTCGGCGACGCGGCCCGCCTGCTGATCGAGCACCTGGGCGCCCTCGGGCATCGGAGCATCGGTCTCGTCACCCCTCCTGCGCGCGTCTTCGACCGCGGAGGGACCTACGGGCTCCGGTTCCGCGAGTCGGCTCTCGAGACCGCCGGTCGGCTCGGGATCGAGCTGGTGATGCGCCCGGCCGCCACCGCCGCCGACGCCGTCGAGCCGATGATCACGGCGTTCCTCGACGACAACCCCGGACTCACGGCGCTGGTCGTCCACAGCGACCGGACCATCGCGATGCTTCCCGCGATCCTGGGCCGACGCGCTGTCGCCGTGCCCGGGCAGCTGTCCGTCGTGAGCCTGTACTCGGCCGAGTTCGCCCGCGACTTCTCGCTCCCCTACAGCTACGTCGAGACGGGTGCCGCCGAGCTCGGCGCGCACCTGGTCGACACGCTCGTCGAGCGGATCGAGCAGCCGTCCCGCGGCGAGGAGCCGTCGATCCGCCTCCTGCCCGCGCGTCTCGTCGACCGCGGGAGCGCCCGCGCGGTCTGAGGACCGCTCCGGAGCCCCTAGGCCCGGTCAGAATCGCGAGGCGACCTCGTAGAGGACCTCGTCGTCGCCCGCGTAGACGCCGTCGCGCCGCGGCCAGTGCGCGATCACGTCCGTGAAGCCGAGCTCCTCCGCCCGGCCGGCCATGTCCTCGAACCGGGCGACGCTCTCGAGGGAGTAGTCGCCCCCGGAGTCGAGCGAGAGGTGGCGCTCGACGGTGCGCGGGTCGCGCCCGGCCGCCTCGAGCGCCGCATCGAGCCGCCGGGAGAGGGACGCGACCGCCCGCCACCACTCCTCGCTCGACACTCCCTCCGGGCCGGTCGTGACCCAGCCCTGCCCGCGCTCGGCGACGAGCGCGAGGCCCTTCGGCCCGTTCGCGGCGAGGACGAACGGGACGCGGGGGCGCTGCACGGGCTCGCCCACCATCCGCGCCGAGCGGGCGGTGAACCACTCCCCCTCGAGGTCCACTCCGCCCGAGCCGGGCTCCTCGAAGCGCAGCAGCGCGTCAAGGGCCGTGACGAACTCGGTGAAGCGCTCGTGCCGCTGCCGGGGCGAGTAGTCGGGCTGCCCGAGCACGCGCGCGTCGAAGCCCGTGCCGCCCGAGCCGACCCCGAGGATCGTCCGACCGCCCGAGATCTCGTCCAGCGTCGCGATCTCCTTCGCGAACGGCACCGGGTGGCGGAAGTTCGGGGAGGCCACGAACGTGCCCAGGCGGAGCGTCTCGGTCACCATCGCGGCAGCGGTGAGGGTGGGGACGGTCGCGTGCCACGGCTGGTCGGCGAGGGAGCGCCAGGAGAGGTGGTCGTAGGTCCACGCGTGGTCGAAGCCCAGGCCCTCGGCCGACTGCCACTTCCGGCGGGCCTCGGCCCACGGGTCCTGCGGGAGGATGACGATGCCGTGTCGCATCGTCCGAGTGTACGAGCGCCGTCGGGTCAGAGCGCGGCGGGCGGCACCGGGGGCGGATCGGGCACCTCGTCCACGACCGAGCGCGGGACCATCAGGGTCGGCATCCGCACGCGCAGGCGCAGCGGTTCCCGCTCCGACGCGCCGAGCAGCTCGCGGGCGGCGCTCCGCACCTGCCGCGCCAGCGCCGGGTGCACGGCCCCCGGATCCTCGAACGCGGCGACCAGCTCGCGCAGCACTCGGGTGGTGCTCCGCGGGTCGCCGTCCTGCCTGGGCATCGGATCGGCCCCTCACTCTCGGCACGGCCGTCAGGGTCCCGGCGGTGCAGCGGATGTCTCGCGCCGACGGTAGGGCCGGGACGGCGCCGTGGCACTGAGGTTGACAACGGGAGGACCCGGCCGATCGCGGTGCGCGGGGTGCGATCCGCGCGAGGGCGGTCCTGCTGGGGATCGACGGCCACCGCCGGGAGAACCCGCTTCCCACGATCGCGCCCGTCCGGTCGCGGCTGCTCTCGGGGCGTGATCACGACGACGGAGCGGGTGGACGACTGGGTCGAGGGCTGGTGCCGGGCACGCGGCGTGCAGCGCGTCCGCGAGGACGGGGCATGGCTGGTCGATGTCGGAGCGGAGTCGCGCACGCGGGAGCGGATCCTGGTCGATCCGTCGCCCTCCGCGCTGCAGGCGGGCGCCGAGCGGGTGGCCGGGCCCCAGGAGTGGCTGACGGTCATCGGCCTGGGCGAAGACGCCCGCCTCGCGCCCGCCGCCGGGCTGGAGCTCGTCGCGGGCGACGAGAGCCTGATGGCGGCGCTCCTCGGCCCGGGCCGCACCGCCGAGGGTGCCCTGCTCGCGGGAGCCGTGCTCGAGGCCGCCGACGGAGTGGCGAGCGTCCGGCTGCTGGTCGACGGAGTCGTCGCCGCTCAGGGCACCGCCGCCGTGCACGGGACGGTCGCGGTCCTGGACCGGATCGAGACCGATGCACGGTTCCGCAGACGCGGGCTGGGACGGCGGGTCGTCGACGCCCTCACCGCCTGGGCCCGGTCCGAGGGTGCACGGAGCGGTCTCCTCGTCGCCAGCACGGACGGCCGCCCCCTCTACCTCACCCTCGGCTGGGAGGTGGTCGCGCCGGTGCGCATCTGGCGCGGGGCCGCACTCCGAGATCCGGGACAGGGCTGCGCGGCCGCCGGGCGATGATCCCCCGCCGTACGGCCCTCCGGGAGCGCACGTCCGCCTGGGTACGGAATCCCGCGCAACGGATACAGGCGGCGGAGAACGGCGAAGCAGCCGTGAAGCGGCCGCCCGCCGATCTGTATTCAGCCGATAACACCACCCTCGAAAGAGGGACGCCCGCTATCGCTCGAACGGCCTTGTCCGAGAAGCGGATCATCCGCTTCTCGGACTCGTGTCACCGCCCTCGGGTCGTCACCCGAGAGCGCCCTTCTCGGCCGAGTAGAGCTGCTTCACCTGCTCCGCGGTCAGCGCCCGGTCCCACACCCGCAGTCGGGCGAGGGAGCCGGCGAAGCGGTTGATCATCGTGCCGTCCCGGCCGACCGCTCCGACCACGAAGTCGCCGGGAGCCGCGTTGAGGCCGTCGGAGTAGACGTAGGGGTTCTTGGCGTAGGTCGCGCCGAGCTTGTCGGTGTACACCGGGTACGCGGTGGCGGCGCCGTCGAGGTACGAGACCGCGACTGCGCCGTCGTACGTCCCGACGTGCAGCTGCCACACGCCGCGCGTGATCCGGCGGGGCTCCACCGAGTAGTCGCGCGAGTACGGGTAGCCGGGCGTCGGCCCGCCGAGCTTCGAGACGTGCATGCACACGCGCTCCCAGCCGCCGTACTCGGGGAGGTTGTTGAACAGCGCGTAGGAGCGCAGCGGCCCGACCGTCGACTCCTCCCAGACGCCCGCGATGCAGGCGCCGTCCGCGGCGGAGTTGAGCACCCACACCGCGATCGTCACCTGGCCGGTCGAGGCGCCCAGGTTGAGCGGGCCGACCTCGTCCTTGGGGACGACCAGGTGGTCCGTCGTCCCGTTGAGGGCGACTCCGGTGCCGAACGGCGTGGCGACGGCGCGGGCGGAGGAGCCCGCGCCCTGCCGGAGCGCCGGAGCGCCCGCGACGGCCGAGGCGAAGGGGGCGGCGCTCTCGGCGAAGGACCACTCCGCGATCGGCGTGGGCACGGTGACCGTGGGGACCGGAGCGGCGTCGCCGACCACGAACGCGTCGAGGATCAGGTTGGTGCCGCTCGAGGCCGGGTTGCGGCCGCTCCCGCGGCGGATGGTCACCGTGTGCGGCCCGGCCGCGAGCTGTCCGCTGCTCCAGACCGTCTGCTTCGACCGCGTCGCGGCGCTGTAGCGGTCGACGGACGCGACCTTGACTCCGTCGAGCTCGACCTCGTTGATGCCGGACGAGCCGGTGAGGCGGCTGATCCAGCTCACGCTGGTGCCCGTGAAGGCGAGGGTGGCGGAGGCGCCCGCGGTGGTCGAGTAGGCGATGCTGCCGCCGCTGTCCGTGCTCGCCTTCAACGTCGACCAGGTGCCGGTCGTGACGATCGGGGCGGCGCCGTTCTCGTAGGTGCCCGCTCCGGGCAGCGTCGTCGCCGGCGGAGGCGTCGCGTCGCCGACCACGAAGGAGTCGAGCAGCAGGTTGGTCCCGGTCGAGGCCGGATTGCGGCCGCTCCCCCGGCGGATCGTCAGCGTGTGCGGCCCGGCGGCGAGCTGTCCGCTGCTCCACACCGTCTGCTTCGAGCGGGTGGACGCGCTGTAGCGGTCGACGGAGGCGACCTTCACACCGTCGAGCTCGACGTCGTTGATCCCGGAGGACGACGTGAGTCGGCTGATCCAGGCGATGCTCGTGCCGGTGAAGGCGAGCGTCGCGGAGGCGCCGGAGCTGGTCGAGTAGGCGATGCTCCCGCCGCTGTCCGCGGTGGCCTTCAGCGTCGTCCAGGTGCCGGTGGTGACGATCTGCGCGGCGCCGTTCTCGTAGGTGCCCGCGCCGGGCAGCGTGGACACGGGCGGCGTCTCGGGCTCGGGCTCCGTCTGCGGCACGGGGCCCTCGGCGATCCAGCGCTGGAAGGTGTCGAGCATCTCCTTGTTGGTGAAGCTCGGGACCTTGTGCCCGTCGGTGCCCTCCCCCGGGTGGGTGCGGACCGTCGCCTCCTTCGCCAGGGGCAGGGCCGCGGCGTGGAGGGCGGCGCCGTGCAGGGCGAACGGCACGACCTTGTCGTCGGGCGATCCGGTGATCCTCAGCCGCGCACCGCGCCACACCGACGCGGGCAGCCGCGCCGGGTTGGTGGCGGCGATGGCCGCGGCGTCGGCGTACTCGGGGCCGATCCGGTCCGGTTCGCTCGCCGCCCGCTCCTCCATGTCGTAGGAGCTGTTGCAGAGGTACGCGCCCCGGATGTTCGGCACCATCCGCTTCCCGTAGGCCCAGGTCAGAAGCGGCCCGCCCCCGGAGTCGGAGCGCAGGAGGCTCGCGTCGATCCGCCACACCGACGAGGCCCAGGCGACGACAGCGGCCTGGATCTCGATCGCTCGCGGGCTCGACCAGATGCTGCCGCCGTAGGTCGGGCAGATGCTGACGATGCCGCGGTCCACGGCGAGGTCGGCCGAGTACGCGAAGGCGCTCGAGAGCGCCGTGTGGGTGCCGTTGCGGGCGTGGTAGTACCAGAGCATCGATGCGCCCCTGGTCTGCGACGGAGGCGTCGCGTGCGGCACGAACAGGCGCGCCCGGTCCCCCGCGACGACGACGTCGATGATCTCGTAGCGCTTCCCGCCCGTCTTCGACGTGGCGGTGGACAGGCGCGAGACCTCGCCGGGCAGTCGGGGCACCGCGGTGAGGTCGCCGGCCGCGAGGGCCGGCGTCGCGAAGGCGATCGCGCCCGCGCCGGCGACGGATCCGGCGAGGATCGTGCGGCGGGAGAGAGCGGAGAGGGCCTTGACGCCCGATCGGGAGCCGGTGCGGGAGGAGTCGGCGGAGTCGCCGACGGCAGTGTCCTGAGGAGTCACGGAAGAGAGAGCCTTTCCGATCGTCACCGTTCCGGGTACACCGATCGAAAGAGGAGGAGAAGGCGTTCAGTGAACGAGCGGCAGCGCTCGCGCTACTGATGCGGATCACCTTCTCCTCGAGAAGGAAAGGGAAGCCGGATCAGGCTAACAGAGGGGATGAGAAGGGGTTCAGTATTTCTACCCACCGTTTTATCGACCGGAGGAGAATGGGCGAGGAATCGCTTATCCGGCCGCTTATCGTCCCTTTTCCGGTGACACGACGCGTGCTGGACACCGCCGTCTGGCAGGATGCCCCCGTGTCGGAGACGGGTCGGCTGCAGCGGGGCGGCGCCCTCCCCGTGCTCCTCGTGTTCCTCCGCCTCGGGCTGACCTCGTTCGGCGGGCCGATCGCGCACCTCGGCTACTTTCGCGAGGAGTTCGTGGTGCGCCGCGGCTGGCTGACCGATCGCGCGTACGCCGACCTCGTCGCGCTGTGCCAGTTCCTCCCCGGACCCGCGTCCAGCCAGGTCGGGATGGCGGTCGGCCTGCAGCGCGCGGGACTCGCCGGACTGGTCGCCGCGTGGTGCGGATTCACGCTCCCCTCGGCGATCGCCCTGGTCCTCGTCGCCGGGCTCGTCGCCGGTACGGGCGATGTCGCCTCCGCCGGCTGGCTCCTGGGCCTCCAGGCGGCGGCGGCCGCGGTCGTCGCACAGGCCGTGCTCGGGATGGCGCGCTCGCTCGCACCGGACCGCCGACGCGCGACGATCGCCGGTGCGGCGGCCGTCGCCGTGCTCCTCGCCCCGGAGCCCGCGCTGCAAGTGGCGGTGATCGCGGCGGCGGGCCTGGCCGGCGTCCTGTGGCTCCGCCGTGAGGAGGCGGCTCCAGACGACGGCCCGGGCTTCGCGGTCCGAATCCCGACGGCGCTCGCGGTCTCGGCGCTCGCCCTCTGGGGACTCCTCCTGGCCGGCCTCCCCCTGCTGGACGCTCTCACGGGCGAGGGAGCGGCGGGTCTCGCCTCCGTCTTCTACCGCGCGGGCGCTCTGGTGTTCGGGGGCGGCCACGTCGTGCTGCCTCTGCTGGAGGCGCAGACGGTCGGCGCCGGCACGGTCGGGCAGAGCGAGTTCCTGGCCGGATACGGGGCGGCGCAGGCGGTGCCCGGCCCGCTCTTCACCTTCTCCGCGTTCCTCGGCGCGGTGGGCGCCGGGACGCCGGACGGTGTCGCGGGGGCGGCGATCGCGCTGGTCGCGATCTTCCTGCCGGGCGCTCTGCTCGTGGTCGGCGTGCTCCCGTTCTGGCAGCGGCTGCGGCACCTGCCGGTCGCGCAGAGGGCGCTGGCCGGCGTGAACGCCGGCGTGGTGGGACTGCTCGGCGGCGCCCTCTACGACCCGGTGCTGACCGAGGGCATCGGCTCGACCGGCGCTCTGGCGCTCGCGATCGGCGCCTTCGTGGCGCTGACGCGCTGGACCGTGCCCCCGTGGGTCGTCGTCCTCGCCGCCGCGGGCCTCGGCGCCCTGCTCCTCTGACTCCCTCCGGGGACGACGATCCGGACCAGCCCTGGCAGTCTGGACGCATGAGGGCTCGGGGGACGACAGCGGCAGTGGCGACGACGGCAGCGGCGGGGCTCCTGCTGCTGGGCGGGTGCACCGCCGGCGGCGGGGCCGAGGCGGGCGCCACGGCGTCCGCGCCCGCCTCGCGGACGCCGAGACCCGCCATCACCGACCTGATCACTCCGAGCCCGACCCCCTCCGCTCCGGCGACCGCCGAGCCGGTCGGAATCGTCGTCGACGCCGGGCCGGTCGGCGAGGGAGTCCCCGCCACCGTCTCGGGCACCGGCCCGGCCGACGTGTCGTTCCAGCGGCAGGGCGAGTTCGCGGTCGTCCTGAGCCTGGACTGCTCGGCCTGCACCGGCACGGCGATCGTCACCGCCGCGGGCCGGATGACGCCCTTCGGCGAGGCCGCCGCCCCGATGACGGGGTCGTTCCTGACCGGGATCTTCCGCGACGACCCCGTCGAGCAGCAGGTGATCGTCCGAGCCGACGGGCCGTGGACGCTCGGCCTGCAGAGCTGGAACGACCTCGCGACGGTGAGCGGTGCACAGTCCGGCACCGGCCCGGCCGTCCTGTTCTTCTCCGACGACGTCCCGCGCGTGACGGTCGACTACACGCCCGCGGGTCCGGACGACTCGTTCTCCGGCCGCGTGTTCACGACCTCCGATCAGCCGCAGCTGTTCGGCGACTCCGTCGCCTTCTCCGAGGTGTTCGAGGCCGACCTGCCCGGCGTCATGGCCGTCCAGACCGAGGGGACCTGGACCGTCACGCCGACGCCCTGACCCGGGGTCGCGACGCGCCGGCCGCGGAGTCGGGGAACGGGCGCCCCTCGGCCCAGACCCGCTGCACGCGGAGCGACGCGTCGAGCAGGACGACGTCGGCGCGGTACCCGGGGGCCAGCAGGCCGAGGTCGCCCCGGCCGAGCACGCGGGCGGGAACGGCGGTGAGGGCGGCGACGGACGCCTGCAGCCCGAGCCGGCCGGGCCCGACGGCCCGCCGCAGGGCCTCCTCCTGCGTGAGCGTGGATCCGGCGAGCACAGCGGTGCCCGCGAGCCGGGCGACTCCGCCGAGCACCTCGACGTCGAGCGGGCCGAGGCGGTGCACTCCGTCACCCGCCCCGGCCGCCGCCATCGCGTCGGTGACGAGCGCGATCCGCCCGGGAGCCGCCGCGAACGCGAGCCGCACCACCTCGACGTCCACGTGCCGGCCGTCGAGGATCAGCTCGAGCGCGACCCGCTCGTCCCCCAGGGCCACCGGGATCGGGCCCGGGGAGCGGTGGCCGATCCCGGGCATGGCGTTGAACGCGTGCGTGACCAGCCGGGCTCCGCGGTCGAACGCTGCCCGCGCCTGGTCGGCGTCCGCCTCGGTGTGGCCCACCGCGACCACCGTGCCGGCGCCGGCGAGCCGCTCCACCGCGGCGAGGGCTCCCGGCAGCTCGGGCGCGAGCGTGATCTGCGCGAGGCGTCCGCGGGCGGCGTCCAGCAGCCGGCCGACCGCGCCGGAGGAGGGGTGCACGAGAGCCGCGGGGTCGTGCGCTCCCCTGCGCGAGGGCGCGAGGAACGGGCCCTCGAGGTGCGCGCCGAGCACGAGCGGGTCGGTGGCCGCGAGGGCCGAGACCGCGTCCAGAGAGGACTCCAGCTGCTCCAGCGGCGCCGAGACCAGGCTGACCAGCGAGCGCGTGGTGCCACGGGAGCGGTGCAGCGCGAGGCCCGCGCGGATCGCCTCCGCTCCTCCGTCGAAGCCGTGACCGCCCCCTCCGTGCACATGGAGGTCGAGGAAGCCCGGGACAGCGGTGAGGCCCCGCGCGTCGTGCAGCTCCGCCCCCTCCGCCTGCGCCTGCCAGCCGGTGCCGGTGCCGGTCGCCGTGATCGCGCCGTCCCGCGCGAGGAGCCAGTGGTCCTCCACCGTCCCGGCCGCGTCGACCTTCCGTGCGCTGTGGATGATCAGCGCGGCGTGCGCCATGCGGTCGTCTCCTGGGTGTCGGTTCCGGATCGGCGGGGACTCCGCCCCCTCCCGACGATGGCACAGCCCTCGCCGGTCGCGCCGGTCCGACACCGATCACTGCGCCACCCCGAACGCATTCCGCGCCTCCGCGTCACGAACAGGGACCTCGCGCGTCTCCTGTGCATGCCTCCCCTGGACACCCGAACC
>NZ_PSVN01000009.1:0-170367 GCF_002932235.1 Rathayibacter sp. AY1E3
GGACGAGGCGATCGACACCGGGCTCCCCGACGTCGTGATGCTCCTGCGCATCCAGCTCGGCGACCAGGTGCGCCCGGAGGGCGGGCTCGGCCACGCGGAGGTAGCTGTCGACGGTCTCGTCGCCGCGGGGCGACCAGGAGATCACGAGCAGGCCGCCCTCCTCGACGACGCGGTCGATCACGTAGCTGCCCTGGCCCGCTCCGCGCAGGAGGGAGGCCGGGATCACCGTCTCGCGCTCGCCGACGGGGGCGATCACGACGCCGCGCTCGTGGAGGCGCAGCACCGCGTTGCCGCGGAAGCCGAGCCCCGGCAGCACGACGCGCTCGAGCGGCTGCTCGAAGCGGGTCGTGGCCACGTACGGGAGGTCGACGCGCTCGACCTCGGCGCCCAGCGAGGACGCGGGCACGGGCTCCGGCGCGAGGGCGGCCGAGCGGCGGCGCCGCGCGCGCCAGGAGAGCAGCATGCCGACGAAGACGAGGACGACGACCGCGGCGATGACGATCGTGATCGCGGCCCTATCCACGGGAGGCCTTCGCGGAGGCGGCGACGACCGCCGCGTCGACGAGCTCGCCGTCCAGCACGGTCGGGAAGCCCCGGTGGAGGGTGGCGACGACGCGGCCCGGCAGCTCGCGACCGAGGTACGGGGAGTTGCCGCTGCGGCCGCGCAGGTCCTCGACGGAGAAGCGGCGTCGCGCCTCCGGGTCGTAGAGCACGACGTTCGCGGCGGCCCCGACGGCGAGGCCGCGGTCGTAGCCGTCGAGCCGGCCGATGCGGGCGGGGGCGGAGGAGAGCACGCGCGCGACGTCGGACCAGCTCATCCGCCCGTCCTCGACGACGGCGGCGTGCACCACGCTCAGCGCGCTCTCGAGGCCGACCATGCCGAACGCCGCGGCGTCCCACTCGCAGTCCTTCGCCTCGACCGGGTGCGGCGCGTGGTCGGTGGCGACGATGTCGATGGTGCCGTCGGCGAGGGCCTCGCGGAGGGCGAGCACGTCCTCGTCGCGGCGCAGCGGCGGGTTCACCTTGAAGCGGGCGTCGTAGCTCGGCCCGTCCTGGCCGGCGACGGCATGCTCGGTGAGGAGCAGGTGGTGGGGGGTGACCTCGGCGGTCACGTCGATCCCCCGGGCCTTCGCCCAGCGGATGACGTCGACCGAGCCCGCGGTCGAGACGTGGCAGACGTGCAGGCGGGAGCCCACGTGCTCGGCGAGGAGCACGTCGCGGGCGATGATCGCCTCCTCGGCCACGGCGGGCCAGCCCTGCAGGCCGAGGGCGCTGGAGACGGCGCCCTCGTTCATCTGCGCGCCCACGGTGAGCCGCGGCTCCTGCGCGTGCTGGGCGACGACTCCGTCGAACGCCTTGACGTACTCGAGAGCGCGGCGCATCAGCAGCGCGTCCGAGACGCACTTCCCGTCGTCCGAGAAGACCCGCACGGCCGCGCGGCTGCGGGCCATCGCGCCGAGCTCGGCGAGCGACTCCCCCGCCAGACCCACCGTCACCGCGCCGATCGGGCGGACCGTCGCGTAGCCGGCGTCCTCGCCCAGGCTCTGCACCTGCTCGACCACGCCCGCGGTGTCCTGCACCGGCGAGGTGTTCGCCATCGCGAAGACGGCGGTGAAGCCTCCGGCAGCCGCAGCTCGCGTCCCGGTGAGGATCGTCTCGCTCTGCTCGAACCCCGGCTCGCGCAGGTGGGTGTGCAGGTCGACCAGGCCGGGCAGCGCCAGCAGGCCGTCGGCGTCGATCACGCGGGCCCCGCGCGAGTCGAGGTCGGCGCCGATCTCGACGATCACGCCCCCGTCGATCAGCAGGTCGGCGGTCGACTCGTCGGCGAGCGTCGCCCCCGAGATCAGGATCCGCTCCGGCGCCGTGCTCTGATGCGGCTGGGCAGTGCTCATCAGTGGACCTCCCGTTCGCCGGACAGCAGCAGGTAGAGCGCGGCCATCCGGACGGACACTCCGTTCGTGACCTGTTCGAGCACCGTGGAGCGGCTCGAATCGGCGGCCGCCGAGGAGATCTCGACGCCCCTGTTCATGGGTCCGGGGTGCATGACGATGGTATCGGGACCCAGCCGGGCGAGCCGCTCGTCGTCGAGGCCCCAGATCCGCGCGTACTCCCGGCCGTTGGGGAAGAACCCGCTCGACATCCGCTCGAGCTGGATGCGCAGGAGCATCACGACGTCGGGGAGCCCGGTGTCGATCGCCTCGTCCAGATCGAAGCGGATGGTCGCGGGCCAGTCGCGCGTGTCGACCGGCACGAGGGTCGGCGGTGCGACCAGGGTCACCTCGGCGCCCAGCGCCGTCAGCAGCCAGACGTTCGAGCGCGCCACCCGCGAGTGCAGGACGTCGCCCACGATCGTGACCGCGACGCCGTCGAGGCTCTTGCCGCGGGACGCGGAGGCGCCGTGCAGGCGCCGGCGGATGGTGAACGCGTCCAGGAGCGCCTGGGTCGGGTGCTCGTGGGTCCCGTCACCGGCGTTGAGGATCGACGCGTCGATCCAGCCGCTCGCCGCAAGAACCGCGGGGGCTCCGGAGGCGCTGTGGCGGATGACCACGCCGTCGGCGCCCATCGCGGCGAGCGTCTGCGCGGTGTCCTTCAGGCTCTCGCCCTTGGAGACGCTGGAGCCCTTCGCGCTGAAGTTGATGACGTCGGCCGAGAGCCGCTTCGCCGCCGCCTCGAACGAGATCCGCGTGCGGGTGGAGTCCTCGAAGAAGAGGTTGACCACGGTCTTCCCGCGCAGGGTCGGCAGCTTCTTGACCTCGCGGTTCTGCACGTCCGCCATGTCCTCGGCGATGTCGAGGAGTGCGATCGCGCTCGCGCGGTCGAGGTCGCGGGTCGAGAGCAGGTGCTTCACGGAGCCGTCTCCTCGCCGGTGGCCTGCGACTCGATCGCGACCAGGTCCTCGCCGTCCGTCTCGACGAGCCGGACGTTGATCCGCTCGCTCAGGCTGCTCGGCAGGTTCTTGCCGACGAAGTCCGCCCGGATCGGGAGCTCGCGGTGCCCGCGGTCGACCAGCGCGGCCAGCCGCACGGCTCGCGGACGGCCGATGTCGCTGAGGGCGTCCAGGGCGGCGCGGATGGTGCGGCCCGAGAAGAGGACGTCGTCGACGAGGACCACTGTCCGGCCGTCGATGCTCGCGGGGACGGCGGTGCGCGCGGGGGTGCGGACCGGGTGCCGGGAGAGGTCGTCGCGGTACATGGTCACGTCGAGGGAGCCGGCGAAGACGGGGGGACCGTCCGGCTCGATCCGCGCGATCGTCTCGGCGATGCGCCTCGCGAGGGCGACGCCGCGCGTCGGGATGCCGAGGACGACCAGCGACTCGGGGCCGCGGTTCGACTCGAGGATCTCGTGGGCGATGCGCGTGAGCGCTCGCGTGATGTCAGCGCCGTTGAGCACGATTCGTGCCGTCACACCGACCTCCTTCCCCGCCTCACAGGACGGCTGTTAAAGGAAAAGCCGTGTCGAGTATAGGGGCCGTCGCGCGGCCCGCCGGACGGGCAGCCCGGGAACGACCTCGGCCCGCCCGATCACGGGGATCCGGCGGGCCGAGCAGGTCTCCGGGGCGGGTCAGGCCGTCGTGCGGGACTCCGCGACGGAGGCGAGGAGCCCGTTGATGAAGCCCGCCGAGTCGTCGGTCGACAGCGACGTGGCGGCCTCGACGGCCTCCGAGATGGCGACGCCGTCGGGCACCGCGTCGTTGTGCAGGATCTCCCACACCCCGATCCGGAGGATCGCGCGGTCGACCAGCGGCATGCGCGAGAGTGTCCAGCCCTGGGCGAGCCGGGCGATCAGCTCGTCGATCTCGTCGGCGTGGTCGATGACCCCGTCGACGATCTCGCGGGCGTAGAGCCACGAGGCCTCACGGGCCGGCTCGTTCGCCGCCCGCTCGGCCTCGGCGCGCAGCGACTGGGCGAAGCTGATCTGCCGGACGTCGGCGTTGTAGAGGATGTCGAGGGCGCGCTTGCGCGCCTTCGTGCGAGCACTCACGGGAGGCCCGGCTCAGCTGACGCGGCCGAGGTAGTCGCCCGTGCGGGTGTCGACCTTGACCTTCGTGCCCTGCTCGAGGAAGAGCGGGACCTGGATCTGGTAGCCGGTCTCGACCGTCGCGGGCTTGGTGCCGCCGGTCGAGCGGTCGCCCTGGAGGCCCGGCTCCGTGTAGGTGATCTCGAGGACGACCGAGGCGGGGAGGTCGATGTAGAGCGGGTCGCCGTCGTGCAGGGCGAGGGTCACGTTCTGGTTCTCGAGCATGAAGTTCGCCGCGTCGCCGACGACCGCCTCGGGGACGGTGATCTGGTCGTAGTCGCTGGTGTCCATGAACACGAAGTCCGCGCCGTCGCGGTAGAGGTACTGGAAGTCGCGGCGGTCGACGTTGGCCGTGTCGATCTTGGCGCCCGCGTTGAAGGTCTTGTCGACGACCTTGCCCGTGAGGACGTTCTTCATCTTGGTGCGGACGAAGGCGCCGCCCTTGCCCGGTTTGACGTGCTGGAAGTCGA
Organism: Rathayibacter sp. AY1E3; assembly: GCF_002932235.1. NCBI lineage: Bacteria > Bacillati > Actinomycetota > Actinomycetes > Micrococcales > Microbacteriaceae > Rathayibacter > Rathayibacter sp. AY1E3. Next base: position 4,488 of record NZ_PSVN01000009.1, read on the forward strand.
TGACGTTCCAGAGCTGGCCGTCGATGCTGAGGACGGTGCCGTTCTTGATGTCGGTGGTAGAGGCCATGCGAAGGGGGATCCGTTTCGGTGGAAGTCTGCGCCGGCGAGCCCGGTACGCGGGCGCGGCGATATCGGCCGGTCCGGCTGACCCGTCGAGTGTAGTCGACGCGGCCCCGTCGGCAGAGGAGTCTGGACGCCGCATGCGAATCGCCCCACCGGTCCGCCGGAGCGCGAGACGGTGGAGGACCGACCCCGAGGCGGAGCACAGGGACGCCGTTCCCGCCGACACCGCCGTGCCGCCCTGGTACTCGATCGTGTTCACCGCGGTGCCGATCGTCATCGCCGTCGTGATCGTGCTCGTCGTGGTGCTGATCGTCGTGAACGTGCGCCGGGCGCGCTCGCTCGGAGTGGATCCGCTGACCCTGCGGACCGACGTCGCGGCCCGCTTCGCGCGCGAGGGTCCCGGCTCCGCCCGCTCGCTGGCGGACCGGCTCGCCGAGCTGGAGGCGCTGCGAGCGGCGGGCACGATCACCGACGCCGAGTACGCCCAGGCGCGGAGGGCCGCCCTGGGCGGAGGCTGACGGCGCCAACCGGGCTCAGCCGAGCCGGACCTACGATCCGATCTCCTGGTACGCCGCGAACAGCAGCGACGTCTCCGGCCCCTGCAGGATGCTCGGGCGGGCGATGTCGTCGAGGACCACGAAGCGGAGCATCCCCGCGCGGGTCTTCTTGTCGCGCTGCATCGCGGCGAGGAGCGTCTCCCATCGTCCGAGCGGGTAGCTCGTCGGCAGGGTCAGCGACTCGAGGACCCGGCGCTGGCGGTCCACCACCGCGTCGCTGAGCGATCCGGTCAGGCGCGAGAGCTCCGCCGCGAACATCATCCCGACGGAGACGGCCGCGCCGTGGCGCCACTGGTAGCGCTCGGCGTGCTCGACCGCGTGCCCGAGGGTGTGCCCGTAGTTCAGGATCTCGCGCAGGCCCTTCTCGGTGAAGTCCTCGCCGACGACCCGCGCCTTGATCCCGATCGACAGCTCGACCAGGCTGCGGAACTCCTCCGACGTCGGGTCGGTGGCCAGGTCGATGTCGGACTCGATGATGTCGAGGATGCGCGGCTCGGCGATCATCCCGTACTTCACGATCTCGCCGAAGCCGGCGAGGATCTCGTTGCGCGGGAGGCTGGTCAGCACGTCGAGGTCGGCGACGACCGCCCGCGGCGCGTGGAAGGCGCCGACGAGGTTCTTGCCCTCGGCCGTGTTGATGCCGGTCTTCCCGCCGACGGCCGCGTCGACCATCCCGAGCACGGTGGTCGGCACCTGCACCAGGTCGACCCCGCGGAGCCAGGTGGCGGCGACGAAGCCGGCCAGGTCGGTGATCGCGCCGCCGCCGAAGCCGACGACCGCGTCCGTGCGGGTGAAGTCCGACTGCCCCATCACCTGCCAGCAGAAGGCAGCCACCTCCACGCGCTTCGCGGCCTCGGCGTCCGGGACCTCGGCGAGCAGCACCTCGTAGCGCTCGAGCAGGCTCTCGCGGATCTCGGCGGCGAGGACCGCGAGGGTCGGCGGGTGCACGATGAGCACCTTCGCGGCCCGGGGGCCGATCGCGTCGGCGAGGCCGTCGAGGAGTCCGCGCCCGACGTGGATGTCGTAGCCGTTCTCTCCGGCGACGGGGATGGCGGTGGTGCCGTCGTTCATGACTGTCTTCCGCTCGGGCGGCTCGTGGCCGCCGGGTCCGATGGTGCAGGGGTGGCGGAGGGGCGCTGCGCGCGCACCCACTCCGCGATCTCGGCGGCGATCAGGGTGATCGGCCGCCGGGAGGTGTCGACCACGGTGTCCGCGAGGGACTCGTAGACCGGGCGCCGCTCGTCGAAGATTCGGACCCAGTCGCCGACCCCGCCGCGCACCAGCGGGCGGGAGCCGGAGCCGAGCCGGTCGCGGACGGCCTCGGCCGTGGTGGTGAGGAGCACGACGGGCACGTCCGCGAGGTCGGCGCGCGTCGCGGGATCGAGCACCGCTCCCCCGCCGAGGCTCAGCACCACGTCGCGACGGACGGCGCGCTCGACGACACGGCGCTCCTCCCGGCGGAAGGCCGGCTCGCCGTGGGCGTCGAAGTAGGGGGCGATCGGGCCGTGGGTGCGCACGAACTCCGCGTCGGAGTCGACGAACCCGGCGCTCAGCGCCTTCGCGACCCGCTTGCCGATCGTCGTCTTGCCGGCGCCCATCGGGCCGATCAGGACGAGGCGGGCGCGGGCCGCGCCGGTATCGTGACCCGCCATCAGCGGGCCGCCGAGGACGCGGCCATCAGGCGAGCCCGAGACCCGGGTCGCTCGCGGCGGCCGTGCGGAGCTCGTCGGGGATGGCGGCGAGGTAGCCCTGCAGGTTGCGGCGGGTCTCGGTGACGCTGTCGCCGCCGAACTTCTCGAGCACGGCGTTCGCGAGCACCAGGGCGACCATCGCCTCCGCGACGACACCGGACGCCGGCACCGCGCAGACGTCGGAGCGCTGGTGGTGGGCGCCGGCCGCCTCGCCGGTGGCGACGTCGACGGTGCGCAGCGCGTGCGGCACGGTCGCGATCGGCTTCATGCCGGCGCGGACCCGCAGCACGGTCCCCGTGCTCATCCCGCCCTCGGTGCCGCCGGCCCGGTCGCTGGACCGGGAGATGCCGGCGGCGGACTGGAAGAGCTCGTCGTGCGCCTCCGAACCGCGGCGGGTGGTGGTGAGGAAGCCGTCGCCGACCTCGACGCCCTTGATCGCCTGGATCCCCATCAGGGCCGCCGCGAGCTGGGAGTCGAGACGACGGTCCCAGTGCACGTAGGAGCCGAGTCCGGGCGGGAGATCGTACGCGAGGACCTCGACCACGCCGCCGAGGGTGTCGCCGTCGTCGTGGGCGCGGTCCACCTCGGCGACCATGAGGGCGCTGGTCGCGGCGTCGTGGCAGCGCAGCGGATCCGCGTCCAGGGCGGCGACGTCGGCCGGGCCGGGCAGCGGCGAGCCCTCGGGCACGCGGACCGGCCCGATGGCGAGGGTGTGGCTGACGAGCGAGACGCCGAGCTCGCCGAGGAAGCGGCGGGCGACGGCGCCGAGGGCGACGCGGGCCGCGGTCTCGCGGGCGGAGGCGCGCTCGAGCACGTTGCGGGACTCGGGGAAGCCGTACTTCTGCATCCCGACGAGGTCGGCGTGGCCCGGGCGGGGCCGGGTGAGCGCGGCGCCGCGGCCCTTGGGCAGGCTCTCGGGGTCGCGGGGCTCCGCCGACATGACGTCGACCCAGCGCGGCCACTCCGTGTTGCCGATGCGCAGGGCGATGGGGCTGCCCATCGTCGCTCCGTGCCGGACGCCGGAGGAGATAGTCAGCTCGTCCTGCTCGAAGTTCATCCGGGCTCCGCGGCCGTAGCCGAGCTTCCGGCGCGCCAGATCGGCGCGGATGTCGTCGAGGGAGACGGGGACGCCCGCCGGCAGTCCTTCGAGGACGGCGACGAGTTCGGGACCGTGGGATTCCCCGGCCGTGAGCCAACGGAGCATCCTCCGATTCTGGCACACGAGGTCAGTGCGCCGGACCCGCCGAGACGGCTCGGCGCATCGCCGCGAGCACCTCGTCCTCACGATCGAGAGGCAGGTCCGGGTCGCCGCCGACGAAGATCCGCACCTGCACGAGTGCCTGGTGGAGCAGCATCCCGAGCCCGGAGACGACCGGGGAGCCGCCCTGCTCCCAGCGCCGGGCGAGAGCGCTCGGCCACGGGGAGTACGCCACGTCGAACAGGGTCGAGCCCGCGACCGCCGCGTCGGGCACGTCGAGGCCGTCAGCCGCCCCGCCGGGGAGCGTCGAGATCACCAGCGGCGCTCCGGTGGACCAGTCGGCGAAGGAGCGGACCGAGATCAGGACGCCGAGCGACTCCGCGAGCGGAGCGAGCTCGACGGCCCTCGACGCCGTCCGCAGGACGAGGTCGACCCGCGCCGCGCCCAGCTCGGCGGCGGCGGCCAGGGCGGAGGCGGCGGTCGCTCCCCCGCCGAGCACCTGGACGCGCTCCGCCGAGACGACGCCCGCCTCGGCGAGGGCGCGCACGATGCCCGCGACGTCGGTGTTGAACCCGCGGAGGCGGGGTGCCGGGCCGGAGCGGTCGACCAGCACGGTGTTGACCGCGCCGGTGGCCCGGGCGACCGCGTCCTCCTCCGCCAGCAGCGGGCGCACCGCGTGCTTGAGCGGCATGGTCAGCGACAGGCCGTGCCAGGGCTCACCGGACACGACCTCGGAGAGGGTCGCCTCCGTCGTCTCGACGGCGCGGTAGCTCCAGTCGAGTCCGAGCACCCGGTACGCGGCCGCGTGCAGCGCGGGCGACTTCGAGTGCGCGATCGGCGCGCCGAGGACCGCGAGGCGGTACCCGGCGGCCGTCACTGGTACTCCGGGTGGTCCCGCATCCAGGCCTGCCACTGGTCGACGGCCGCGTTGTGCTCGGCGTCGGTGGTGGAGTAGACCGTCTCGCCCGTCTCGAGGTTCACCGTGACGAAGTACATCCAGGTGCCGTCCGCGGGGTGCATGACCGCGTCGATCGCCACGTCGCCCGGGTTCGAGATCGGCGCGGGCGGCAGGCCGTCGCGCTGGTAGGTGTTGTAGACGTTGCCGGCGTCGTTCCGCTCGGCGTCCGTGGTCGAGACGCGGTCGGTCGCGCCGGTGCCGTACGCCACGGTCGCGTCCGACTGCAGGCGCCACCCCTGGTCGAGGCGGTTCTGGAACACGCGCGCGACCTTCGGGAAGTCCTCGGCGACGCGGGCCTCGCGCTGCACGAGGGACGCGAACACCACGACGCGGTAGCGGTCGTCCACCGGCACGCCGGCCTGGTCGAGCGACTGGTACATCCGGTCGACCAGGGTCTTCAGGATGTCGTGCGCCGGTGTCGACGGGTCGATGTCGTACGTCGCGGGGAACAGGAACCCCTCGAGGCTCGTCGCCCCGGCCGGGAGCCCGAACGAGCCCCAGTCGGCGGCGGCCGCCTCGAGATCCGTCAGCGCGACCCCGGTACCGTCCGCGATGAGCGGCAGCGCCTCCTTGAGCGCCGTCCCCTCGGGGATGACGAAGGTGTTCGCGAGGCGCGTCGACTCGGAGTCGAGCAGCGCCGACAGTGCGGCCTTGGCGCTCATCTCGGCCTTGAGCGAGTACGCGCCGGGCTGGAAGACGGGCTCCGGGCTCTGAGCGAGGAGCAGGTCGTAGAAGGGGTCGTACGACTTGATGACCCCGTCCGAGACGAGGTTGTTGGCGATGTCGCTGCCGCCGTCGCCCTGGTGGATCGTGAACAGCACCTCGCTCGAGCCGGTGCCGGTGAAGTCGGTCGGCTCGGGCTCGGCGAACAGGCCGCGCACGGGCTCGAGGAAGATCGTCACGGCGATGGCGACGAGCGCGGCGAAGACGCCGAAGGCCAGAAGCCCGCCGATGAGCCCGCGGCGGCTGCGGCGCTTCTTCGCGCCGCCCGTCGCGCGAGCCGCGCGGCGACGCTTCGGGCGCGCGTCCGGGTCGAACGCGGCCGCGTCGTCGCGGCCACGGGGCTCGGGCACGTCGGGCCCGGTGAAGAGGCGGCCCAGCGGATCGTGCGCCTCAGTCGGCGCGGGCTGCTGCTCCGGAGTCGGGTCGGGCGGAGTCGGCTGCGCCTGCTCGGCGGCGCGGGCGTCGCGGCGGCTCGGGGGGACGTCGGTCACGAGGAGGTCCTTCGTTCGGTTCGAGCAGGACTCCGGCCGGGGTGCCGGCCGAGCGCTCGGAATCGATGGCGTGCTGCAGGATCACCACGGCGGCGACCTGGTCGATCACGGCTCGGGAGCCGCGGGTGGTGCGTCCGGAGCGGTGCAGGGCGCTCTGAGCGGTGACCGTCGACAGCCGCTCGTCGACGAGCCGCACCGCGGCGGTGGGCACCGCCTCGGCGAGCAGTCGAGCGAATCCGCGCGCGTCCTCCGTCGAGGCCGTCGCGGCCCCCGACAGCGACAACGGCAGTCCGACGATGATCGCCTGGGCATCGTACTCGGCGGCGAGGTGCGCGATCCGGGAGACGTCCGAGGATCCGCCGTCAGTGCCCGCCCGCGCCACCGTCTCGACGGGCACCGCGAGCAGGCCGTCGGCGTCGCAGCGGGCGACCCCGATGCGGGCACGGCCCACATCGATGCCGAGCCGGACGCCGAACCGGCTCATTCAGCTGGTCGCTTCCTGCACCACGGCCTCGAGCGCCGCGCCGATGGCGGAGACGTCGGAGCCGCCGCCCTGGGCGAGGTCGTCCTTGCCGCCTCCGCCGCCACCGAGGATCCCGGCGGCGCGCCTGGCGAGCGCACCCGCGCGGCGGCCCTGGTCGCGGGCGGCCTGGTTGGTGGCGACGATCACCGCGGGCTTGCCCGAGACGTCGGCGGCGAGCGCGACGACGGCCGGCTCCTGGCCGAGCCGCTCGCGGACGGAGGTCACGAGGGAGCGCAGCTCGTCGGTCGATCCCGCGGTGCCGATGCTCTCGGCGACGACGGTCGTGCCGCCCACCGTGCGACGGGTCGCGGCGAGGGCGGGCACCCGGTCGGCGAGGGCCTTGGCCTCGAACGCGGCGATCCGCTTCTCGGCGGCCTTGAGGCTCGCGACGAGCTCGCCGATCCGCTCGGGGAGCTGCTCGCGCGGGGTCTTCAGCGAGGACGAGATCGTGCTGACGAGGGCGCGCTCGGCGGCGAGCTCCTGGAAGGCCTCGCGGCCCACGAGCGACTCGACGCGGCGGTTGGTCGATCCGACCGAGGACTCGCTGACCAGGCTGATCACGCCGACCTCGGACGAGCGCCCGACGTGGGTGCCCGCGCAGAGCTCGCGCGACCAGGGCCCGCCGATGTCGACCACGCGGACGACGTCGCCGTACTTCTCGCCGAAGAGGGCCATCGCGCCGAGCGCCTTCGCCTCGTCGATCGGGAGCTCGCGCGTGACGACCTCGAGGTTGTCACGGATCGCCGTGTTGGCGATCTCCTCGATCTCGCTGCGGGTCTCGAGCGAGAGGGCCTGGTTCCACGAGAAGTCCAGGCGCAGGTAGCCCGCCTTGTTGTAGGAACCGGACTGGTGCGCCTGCGGGCCGAGCACCTGGCGCAGCGCGGCGTGGATGAGGTGCGTGCCCGAGTGCGCCTGCGTGGCGCCCCGGCGCCAGTCGCGGTCGACGACGGAGGTGGCGGCGTCGCCCACTCCGACCTCGCCGCTGGCGACCTGGACCTTGTGGCTGATGAGCCCCTTGACGGGCTTCTGCACGTCGAGGACCTCGAGATCGAAGCCGGAGCCGACGATGCGGCCGGCGTCGGCCTCCTGGCCGCCCGACTCCGCGTAGAGGCTGGTCGCCTCGAGGATCACCTCGGCGATGTCGCCCGCGACCGCCTTCGTGACGGAGTGCCCGCCGACGATGAGGCCGAGGATGCGCGTCTCAGTGTCGAGCACGTCGTAGCCGGTGAACAGCGTCTCGCCGTGGGCGCGGAAGTCGGCGTAGACCGAGAGATCAGCCAGCGCCGACTTCTTCGACTTCGCGTCGGCCTTCGCACGCGTGCGCTGCGCGGTCATGAGGGAGTCGAACGCATCGCGGTCGACCGTCAGACCCGACTCCTCGGCGATCTCGAGGGTGAGGTCGATCGGGAACCCGAAGGTGTCGTGCAGGAGGAACGCGGTGTCGCCCGGCAGCGTCGGCGACTCGGCCTTCTTCGTCTTCAGGACCGCGAGGTCGAGGATCTCGGTGCCGGCTGCGAGGGTGCGCAGGAACGCCTCCTCCTCGCCGTAGGCGCTGGTCGAGAGGCGCTCGAACTCCGTGGACACCTCGGGGTAGGCCGACGCCATCGCGTCGCGCGAGGCGGCGAAGAGCTCGGGGAACGTCGCGGTGTCCACTCCGAGCAGGCGCATGGCGCGCACCGTGCGGCGCATCAGGCGGCGGAGGATGTAGCCGCGCCCCTCGTTCGACGGCGTCACGCCGTCCGACAGCAGCATCAGCGAGGAGCGCACGTGGTCGGCGATGACGCGCATGCGGACGTCGTCCTCGTGGACGGCTCCGTAGCGGCGGCCCGAGAGCTCGGCGGCGCGATCGAGGACCGGACGGACCTGGTCGATCTCGTACATGTTCTCGACGCCCTGCTTGAGGAAGGCGACGCGCTCGAGGCCCATGCCGGTGTCGATGTTCTTGCGCGGCAGCTCGCCGAGGACGTCGAAGTCGACCTTGCTCGTGCCCTCGCCGCGGAGGTACTGCATGAAGACGAGGTTCCAGATCTCGACGTAGCGGTCGTCGTCCGTCGCCGGGCCGCCGTCGATCCCGTAGGCGGGGCCGCGGTCGAAGAAGATCTCGGAGCAGGGGCCTGCGGGGCCGGGCTGGCCGGTCGACCAGTAGTTGGTGTCCTTGTCCAGGCGCTGGATGCGCTCGTCCGGCAGTCCCGCGATCGTCTTCCAGAGCGCGATCGCCTCGTCGTCGTCCTTGTAGACGGTGACCCAGAGGTCCTTCTCGTCGAAGCCCAGTCCCCCGTCGCTCTCGGCGCCGGTGAGCAGCTCCCAGGCGTAGCCGATCGCCCCCTCCTTGAAGTAGTCGCCGAAGGAGAAGTTGCCGTTCATCTGGAAGAAGGTGCCGTGACGAGGCGTCTTGCCGACCTCCTCGATGTCGTTGGTGCGGATGCACTTCTGCACGCTGGTGGCACGCGGGTAGGGCGCGGGGACCACTCCGGTGAGGTAGGGCACGAACGGCACCATGCCGGCGACGGTGAAGAGGAGGCTCGGGTCCTCGCTCACGAGGGAGGCGGAGGGGACCACGGTGTGGCCGCGGCTCCCGAAGAAGTCGAGCCAGCGGTTGCGGATGTCTGCGGTCTGCATGGGTTCCGTTACGGTTCGGTCGGTGACGACGCGGATGTCGGGCGGCGGGGCGTCAGCCCTCGCCGATGGCGGCCTTCAGTTCGGCCTCGCGCTGGTGGTAGCCCTCGGAGACGGCCTCGCCGAGCTCCTTCGCGGTGCGGTTGATGTCGGCGAAGAGCCGGGCGCCCGCCTCGGTGCGCGAGACCTGGTGGGCGACCGCGAATCCGAGGCCGATCCCGATGACGATCAGGAGGATGTTCTTCACGGGGTGTCCTTCCACAGCGGCGGGGCGGGCGCGACGGCGCGACGACCCGTTCGATTCTAGGGCGCGGGCGCGGCGCTACTTCGAGCGCGGGCGCTTCGTGCGCTTCGCGGCGGAGCGGCCGACCGCGGCTCCGGCCTTGTCGGCCGTCCGTCCGGCGACCAGCACGGCGCGGACTCCGGCGGTGAAGCCGGCGAGCTTGATGAGCGGACCGCCGACGGTCGCGGCCGTGAGAGCGACGAGCGCATTGACGTTGCCGGTGACCTCGGCGACGTCCTTGGTGATCGTGTCCACCCGCGCGAGCTGGTGGTTGGCCTCGCGGAGGGTGGAGGCCGACTCGTCGAGGATCGGCGTCAGGCCGTCGCTGGCCTGCTTGATGGCCTCGCTCGTGCTGTCGAAGACGCGCCCGAGCTTCCAGAGCGGGACGGCGGTGATCGCCACCAGGATCGCGAACACCCCCGCGGCGATGAGCCCTGCGATGTCTCCACCGGTCACGGTGACCTCCGTTCGATGCCGCCCAGCGCGGCACTCCAGCCTACCGACGGGCCGCGAGAGGGTCGGACGCGGGGACGGGCGCTCGGCTCGGGCGCGACGGCCGGATCGAGCGCAGCGCGGGACTCTCGGAGCGCGGCGGGCACTCCGGATCGCGACCCCGGGAACGGAAAAGGCCCCGGTGCGGACACCGGGGCCTTTCTCTGCGGGGCTGGACTCAGCGGGCCGCGTAGTACTCGACGACGAGCTGCACTTCGCAGGTCACGGGGACCTCGGCGCGCTTCGGGCGGCGCAGGAGCGTCGCCTGCAGCTTGTCGATCTCGACCTCGAGGTAGCCCGGGGTCTTGGGGAGGACGTCGACGTGTCCACCGGCGGCGGCGACCTGGAAGGGCTCGGTGCCCTCGGAGCGGGTCTTGACGTGGATGACCTGGCCCGGCTTCACGCGGAAGGAGGGGCGGTCGACCGTCTTGCCGTCCACCATGATGTGGCGGTGGGTGACGAACTGGCGGGCCTGCGCGGTGGTACGGGCGAAGCCCGAGCGCAGGACGAGGGCGTCGAGGCGCATCTCGAGGAGCTCGACCAGGTTCTCACCGGTCAGGCCCTGGGTGCGGCGCGCCTCCTGGAAGGCGATGCGGAGCTGCTTCTCGCGGATGCCGTACTGGGCGCGCAGACGCTGCTTCTCACGCAGGCGGACCGCGTAGTCGGAGTCGGCCTTGCGCTTCGAGCGGCCGTGCTCGCCGGGAGCGTAGGGACGCTTCTCGAGGTAGCGGGCGGCCTTCGGGGTCAGGGGGATGCCGAGGGCGCGCGAGAGGCGCGTCTTCGAGCGGGTACGGGACGTGGTCGACACAGTGGTCCTTCCAAGGTCTGAGAGGTTCGGTCGCAGCTCTCGACCGCCGGCTCCGGGAGGAGGGCGGACGCCGCGGTCGTGTCCTCCGCGGGTGCGGGGGAAGGGTGACCGCAGTGGCGGGCTGCGCGATTCAGAGGGATGCGCTGCTCCGCTCGGCTACAGAGCGGTGGGCAACCTCGCAAGACTATCAGGCCACGGCCTCCCGTGCGGGTCGCGCGAGTTCGCGGTCGGCGCGGTCAGCCCCGGTCGCCGCGGATGATGCGCAGGAGCTTCGCCAGTCGTGCGGAGACGTCGCGCTCGTTGCCGTGCTCGGTGGGCCGGTAGTACCGCGCGCCCTGGAGCGGGTCCGGGAGGTACTGCTGCTCGAGGACGCCGAGGTCGGCGTCGTGCGGGTACCGGTAGCCCTTCCCGTGGCCGAGCTTCTTGGCGCCGGGGTAGTGCGCGTCGCGCAGGTGCGCCGGCACCCGACCCGCGCGGCCCGCGCGCACGTCCGCGATGGCCGCGTCGATGGCGGAGTAGGACGCGTTCGACTTCGGGGCGGTCGCCAGGTGCACGACCGCCTGGGCGAGCGGGATGCGCCCCTCCGGCATGCCGATGAACTGCACGGCGTCGGCCGCGGCGATCGCGACGACGAGCGCCTGCGGGTCGGCCATGCCGATGTCCTCGGACGCGGAGACGATGATGCGGCGGGCGATGAACCGCGGATCCTCCCCCGCCTCGATCATCCGGGCCAGGTAGTGCAGCGCCGCGTCGACGTCCGAGCCCCGGATGGACTTGATGAAGGCGCTGATGACGTCGTAGTGCTCGTCGCCGTTGCGGTCGTAGCGCAGCAGGGCGCGGTCGACGGCGCGCGCGACGACCTCGGTCGTGATCACGGGGAGCGCGGGCTCCTCGGCGGCGGCCTCGACGGGAGCGCCCTCGTCGTCCTCGTCCTCCTCGTCCGGGTCCTCCGCGGCGGCGGCGCGGGCGACCCGGTCGGCCTCGCGGGCCTCCGAGCGGGCGGAGGTGGCGGCGGCCTCGAGCGCGGTCAGCGCCCGCCGGGCGTCTCCGGAGGCGAGCCGCACGATGCTCGCCCGGGCCTCCTCCTCCAGCGTCACCGAGTCGCGCAGACCCCGCTCGTCGTGCAGGGCGCGGTCGACCAAGACGCCCAGGTCGTCGTCGCTGAGCGGCTCGAGGGTCAGCAGGAGCGAGCGCGAGAGCAGCGGCGCGATCACCGAGAACGAGGGGTTCTCGGTCGTGGCCGCGATGAGGATGACCCACCCGTTCTCGACCCCGGGCAGCAGTGCGTCCTGCTGCGCCTTGGTGAAGCGGTGGATCTCGTCGAGGAAGAGCACGGTGGACGTGCCGTAGAGGTCGCGGGTGGAGAGTGCCTCCTCCATCACCTGCCGCACGTCCTTCACGCCCGCCGTGACGGCGGAGAGCTCGACGAAGCGGCGGCCGCTGGAGTGGGCCACCGCCTGCGCGAGCGTGGTCTTGCCCGTGCCGGGAGGGCCCCAGAGGATCACGGACACCGCTCCCCGCTCCCCCGTCGTGTCGGCGGCGAGGGCGACCAGGGGCGAGCCGGGCGTCAGGAGGTGGCGCTGGCCGGCGACCTCCTCGAGGCTGCGCGGCCGCATCCGCACGGCGAGCGGAGTCGCCCCGGAGCGGAGTCCGGCCTGCTGCATGGTCATGCCCCCAGCGTAACGACGGCCTCCGACAGAGCCCCGGCCCGACTGCCCGGCGCGACGGAGCGGCGTTTGTCGCGCCTCCGGCGGTTCTCGTAGGCTCGACGCGGCCTGCGTGCGCGGGCCGCCGCGCCGAAGCCGCGCGGACGAGGACGTCGGAGGAACACGTGGCCCAGGGCAAGTCGAACGACCGCGAGGCGCGCACCCGGCTCCGGGCCTACCAGGCCCGTCAGAGCCTCCACCGCTCGAGGCAGAAGCGGCGCGTGCGCGACAACGTGATCGCGGCGATCGCCGCCGTCGTCGTGATCGGGCTCGCGGTCGTCGCCCAGATCCTCTACTTCTCCGGCGGCCCCGGCACCCCGGTCGCCGAGCCGACGTCCTCCTCCTCCGCGACCCCGACGCCCGAGGCGACGGGGGCGAACACCGGCGACGTCCCCTCCTCCGACATCGCCGAGGGCCGCGACTGGACGGGCACGCTCACGATCGGCGAGGACCCGCTGGGCATCACGCTCGCCGGCGCCGCTGCCCCGCAGGCGGTGTCCTCCTTCATCTCGCTGACGCAGTCCGGCTTCTACGACGGCGTCTCCTGCCACCGCCTCACCACGGAGGGCCTCTACGTCCTCCAATGCGGCGACCCGAACGGCGACGGCACCGGCGGCCCCGGCTACAGCTACGGCCCCGTCGAGAACGCGCCCGAGGACGGCGTCTACCCGGCCGGGACCATCGCGATGGCCCGCCAGGGCGGCAACGGCTACAGCCAGGGAAGCCAGTTCTTCGTCGTCTACCAGGACACGACCCTGCCCGCCGACGCGGCCGGCGGGTACACCGTGCTCGGGCAGGTCACCTCGGGACTCGACGCCCTCGTCAGCGACGTCGTGTCGAAGGGCACGGCCGACGGATCGGGTGACGGCGCCCCCGCCGAGCCCGTGACCATCACCTCCGTCTCCGTCCAGTAGCCGCACCCGCGGCGTCGTCACGGTCCGCCCGCGCGGGGAGTGCAATAGGCTTGTCGTCACTGCCCGTTCGCGGCCGAGCGCGGTCTTCGGCCCTCCGGCCGTCGAGCCCCACCGGCCGACGACGCGACGGGCACCGAGAAGCACGACATCGAACAGCAAGGTGAGGCTCCGAGCGATGAGTGACCAGCAGCCGTGGGGACGGGTCGGCGACGACGGGACGGTCTACGTCCGCGTCGGCGACGGGGAGCGAGAGGTCGGCCAGTACCCCGATGCGACTCCCGAGGAGGCGCTCGCCTACTACGAGCGCAAGTACACGGAGCTCGCCGGGCAGGTCTCCCTGCTCGAGCAGCGCGCCAAGCGGGGCGCACCCGCCGGAGACGTCGCCCGCACGGTGCAGTCGCTGTCCGCGGCCATCGCGCAGGCGAACGCCGTCGGCGACCTCGAGTCGCTGCAGACCCGGGTCGACGCGCTGAGCGGCTCCGTCGAGGATCTGACCGAGCAGCAGGCGGCCGAGTCGAAGGCCGCGCTGTCCGAGGCCCTCGCCCACCGCGAGGCCATCGTCGCCGAGGCCGAGGCCCTGGCGGCGGTCGACCCGGCGAAGACGCAGTGGAAGCAGGCCAGCGCCGCGATCGACGACCTCTTCGCCCGCTGGCAGAACCACCAGCAGCAGGGCCCGCGCCTTCCCAAGAACGACGCGAACGAGCTGTGGCGCCGGTTCCGCGGAGCGCGCACCACGATCGAGCAGAACCGCAAGGCGTTCTTCGCCGACCTCGACTCCGCGCACCGCGAGGCCAAGCAGGCCAAGCAGGCGCTCATCGACCAGGCCGAGTCGCTGGTGCCGCAGGGCGCCGATGCCATCCCGGACTACCGCGCGCTCCTGGAGCGCTGGCGGGTCGCAGGCCGCGCAGGCAAGCGGTTCGACGACGCGCTCTGGGCGCGCTTCAAGGCCGCCGGCGACGCGATCTACGGCGCCAAGGCCGAGATCGTCGCGCAGGAGAGCGTCGAGTACACCGAGAACCTCGACCTCAAGCTCGCCCTCCTCGAGGAGGCGGAGCCGCTCCTGCAGGAGCAGGACCGCGAGAAGGCCAAGCGGGTGCTGCTCTCGATCCAGGAGCGCTGGGACGCCGTCGGCCGCGTGCCGCGCGAGCAGGTGCGCACCGTCGAGGACCGCCTCCGCAAGGTCGAGGCGCACGTCCGCAAGCTCGACGAGGAGCACTGGAACCGCAGCAACCCGGAGCGCAAGGCCCGCTCCGAGGGTCTCGCCTCGCAGCTGACCGCCGCGATCCAGAAGCTCCAGGACGAGCTCGACGAGGCGAAGGCGCGCGGCGACCGCGACGCGATCGCCCAGGCTCAGGAGGCGCTCGACGCCCGCAAGGTCTGGCTCGACGCGATCGGCTAGACCCGCGCCGGCGGATCCCTCCACAGATCCGCTCGCGACGCTCCGGAGGGGAGGCGCATCGGCCAGCATGGCCGGATGCGCCTCCCCTCCGTGCTCCTCCCCGGGCACCTCCCTCTCGCGGAGCTGTGCGCCGCCCGCCTCGACGGCGAGCTGGTCGCGCTCGACGAGGGCTTCCTCGTCGCGGACCTGCCCCTGGGGGCGTCCGAGCGGGCCGCCTCCCTGCGCTCGTTGCTCCCCCGCGGCGCCGTCGCCGATCGTCTCTCCGCCGCATGGGTGCACGGGGCGACGCACGGCCCGCCGCCGGTGCACAGCGCCTCGATCGACCGGCGGAAGCGCCGACAGGCGCCGTCGAACCCCCGCCTGCGCTGCCACGAGGTCCTGCTCGACGAGGACGACGTCGTCCTCCTCGGCGGCGCGCCGGTCACGTCGCCTGCTCGCACGCTGATCGACCTCGCCCGGACGGAGGACGCGGGCGCGATCCTCCGGGCGCTCTCTCGGAGCACCCGGACCGGCCTCGACGCCGTCCTCGCGAGGCTGGAGGAGGGCAGCGCCGTCGCCGGACGGAGGATCGTCGGACGACGGCTGCGGGCGGCGCTCGGCGAGGCGCCGCCCGGGGATCAGCCCGCGTTCACCCGGTAGACGTCGTAGACGGCGTCGATCCGGCGCACGGCGTTCAGCACGCGGTCCAGGTGGGTGGTGTCGCCCATCTCGAAGACGAACCGGCTGATCGCCAGCCGGTCGCTCGAGGTGGAGACCGTCGCCGAGAGGATGTTGACGTGGTGCTCCGAGAGCACG
The DNA here is from genome assembly GCF_002932235.1 of Rathayibacter sp. AY1E3. Taxonomy (NCBI): domain Bacteria; kingdom Bacillati; phylum Actinomycetota; class Actinomycetes; order Micrococcales; family Microbacteriaceae; genus Rathayibacter; species Rathayibacter sp. AY1E3. The sequence goes on from NZ_PSVN01000009.1 coordinate 19,705, forward strand.
CGCGTCACGTCGCTCAGCAGGCCCGAGCGGTCCAGCGCCTCGACCTGGATCTGCACGAGGAAGATGCTCTTGGAGGACGGCGCCCACTCGACGTCGACGATCCGCTCCGGCTCCTTCAGCAGCTCCTGCACGTTGTGGCAGTTCGCCTGGTGCACGGAGACGCCGGCTCCCCGCGTCACGAATCCGACGATCTGATCGCCCGGAACCGGGGTGCAGCACTTCGCGAGCTTCACCAGGATGTCCGGCGCGCCCTTCACGAGGACACCCGACTCGCTGCTCCGGCTCCGCGGCCGGGGCGAGCGCGGGAGGGTGACCTCGTTCTCGTCCGACTCCGGATCGCCCTGGATGGAGGAGACGACCTTCTCGAGCACCGACTGGGTCGAGACGTGGCCCTCGCCGACGGCCGCGTAGAGCGCCTCGACGTCGTTGTAGCGCAGCTGGCTGGCCACCTCGGTGAAGGTGTCCTGGCTCATCAGCTTCTGCAGCGGCAGGTTCTGCTTCCGCATCGCCCGGGCGATGGAGTCCTTGCCCTGCTCGATCGCCTCGTCGCGCCGCTCCTTGGTGAACCACTGCCGGATCTTGTTGCGGGCCCGGGGGCTCTGCACGAAGTGGAGCCAGTCCTGACTCGGTCCCGAGTCGGGGTTCTTCGAGGTGAAGACCTCGACCACGTCGCCCGTCGTCAGAGCCGACTCCAGCGGCACGAGGCGCCCGTTGACCTTGGCGCCCATCGTCCGGTGCCCGACCTCGGTGTGCACCGCGTAGGCGAAGTCGACCGGGGTCGCACCGGTCGGCAGGCCGATCACGCGTCCCTTCGGGGTGAAGACGTAGACCTCCTTGGCGCCGATCTCGAAGCGGAGGGAGTCGAGGAACTCGTTCGGGTCTGTGGTCTCCGACTGCCAGTCCGAGAGGTGCGCGAGCCAGGCGAGGTCGGTGTCGTTCGATCCGGAGGTGGGCACCTTGCCGGTGGCCATCTGCTCCTTGTACTTCCAGTGCGCCGCGATGCCGAACTCCGCGTGCTGGTGCATCTCGTTGGTGCGGATCTGGATCTCGACCGCACGCCCCTTCGGCCCGACGACCGTCGTGTGCAGCGACTGGTAGAGGTTGAACTTCGGAGTGGCGATGTAGTCCTTGAACCGGCCCGGCATCGGCGTCCAGCGGGCGTGGATCGAGCCGAGCACGGCGTAGCAGTCGCGCACCGAGTTCACGAGGACGCGGATGCCGACCAGGTCGTAGATCTCGTCGAACTCGCGACCGCGGACGACCATCTTCTGGTAGATCGAGTAGTACTGCTTCGGCCGGCCGACGACACGACCGCGGATCCGCCCGGCTCGCAGGTCCTCGCTGATCAGGTCGATGACGTTCTGCACGAACTCCTCGCGCTGCGGCGTCCGCCGCTTCACCAGGCTCTCGATCTCGTTGTAGATCTTGGGGTAGAGCACCGCGAAGGACAGGTCCTCGAGCTCCCACTTGATCGCCTGGATGCCGAGGCGGTGCGCCAGCGGCGCGTAGATCTCGAGAGTCTCGGTGGCCTTGCGGGCGGCGGATTCGGCGGGGACGAAACCCCAGGTCCGCGCGTTGTGGAGGCGGTCGGCGAGCTTGATGATCAGGACGCGGATGTCCTTCGACATCGCCACGATCATCTTGCGGACGGTCTCGGCCTGCGCGCTGTCGCCGTACTTGACCTTGTCGAGCTTGGTGACGCCGTCGACGAGCATCGCGACCTCGTCGCCGAAGTCCGCGCGGAGCTCGTCGAGCTGGTAGTCGGTGTCCTCGACGGTGTCGTGCAGCAGCGCGGCGGCGATCGTCTTCGAGCCGATGCCGAGGTCGGCGAGGATCTGCGCGACGGCCAGCGGATGAGTGATGTAGGGCTCGCCGCTGCGGCGCTTCTGGTTCGCGTGCGCCCGCTCCGCGACCGAGTACGCGCGCTCGATCAGCGCGATGTCGCTCTTCGGATGGTGCATCCGGACGGTGCGGACGAGGGTGTCGACAGCACCGGAGGGCTGCGCGCGCGAGAAGATCCGCGGGACCAGTCTGCGCAGGGCAGCGGTCGAGGACGTCGTCGTCGTTTCCGTCACGCGAGGATCTCCATCGCCCCATTATCGCCCGTGCGGACGGCGCCGATGACCGTTCCGCCCGGGGCGGACGGCGCCGGCGTCAGCCGATGCGTCCCGGGCGCCCCTCGCCGTCGACCACGTCGCCGCCCGCCGCGGCCCAGGCGGTCATGCCGGCGTCGACGTTGGCGACCTCGTAGCCGGCGCCGTCGAGGGCCTGCGTCACCATCGCGGAGCGGACTCCGGAGTGGCAGACCACCAGGATCGCCGTGTCGGCCGGGAGCTCGTCCTGCCGGGCGCCGATCTCCCCCATCGGGATGTGGTGGGCGGCCGGAGCATGCCCCGCCGCCCACTCGTGCGGCTCCCGGACGTCGAGCAGCCAGACCTCGTCGCGCTCGACGAGTCCGACGGCGTCGGCCGCCGTGACCTGTGCGTAGTCGGCCACGGCTCAGCCCTGCACGGCCGGCGCGGCCGGCGCGGTCGCCTTCGCCCGGGCCGACTCCACACGCTTGTCGTGCTTGGAGATCTCGGGCTCCCGGCTGCGCAGCTGGGCGTACAGCGGCGCCGCGACGAAGATCGTCGAGTACGTGCCGACGATGATGCCGATCAGCAGGGCGAGCGAGATGTCGCGGAGCGTGCCCGCGCCGAGGACGAACGCACCGATCACGAGGATCGCGGCCACCGGGAGGGCGGCGACGATCGAGGTGTTGATGGAGCGCACGAGAGTCTGGTTCTCGGCCAGGTTCACCGTCTCGGAGAAGGTGCGGGTCGTGCTGCCGAGCGCCTCCACGGTGTTCTCGCGGATCTTGTCGAAGACCACGACCGTGTCGTAGAGCGAGTAGCCGAGGATCGTCAGCAGTCCGATCACCGCCGCCGGCGACACCTCGGTGCCGGTGATGCCGTAGACGCCCGCCACGATCACGAGGTCGTGCAGGAGCGCGACGATCGCCGCGAGCGACATCTTCCAGGTGCGGAAGTACGCCCACATGGCCAGGGCCGCGAGGACCACGAAGATCACCAGGCCGCGCAGGGCCTGCTGGGTCACGTCGTTGCCCCACGCCGCTCCGATGAAGGAGGAGGCGACCTGGTCGGTGGGCACGTCGTAGGCCTCCGACAGGGCGTTCCGCACCGCGGTCGACTCGTCGGTCGAGAGCTGGCCGGTCTGCACGCGGATGGAGTCGTCGCCGACGATGGACACGCGCGGCACGGTCTCCGGAGCGACCGAGGTGACCGCGTCCGTCGCCGTCGCCTGCTCGAGGCTCGACGGCGAGGACACCGTGAACTGCGAGCCGCCGGTGAACTCGATGCCGAAGTTGAAGCCGCCGCGGGCGACCGTACCGAGCAGCGTGATCAGGATCAGGGCGAGCGAGACGAGGTACCACGTGCGGCGCCGGCCGACGAAGTCGATCGATCGCGCACCGGTGTAGAGGTCGTTTCCGAACTGCGAGAAGCTGGCCATCACGCGTCCTTCCCGTTCGAGTCGTTGGAGTCGCGCAGGCCGGCCGCCTCTGCGGCCTTCCGCTCGGCGATTGTCTGGCGCTTGGCCGCCTCGCGGGACGCGGAGGCGCGCTTGCCGGCGACCACCTGGTCCTGCGGACGGAAGGCGGCACGGCCGCGGTAGACGGCCCCGAGCGCCCGGGGATCCAGGCCCGACGCCTTGTGCCCCTCGGCGAAGAACGGTCTCGTGGCCATCAGCTGCAGGATCGGGTGGGTGAACAGCGCCACCACGATCAGGTCGATGATCGTCGTGATCCCGAGGGTGAGCGCGAAGCCGCGGACACTGCCGACGGCGAGGAGGAAGAGGACCACCGCGGCGAGCAGGTTCACCATGTCGGACGCGAAGATCGTGCGCAGCGCGCGCCGCCAGCCGGACTCGACGGCGGACTCGAGGCCGCGTCCGTCGCGCAGTTCGTCGCGGATGCGCTCGAAGTACACGATGAACGAGTCGGCCGTGATGCCGATCGCGACGATGAGACCCGCGACTCCTGCGAGCGAGAGGCGCAGTCCCTCCCGCCAGGACAGCAGCGTGACGACGAGGTATGTGACGATCGCCGCGACGAGCAGCGAGGCGATCGTGACGGCCCCGAGCACGCGGTACTGCGCGATGGAGTAGACGATGACGAGGATCAGGCCGATGAGGCCGGCGAGCAGGCCGCTGGCGAGCTGGGCGGAGCCGAGCGTCGCCGAGATGCTGTCCGAGCTCTGGACCTGGAAGCCGATCGGCAGCGCGCCGTACTTGAGCTGGTCGGCGAGCGTCTTCGACGACTCCTGGGTGAAGGAGCCCGAGATCTGCGCGTTGCCGTCGGTGATGGCGGCGTTCGTCGACGGGGCCGAGATGACCCGGCCGTCGAGGACGATCGCGAACTGGTTCTGCGCACCCTGCAGCGCCACGAGGCGCGAGGTCACGTCGCCGAAGGCCTGCGTGCCCTGGTCGTCGAACGAGAGGTTGACGGCCCAGGTGCCGGTGCTGGCGCCGGAGGAGGTCGTCATCAGGCCGTTCGAGGCGTCCGAGATGTCCTCGCCGGTGATCTCCACCGGGCCGAGGACGTACTTCACCGTCCCGCTGTCGTCGCAGGTGATGAGCGGCTGGTCGGCCGGGGCGAGGTTCGGGTCCTGGCCGTTGAGGAACGCGCAGTCGAACGAGGTGTACTGGGCCTCGAGCGCCGGCGTGAGGTAGGCGAGGTCGCTCGCGTTCGTCGGCGAGGCGGTCGGCTCCGTCGCGAGCGACGGGTCGACGGGCGTCGGCGTGGGCGAGGACGTAGCGTCGCCGCCGACCGAGCTGTTGGTGGCCTGGCTCGCGACGAGGACCGGGCGGAAGTCGAGCTTCGCCGAGGCCTCGATGCGCTGGAGCGTCTCGTCGTCGGGCGTGCCCGGGATCGAGACGACGATGTTGCTCGAGCCCTGGGTCGTGATCTCGGCCTCGGAGACGCCGGACGCGTCGATGCGCTGGCGGATGATCGAGACGGCCTGCGTCAGCTGCTCCGACGAGACGGTGTCGCCGTCGTTCAGCTGCGGCTGCAGGACGATCTGCGTGCCGCCCTCGAGGTCGAGGGCGAGCTTCGGCGTCCAGGAGCCGCCGCCCCAGAGGACGGCCGCCGTGTTGAGTCCGACGAGAGCGAGGATCAGGACACCGAGCCAGCTCAGGGAGCGGCGGGCCTTCCGGACGGGGGTTGATGCGGCCACCCAGGGCTCAGCTTTCTCTTCGGTCGACGGTGATCGGCCCGGGGTCGCCCGGGCGTGGAGAAGGGCGGGCGGGCGCCGATGCGCCCGGCCCGACCAGGAGACTACTGCGCGTCGGGGCGGCGGTCGCGCTCGACCGGGTCCACCAGCGGGTCGCGGTGCGCGGAGTCGCGCTCGCCGAACTCGGGCGAGCCGGTCGCGGTCAGCGGGTCGGCCTCGTCCTCGGTGTCGACGGCGACGGCGTTCTCGCTCGGGTCGATGAGGCGGGCGATCGCCTGACGGTGGATGGTCAGCAGCGTGCCGGGGGTCGACTCGATGACGATCTTGTTCGCCTCGTCGTCGATCGACACGACGGTGCCGAAGAGGCCGGAGCCGGTCATGAGCTCCACCCCCGGCTGGAGGTTGTTCTTCATGCTCTCCGCGTCGCGCTGGCGCTTCTTGTTGTTGCGGAACATGAAGATGATCATCACGGCGAGCAGCAGGACGAGCAGGATGATCGTCGGATCCATGGGTGGGCCTTCCGGAGTGGATGGGCGATCCGCCGCACGGCCTCAGGTCGAGGCGGAGCGGATCGAGCGGCCCGTCGGGCCTAGAGAATCATAGATCATCGGGGAACAGGGGCGGCTGAGCCGCCGTCCCCCGGGGGTCGATGCCGAAGTGGCGGTAGGCGGCGGGGGTCGCCACGCGGCCGCGCGGCGTCCGGGTCAGCAATCCGATCCGCACGAGGAACGGCTCGACGACGGCCTCGACCGTCTCCGCCTCCTCCCCCACCGACACGGCGAGGGTGTTCAGGCCGACCGGCCCGCCGTCGAAGCGGGTCAGCACGATCTCCATCACCGCGCGGTCGAGCCGGTCGAGTCCGAGCGCGTCGACGTCGTAGAGCTCCAGCGCCGCGCGGACGGCGGTCACGTCGGCCCGTCCGCCGTGGACCAGGGCGAAGTCCCGCACCCGCCGGAGCAGGCGGTTGGCGATGCGCGGGGTGCCTCGGCAGCGGCCGGCGATCTCGGCGATCGCGTCCGCGTCGATGTCGAGCTCGAGCAGCCGTGCCGCCCGGGCGAGCACCTGCCGCAGCTCGTCCTCCGCGTAGAACTCGAGGTGCGCGGTGAAGCCGAAGCGGTCGCGGAGCGGATTGGGCAGCAGGCCGGAGCGGGTCGTGGCGCCGACGAGCGTGAACGGGGCGAGATCCAGCGGGACGGACGTCGCTCCCGCCCCCTTGCCGACCATGATGTCGATCCGGAAGTCCTCCATCGCGAGGTAGAGCATCTCCTCCGCGGAGCGCGCCATGCGGTGGATCTCGTCGATGAAGAGGATCTCGCCGGGCAGCAGCGAGGAGAGGACGGCGGCGAGGTCGCCCGCGTGCTGGATCGCGGGGCCGCTGGAGAGCCGCAGGGGCGAGGAGCTCTCCTCCGCCACGATCATCGCGAGGGTCGTCTTGCCGAGACCGGGCGGGCCCGCCAGCAGGATGTGGTCCGGGGTCCGGCCCTGCATGGCCGCGGCCTTGAGCAGCAGCTCGAGCTGGCCGCGCACCTTGCGCTGGCCGACGAACTCGCTGAGGTTCCTGGGCCGCAGGGCGCCCTCGAAGGCGACCTCGGCCTCCGATGCGACCTCGGCGCCCAGCACCTCGTCGCTCACGAGCGGGCCGCCGGACCGAGGCGGGCGAGGGCGAGCCGGAGCAGCGCCTGCACGTTCGCGGCGTCGGACGCCTGCGCGTCGAGCAGGATCTCGTCGACCACATCGGCCGCGGTGCGCTCGGGCCAGCCCAGGCCGACGAGCGCCGCGAGCACGTTCTGCGCGGCGGTGGCGGCGGGACCGGAGCCGCGGGCGGCGCGCGGACGGACGGTCACCTTGCCGGCGAGCGACAGGATGATCAGCTTGGCCGTCTTCGGGCCGATGCCGCTGACCTTCCGGAACACCCCGTCGTCCTCGTCGGCGACCGCCTGCGCGATCCGGTCCGGCTCGACCGCGCCGAGCACGCCGAGGGCGGACTTCGGGCCGACGCCGGTCACGCCGATCAGCAGCTCGAAGATCTCAAGCTGCTCCTCGTCGGGGAAGCCGTAGAGGGTGAGCGAGTCCTCGCGGACGACGAGCACGGTGCTGACCGTGGTCTCGTCGCCGACGCGCATCTCGAGCGCGTGCTGCGGGGTCACGTTCACCGCGTAGCCAACGCCGTGGACGTCGAGGACGGCGAGACTCCCGCGGGCGGAGAGGACGGTGCCGCGGAGGGAGGAGATCACCGCGTCAGTCTAGATGCTCGAACAGGCGTTCGACTCGCGGCCTCGGCGGCGCGCCACGCCCGCTGCGCTGCTGTGCCGCCCGCCGCTCCGTCGGCACCGGCTCCCGCCGACCCGGAGGACGGCGTGAGAGGCGCCCGCCAGGCGTGGCAGACGGCCAGGGCGAGGGCGTCGGCCGCGTCGGCCGGCCGCGGCGGGGCGTCGAGCCGGAGGACGCGCTGGATCATCGCGGTGACCTGGCGCTTGTCCGCGGCTCCGTAGCCGGTGACGGCGGCCTTCACCTCGCTCGGCGTGTGCATCCCGACCGGGAGCCCGCGCCGGGCCGCCGCGACGAGGGCGACGCCGCTGATCTGCGCGATGCCCATCACGGTGCTGACGTTGTTCTGCGCGAAGACCCGCTCGATCGCGACGGCGTCGGGGCGGTGCTCGTCGAGCAGCGCCTCGAGCCCGTCGCCCAGGGCCAGCAGGCGGCGCTCCAGCGCGTCGTCGGGCGGTGTCCGGAGGACCGTCACGTGCACGAGGGTCGCGTGGCGGTCGCGCGAGACGTCGACGATGCCGACGCCGCAGCGGGTGAGCCCGGGGTCGATCCCGAGGACGCGCATCAGGCCGCCCTCCGGGATCGGGCCGGGCTCACCGCGTCACTCCTCGTTCTCGAGCTCGGCGCGCACCTCTGCCGTGATGTCGAGGTTGGTGTAGACGTTCTGCACGTCGTCCGAGTCCTCGAGCGCGTCGATCAGGCGGAAGACCTTGCGGGCCGTCTCGGCGTCGGCCTCGACCTGGAGGGAGGCGACGAACTCGATGTCGGCGGAGTCGTAGTCGATGCCCGCCTCCTGCAGGGCCGAGCGGGCCGGGACGAGCTCGCTCGGCTCGACGCGGACCTCGAAGCTCTCGCCGTGGTCGAGCACGTCGTCGACACCGAAGTCGAGGACCGCGCCGAGCACGTCGTCCTCGGTGACGCTCTCTCCGTGGGGCACGGAGATGACGCCCTTGCGCGCGAAGTTGTACGCGACGCTGCCCGGGTCGGCCATGGTGCCGCCGTTGCGGGTCATCGCGGTGCGGACGTCCGCCGCGGCGCGGTTCTTGTTGTCGGTGAGGCACTCGACGAGCAGGGCGATGCCGTTGGGGCCGTAGGCCTCGTACATGATCGTCGTGTAGTCGATGACCTCGCCGGTGAGGCCGGCACCGCGCTTGATCGCGCGGTCGATGTTGTCGTTCGGCACCGAGGTCTTCTTCGCCTTCTGCACGGCGTCGACGAGCGTCGGGTTGCCGGAGAGGTCGGCGCCGCCGATCTTGGCGGCCACCTCGATGTTCTTGATCAGCTTGGCGAAGGACTTCGCGCGGCGCGAGTCCTTGATCGCCTTCTGGTGCTTGGTCGTGGCCCACTTGGAATGCCCGGACACGGTGCTCCCTCGGAAATCTCGTTGCGTGCGGCCCCCGAGGGCGCCGCTGATGGCAGGGGCCAGTCTATTCGAGAGCCGGTCCGCGCCCGTCTCGGCCCGAGCACCGAGCCTTCCGCGCCCGTCTCGCCGGCGACGAGCCGCCGTCTCGGCAGCCCCCACACCGCCGAACCAGTGATCCGCGTGCCAGCGGATCGCTGTAGGCGGACGCGACCCGCTCCACCCGCCCCGCCAACTCCGAGAGCCGACCGCGGCGAGCCGGGCAGGGACCGGCTCGCCACAAGCACAGCCGAACCAGTGATCCGCGTGCCAGCGGATCGCTGTAGGCGAACGCGACCCGCTCCACCCACCCAGCCACCCCCGAGAGCCGACCGCGGCGAGCCGGGCAGGGACCGGCTCGCTACTTGATCAGCCGCGACAGCAGCCGGTCGGCGAGGATCCTGCCGTCGGTCTGGCAGGTGGGGCAGTACTGGAGCGTGGAGTCGTGGAAGACCACCTGGCGGATCGTGTCGCCGCAGACGGGGCACGCCTCTCCTGTGCGGCCGTGGACGCGCATGCCGAGCTTCTTCTCGCGCTTGAGGTCGGCCGCGTGCAGGCCCTCGGCGCGGGCGAGCGCCTCCTCGAGTGTGTAGCGGAGGGCCGCGTAGAGGCGGTCCAGCTCGTCGGCGGTGAGCGCGGCGGGCTTGAAGGGCGACATGCGCGCCACGTGGAGGATCTCGTCGGAGTAGGCGTTGCCGATGCCGGCGATGCGGGACTGGTCGCGGAGGACGCCCTTCACCTGCGCCCTGCCCGCCGTGGCGAGGATCGCGCCGAGGATCTCCTCGGTGAACTCCGGGTCCAGCGGATCGGGACCCAGCCGGGCGACGCCCGGGACGTCGAGCGGATCGGCGACGATCGAGAGCGCGAGGCTCTTCTTGGTGCCGGCCTCCGTCACGTCGAACCCCGACCCGTCGTCGAGGACGAGCCGCGCGGCGAGCGGTCCCCGGCCGGGCTTCGCCGGCGCCGTCGGCCGCTCGGGCCGCCAGCGGACCCAGCCGGCGCGGGCGAGGTGCAGGAGGACGTGGGCCTCGCCGACTGCGATGTCGAGGAACTTGCCGTGCCGCGATACTCCGTGGACGGTCTCGCCGGACAGAGCCGACGGCGGGATGGCGACGGTCTTGAGCGCGGAGATCGCGAACACGTCGAGCCGCTCGAGGACGCGTCCGCCCAGGCGCGCGTCGAGATCGAGGGCGAGGGCCTGGACCTCGGGGAGTTCGGGCATGCGACCACCCTGGCCCGCGGGTCCCGCACCGTCCACCCCTGGCGGAGGGGACGGCAGCGGGTCAGTCGCCGAAGCGCGTCGCCGCGACCTTCCGCAGGAACAGCTCGTGGAACCGGTAGTCGCCGGTGATCTCGGGATGGAACGCCGTCCCGAGGAGGTTGCCCTGCTCGACCGCGACCACCCGCCCGTCGGCGACACTGGCGAGCGCGGTCGCCCGCTCGCCCAGCTCCTCCACGACCGGTGCGCGGATGAAGACCGCGTGCACCGGCGGATCGCCGATGGCCGGCACGTCGAGATCGGTCTCGAAGGAGTCGAGCTGGTTGCCGAACGCGTTCCTCCGGACCGACACGTCCAGGCCGCCGAAGCTGCTCTGGCCGTCGGTGCGGTCGAGGACCCGGTCGGCGAGCATGATCAGCCCGGCGCAGGTCCCGTAGACGGGCATCCCCGCACCGATCGCCTCGACGACCGGCTCCGCGAGGCCGAAGAGGCGCGACAGCTTGTCCATCACCGTGGACTCGCCGCCCGGGATGACCAGCCCCGCGACGGTGGCGAGCTCCTCCGGGCGTCGCACCAGCACCACCTCGGCGCCCAGCTCGCGCAGGACGTGCGCGTGCTCGCGGAAGTCGCCCTGCAGCGCGAGGACCCCGACGCGGAGCCCCTCGAGGGACTCCCGCGTCGATCCTGCGCCGGCGAGCGGCGCGTCGGCGCTACCAGCCACGCTCGGCGAGGCGGTGCGGCGCGGGCACGTCGGCCACGTTGATGCCGACCATCGCCTCGCCCAGGCCGCGCGAGGCCTCCGCGACGACCTTCGCGTCGTCGAAGAAGGTGGTCGCCTTCACGATCGCGGCCGCGCGCTTGGCGGGCTCGCCCGACTTGAAGACGCCGGAGCCGACGAACACGCCGTCGGCGCCCAGCTGCATCATCAGCGCCGCGTCGGCCGGGGTCGCGACCCCGCCGGCGGTGAAGAGGACGACGGGGAGCTTGCCGGTCCGGGCGATCTCTACGACCAGGTCGTAGGGGGCCTGCAGCTCCTTCGCGGCGACGTAGAGCTCGTCCTTGGTCATCGCCTTCAGGCGGTTGACCTCGCCGGAGATCGTGCGGATGTGCTTGGTCGCCTCGGAGACGTCGCCGGTGCCGGCCTCGCCCTTCGAGCGGATCATCGCTGCGCCCTCGGTGATGCGGCGCAGCGCCTCGCCCAGGTTGGTCGCTCCGCAGACGAAGGGGACGGTGAAGTTCCACTTGTCGATGTGGTTCACGTAGTCGGCGGGCGAGAGGACCTCGGACTCGTCGATGTAGTCGACGCCGAGCTCCTGCAGGATCTGCGCCTCGACGAAGTGGCCGATGCGCGCCTTCGCCATGACGGGGATCGACACGGCGGAGACGATGCCGTCGATCAGGTCGGGGTCGCTCATGCGTGCGACGCCGCCCTGCGAGCGGATGTCGGCGGGGACGCGCTCGAGCGCCATGACGGCGACCGCGCCGGCGTCCTCCGCGATGCGGGCCTGATCGGCGTCGACGACGTCCATGATGACGCCGCCCTTGAGCATCTCGGCGAGACCGCGCTTGACGCGGCTCGAGCCGAACTGCTCGGGAGCGGACGAGGACGGAGTGGTGGTGTCGGTCATGTTCGCGAGTCCTGTTCTGTGCGGCGACTTCCGCCGACGGCAGCTCCGAGTCTACGAGACGGCGCCCGCCGTCCGCGGCGCTGGACAGGGGGCCGGGCGGCGGTCTAGAGGCTCGGCCAGGCCGCCGCGAGGCTCGCCCGCACGTCGCCGAGCAGCTGCGGGAGCGCCTTCGTGCGGGCGATGATCGGGAAGAAGTTCGCGTCGGTCGCCCAGCGCGGAACCACGTGCTGGTGCAGGTGCGCGGCGATCCCCGCTCCCGCGACCGCGCCCTGGTTCATCCCGAGGTTGAAGCCGTCGTTGTTCGAGACCGAGCGGACGACGCGCATCGCCGTCTGCGTGAGCGCTCCGATCTCGGCCACTTCCTCGGGAGTGGCCTCGTCGTAGAGCGGGATGTGCCGGTACGGGCAGACCAGGAGGTGGCCGGAGTTGTACGGGAACAGGTTCAGCAGGACGTAGGCGTGCTCCCCGCGGGCGACGATGAGGGCCTCCTCGTCGCTCAGCGTCGGCGCCACGCAGAAGGGGCAGTCGTCGGCTCCGGGCTGCCCCTTCTGGATGTAGACCATCCGGTGCGGCGTCCACAGGCGCTGGAACTCGTCGGGAACCCCGGCGAGGTGCGCCGAGCCCTCCGCCCCCTCGGGCACGCAGCCGTCGCTCACGCTCAGACCTGCGCCTTCGAGGCGACGGCCTCGCGGATGCGCGCGACGGCGTCGGCGACCGGGATCCCGTTCTCCTGCGTGCCGTCGCGGAAGCGGAAGCTGACGGCTCCGGCGTCGCGGTCCTTCTCCCCCACGATCATCTGGAAGGGCACCTTCTGCAGCGTGGCGTTGCGGATCTTCTTCTGCATCCGGTCGCTGGAGTAGTCGATCTCGGCGCGGATGCCCGACCGCTTGAGCTCGCCGACGACCTCCTCGAGGTAGGGCAGGTACTCGTCGGCGATCGGGATGCCCACCACCTGGACCGGCGACAGCCAGACCGGGAACGCCCCGGCGTAGTGCTCGGTGAGGATCGCGAAGAAGCGCTCGATGGAGCCGAAGAGCGCGCGGTGGATCATCACGGGCCGCTTCTTCGAGCCGTCCGAGGCCGTGTACTCGAGCTCGAAGCGCTCGGGCTGGTTGAAGTCGAGCTGGATGGTCGACATCTGCCAGGTGCGGCCGATGGCGTCGCGCGCCTGCACCGAGATCTTCGGACCGTAGAACGCCGCTCCTCCCGGATCCGGCACCAGCTCGAGACCGGAGGCGACGGCGACCGCGCGCAGCGACTCGATCGCCTCCTCCCACTGCTCGGGCGCACCGACGAACTTCGGGTTGCCCTCCTCGTTCGTGGACAGCTCGAGGTAGAAGTCGTCGAGGCCGTAGTCGCGCAGCACCTGCAGCACGAACTCGAGGTTGCGGGTCAGCTCGGCCGACACGTCCTCCTGCGCGACGTAGATGTGGGCGTCGTCCTGGGTCAGGCCGCGCACGCGGGTGAGGCCCTGCAGGGTGCCGCTCTTCTCGTAGCGGTACACGGTGCCGAACTCGGCCAGGCGCAACGGGAGCTCGCGGTAGCTGCGGCCGCGCGAGCGGAAGATCAGGTTGTGGAACGGGCAGTTCATGGGCTTGAGGTAGTAGTCCTGGCCCTGGCGGGTGACGTTGCCGTCCTCGTCCTGCAGCTCGTCGAGGTGCATCGGGGGGAACATCCCCTCGGAGTACCACTGCAGGTGCCCGCTCGTGAGGAACAGGTCGCCCTTGGTGATGTGCGGCGTGTAGACGAGCTCGTAGTCGTGGGCGAGCAGCTGCTCGCGCATGTACTGCTCGATCTCGTAGCGGATGATCCCGCCCTTGGGGTGGAAGACCGCGAGGCCGGAGCCGATCTCGTCCGGGAAGGAGAACAGGTCGAGCTCGTGGCCGAGCTTGCGGTGGTCGCGGCGCGCCGCCTCCTCGAGGCGGGCCTGGTGCTCGCGCAGCTCGTCCTTCGTGGGCCACGCGGTGCCGTAGACGCGCTGCAGCTGCGGGTTCTTCTCCGAGCCGCGCCAGTAGGCGGCAGCGTTGCGGGTCAGGGCGTAGCCGTTGCCGATCATGCGGGTGTTGGGCAGATGCGGGCCGCGGCAGAGGTCCTTCCAGACCGTCTCGCCGGAACGCGGGTCGACGTTGTCGTAGATGGTGAGCTCGGCGCCGCCGACCTCGACGCTCTCGTCCTCGGCTCCCCCGCCCTTGATCCCGATCAGCTCGAGCTTGTAGGGCTCGCCGGCGAGCTCGGCGCGCGCCTCCTCCTCGGAGACGACGCGGCGCACGAACCGCTGGCCCTGGCGGACGATGCGGTCCATCGCCTTCTCGAGCGCCTTCATCGCCTCGGGCGTGAAGGGCTCCTCGACGTCGAAGTCGTAGTAGAAGCCGTCGGTGACGGGCGGGCCGATGCCCAGCTTCGCCTCCGGGTTGATCTGCTGCACCGCCTGCGCGAGCACGTGGGCCGCGGAGTGGCGGAGGATGTTCAGCCCGTCCGGCGAGGAGTTGAGCACCGGCTCGATGCGGTCGCCCGGCACGACGTCGGCGGCGAGGTCCTTGAGCTCCCCGTTGACGCGGATCGCGACCACGGCCCGGTCGGTGAAGTGCGTGAATCCCGTGCCCGCCTCGGTGACGACCGAGTGGGACTCGTTCTCTGCGGGATTCGACGGTTCGTTCGACACGTGCGGGCACTCCTCGGGCTCGGTTGACCCCTCGACTGTAGTCGGCGGCGGCCTCTACCCGAGCGCGTCGAGCACGCGGACGCCGAGCGCGCGCAGAGCGGAGGCGAGCTCGTCCCGGTCGGCGCCGAGGAGCACGAGCGAGCTGCGCTCGAGCTGGTGCAGGAGGACCTCCTCCAGGCCGGGCGGCAGGGAGTCCACGGCGAGCGCCCCCTCGAGTGCGGCGAGCACGGCGACGACGGCCACCGCGTCGCGTGCCGCGAGTCTGCGTGCGCTGATCTCCATGCGTCTCCGTCCGTGTCGTCCGACCCCGTCACCCTGCCGACAGGACGTGCCCCGGAGAGGGGCGCGGGGGCGACCGGTGCGCAATCCGTCCAGGTGGCATCCTGGTCCGATGGGTGCCGGTCCTGCGCTGCAGCGCTTCACGCGCTCCGGGGCCGACCTGGAGGAGGCGCGGCGCTTCTACTCGGACGGCTACGGCGGGTCGGGATTCCGGACGGAACCGGTCGAGCGGCCCTTCTCCTTCCGCTACGACGTCTCCGGGAGCGAGGGCGTGAGCCTGCGGACGTCTGTGTTCCGGGGCTCCGTGTCCGGGGGGCTGCGTCCGGCGGGCGAGTACGTCGTCTCGTGGTTCCTCTCCGGCACGAGCGTGGTGGACCCGGAGGGCGATCGGATCGTCCACCTGCCGGGGCGGCCGGTCGTGTTCCCCAGCGCGCGTCCGTTCGAGTTCGTCAGCCGCGACTTCCAGCAGCGGCTCGTGCACGTGGCCGCCGGCCTCCTCGAGCAGGTCGCGTCCGAGGCCGGCGACGGCGTGCCGCTGCCGCTCGTCTTCGACCACCGCTCGATCGCCTCCGCGTCGGCACTCCCGGGCTGGTGGCGGGCGGTCGACGACTTCGCGGGCGTCCTCCGGTCGGGCCGCGAGGCGACAGCGCTGCAGCTCGTGGCGGCCGAGCGCGGCGTCGCTCTGCACCTGCCCGCGACCTTCGCGCACCGGCCGGTCGTCGTTCCGGCGCAGGTGCTGCGGCCGGGGCTCGAGCACCTGCTGCGTGCCGCCGAGTTCCTGCACGCGTTCGCCGCGTCGCCCGTCACCGTGTCCGACATCGCGACAGCGGCGGGGCTCACTCCGCGGGCGCTGCAGGCCGCGTTCCGGAGGCACTTCGGCGACACTCCGCTCGGCTACCTGCGCGGCGTGCGTCTCGACCGGGCGCGCGTCGAGCTGCGCGAGGGCGCTCCGGGCGAGGAGACCGTGCGCGCCGTCTCCGCGCGCTGGGGCTTCCTCAACCAGGGCCGCTTCTCGGGGGCGTACCACCGCCGCTTCGGCGAGTACCCGGTGGAGACCCTGCGCCGCTGACGCTCAGGCGCCGGGAGCGAGATCGCGGGCGTAGCAGACCGAGTGCTCGGACCCGATGTAGGCGCCGAACGGCGGGATGGCGTGGTAGCCCTCCCGGAGGTAGAACCGCATCGCGTCGGGCTGGAGCGTCCCGGTCTCCAGCACCAGGCGCGTCGTGCCCAGAGCGGCCGCCCGCGCCTCGAGCGCGCGCAGGACGGCCGTGGCCGCTCCGGTGCCGCGGGCGGCGCGGTCGGCGAACATCCGCTTCACCTCGATCGCCCCCGGTCCAAGGACGTCGTCGTCGAGAGGCCGCAGTCCGCCGCAGGCCACCGCCGTGCCGCTCGCGTCGCGGGCGACGAGGAAGACGGGCACGTCGTCGGCCGAGGGCGGCGTGCCGGGCTCGTGGTCGTCGTTGCCGTAGCGCTCGTCGAGCTCGCACCGCTGCGCGTCGCGCAGACGCTCGGCGTCCGGGTGGGTCCACGCCACCTCGTCGATGGTCCAGCTCATGAGGGCTCCTCCCGGCCGCGCGGCGGGCACGGCCGAGGCCATTCTGCCGCGCCAGCCCCCTCCGGCCGGCCCGGTGGCAACCCCTTCCGCGCCGGACCGCAGCGGGCGTCGACTGGAGGCCCACCGACGAAAGGACTCACCGTGCTCTCCGACTCCCCCATCGGCCCCGTTCTGCTCTCCCGCGACCTCGCCGCCTCCCCCGCCTTCTACGCCGGCTCCCTGGGACTGGAGGTCCTCGAGGAGAGCGAGTCGGCGATCGCCTACTCCTGCGGCGGCACGCGGCTCACCGTCACCGCCAGCACCACGGGCTCGAAGGACGAGCAGACCAAGGCCGCCTGGCGGGTGGCCGACCTGCGCGCCGAGCTGGACGCGCTGGCGGCTCGGGGCGTGGCTCCGGAGGACTACGACAGCGACGAGCTGCGCACCGAGAACGGCGTGGCCGACCGCGGCAGCGTCTGGGCGTCCTGGATCCTCGATCCCGACGGGAACGCGCTCGGCATCGAGCAGCCCAAGAGCTGATCGGCGCCGCTCTAGACTCGCCCCATGCCCGACGACTCCGCTCCGCTGCCCGCGCCCGGGTGGTACCCGCATCCGGCCGACCTCGGCTCGGAGCTCTACTGGGACGGCGCGGCGTGGACGGACCGGTCCCGCCCGTCCTCCTCGGCGCCCGCTCCCGCCTACGGCACGCCCCCGGGCGCTCCGGAGCAGGAGCTGTACGCCTATCCGTCCGCCCCGTCCTCCGCGGCGGGCCGCAACCCCATGGCGATCGCGAGCCTCGTGCTCGGCGTCCTGAGCCTGCTGATCAATCCGCTGCTGATCCCCTCGATCCTCGCCGTCGTCTTCTCGGCGAAGGGCCGGGCGGCCGCACCGCTCGTCGGAGGCGGTCGCGGGCTCGCGACGGCCGGACTCGTCACCGGGATCCTCGGTCTGGTGTCGGGCGTCTTCACCATCGTCGGCAACCTCTCGGCCGGGGTCCCCGGCCTGACCGGCTGACCGGGGTGCCGCGGCCCTCGACGCCCCGATGACCGCGCGCCGGAGCGCTCCCTGGCTCCTCGTCGTGGCGGTCGCCCTGGTCGCGCTGGTCCTGCGCGGTCCGATCGTCGCCGTCGCGCCCATCATCGACGCGGTGCGCGAGGACCTCGCGCTGTCCGCGGGCCAGGCGGGGATCCTCACCAGCATCCCCGTGCTCTGCTTCGCCCTGGCGACTCCGCTCGCCCTCCTGGTGATCCGCCGCGCGGGACCCGACGCCGCCGTGACCGTCACGGTGATCGGAGTCGCGCTCGGCACGATCGTCCGATCGATCGGCGACGTGGGACCGGCCGTGGCGGGCACCATCCTGATCGGCGTCTCCATCACGATCGGCAACGTCGTCCTCCCCGTCGTGATCCGGCGGGACGTCGCTCCCGAGCGCGTCGACCTCACGACGGGCGTCTACACCGCGGCCCTCAACATCGGCTCGACGATCACCTCGCTCGGCACCGCTCCGCTCGCTCTAACCCTCGGCTGGCGAGGCGCCCTGCTCGTCTGGCTCGCCCTCAACGCCCTCGCTCTGGCCGGCTGGCTCGTGGCCGTGGGGCCTCGGGCGGCCCTGCGTCCGACTCCCCGCCCGTCCCGCGCCGACCGCGCACCGGCCGCACCGGCTCCGCGGATCTTCCGCAGCGCGACCGTGCTGGCGCTCGCGCTCTGCTTCTCGAGCCAGGCGTTCTCGTACTACGGAGTGACGGCGTGGCTCCCCTCGCTGCTCGTCGACCGCAACGGCTTCTCGATCGCGACCGCGGGCGCGAGCGCCTCGGTGTTCCAGCTCGCCGCGGTCGCCGGCGCCCTCGGCGTCCCGCTCCTGGTCCGGAGGCTCGGACCCCTGGGGAGCATCGTGCTCGTCGGCCTCCTCTGGTGCACAGTGCCGGCGGGGCTGCTGCTCGCCCCGCAGCTCTGGGCGCTCTGGTGCGTGCTGGGCGGCGCGGCCCAGGGCGGAGGATTCACGGTGGTCTTCGTGCTCGTCGTGCGGCTCTCCCGCTCCGACGCCCACGCGTCGCGGCTCTCGGCCACGGTGCAGGGCATCGGCTACGCCGTGGCCGCCACCGCCCCGACCGTCATCGGCTTCGCGCACGACGCGAGCGGCGGCTGGGAGGCTCCCCTGCTGACCGTCCTCGCCACGACCTGCTCCTTTCTCCTCTTCGGCACCCTCGCCGCCGCGCGCCAGCGCCGGGCCTGACCCGCGACACGACCGGCCGCGCCGTCAAGGGGGCCGTCCGACGACTGTCGGCCCCGTAGCGTGTCCGCATGGCCGAGCAGAGCACGACCCGCGAGAAGACAGCGCCCGATCCCGACGATTCCCGGAAGTCCGACGACGTCACCGACATCACCAAGCGCTCCTGGTTCTACGTCCTCAAGAAGACGGCCCGCGAGTTCGGCGCGGACCAGTGCACCGACCTCGCCGCCGCGCTCACCTACTACGCCGTGCTCGCGCTCTTCCCCGCCCTGCTCGCGATCGTGTCGGTGCTGGGGCTCTTCGGCCAGGCGCAGGCCACCACCGATCTGGTGCTCGACCTGATCGGGAACCTCGCGTCGAGCGAGGTCGTCGACCTGCTGCGCGACCCGATCCAGGCGCTGACCAGCTCCTCCGCCGCGGGTCTCGCCTTCGTGACCGGTGTCGTCGGAGCGATCTGGTCCGCCTCCGGCTACGTCGGCGCCTTCGGCCGCGCGATGAACCGCGTCTACCAGATCGACGAGGGGCGCCCCTTCTGGAAGCTCCGCCCGACGATGCTCGGCGTGACCGTGGTGACGGTCGTCCTGATCGTGATCGCGGCGCTCATCCTGGTGCTCAGCGGACCGGTCGCGACCGCCGTCGGCGACGTCGTGGGCCTCGGCCCCGCCGCCCTCACCGTGTGGAACATCGCGAAATGGCCGGTGCTCGTGGTCATCGCGATCGTGATCGTCGCGACCCTGTACTACTGGGCGCCCAACATCCGCCAGCCGAAGTTCCGCTGGATCAGCATCGGATCGATCGTCGCCCTGGCGATCTGGCTGATCGCCTCGACCGGCTTCGCGTTCTACGTGGCCAACTTCTCCAACTACAACAAGACCTACGGCTCGCTCGGCGCGGTGATCGTCTTCCTCCTCTGGATCTGGATCACCAACATCGCCCTGCTCTTCGGCGCGGAGTTCGACGCCGAGCTCGAGCGCGGACGCGAGCTGCAGGCGGGCATCGAGGCGGAGGAGACCATCCAGCTCCCCCCGCGCGACACCGCCGCGAGCGACAAGAAGGCGGCCGTGCACGAGAAGGACGTCCGCGACGGACGCTGGCTGCGCCTGGCGAGCGAGAACCGCAGCGACGAGGGCGCGGCCCAGGACGACGAGGCCGCGAAGAAGAAATGACTCAGGACTCGGACGACCAGAGCGCGCGGTAGTAGGCCGCGCGCTCGTCGTCCGGATCCGCTCCGTACTCCGCGAGGAGCAGCGGGGTGTGGCCGGGGCCGTAGTTCCAGCCGAGGCTGACCGCGGCGACCGCCAGATCCGCCCAGCGGTCGCCCACGCCCAGGTCGCCGACGTCGACCGTGCCGCTCCAGCGTCCGTCGTCGTCGACCAGCGTGTTCGGAGCGCACGCGTCGCCGTGCACCACGACGGGGTCCACGAGCTCCGGAGCCGCGCCGAGCGCCGACGGCCGGCGCGCGAACCAGGAGTCGCCGCGCAGCTCCTCGGGCACCGCGTCGACGGGGAGCGCGTGGACCGCCCGCAGGCCGGCCGCGATCGCGCGGACGGCCTCCTCCGGCCGGGCTGTCCACTTCGGATCGACGGCGCTCTGCCCGGGCAGCGGTGCGGTGAGGAGCCACTGCCCCTCCTCGTCCTCGCCCGCCTCCAGGATCCGGGGCGCGTCGATCCGCCCCTCCAGCCAGCGCAGACGCGCGATCTCGCGACGGAGGTCGACGCCCGTGGACCGGGGATTCCACTTCAGGTACCCGGCGTCCACGCGGAAGGTCAGCCCGTCGAGCTCGTTGCGCCAGACGAGCGCCGGATCGGTGCCGCCGTTCAGGCGCCTCGCCGGCGACGGGATCCGGACGCCGTCGAGCGAGAACTGCCGTGCGAGGTCCGGACCGCTCATGCCCCCAGGGTAGGCGCCCCGATCCTGAGAGGATCCGCATGCCGCGGACCGCGCCACCCGCCTCCTCCGAGCAGCGCGCCCTTACCCTGACGGGCGTGCCGGAGCAGCCGCCCGGCGCGATCCGGTGACGAGGGAGCCCCCGTGACGCAGAGCGACGACGACCGCGGGCCCGTGCAGCCCGACTTCTCGAAGGAGCAGGAGGGCTACCGTCCCGGGCTCAAGCCCCGGCAGCTGCAGATGATCGCCATCGGCGGCGCGATCGGCACCGGCCTCTTCCTCGGCGCGGGCGGCCGACTCGCCACCGCCGGTCCCTCGCTCGTCGTCGTGTACGCGGTCTGCGGCGTCTTCGCCTACCTGATCCTCCGCGCGCTCGGCGAGCTGGTCCTGCACCGGCCGAGCTCGGGCTCCTTCATCTCCTACGCCCGCGAGTTCCTGGGCGAGAAGGCCGCCTTCGTCGCCGGATGGATGTACTTCCTGAACTGGGCGATGACCGCGATCGCCGACGTCACCGCGGTGGCCCTGTACGTGAAGTACTGGTCGCTCTTCTCCTCCGTGCCCCAGTGGCTCCTCGCACTCATCGCCCTGGTCGTCGTGCTCTCGCTGAACCTCGTCTCGGTCAAGGTCTTCGGGGAGCTGGAGTTCTGGTTCGCGCTGATCAAGGTCACGGCGCTGGTGGTCTTCCTGGTGATCGGCGTCGTCGTGCTCGCCGCGGGCTGGCCGCTGCAGTCCGGCGGCGTCTCCGTGGACCCCGGGATCAGCCTCTGGAACGACAACGGCGGCATCCTGCCCGGCGGCCTGATCGCCAGCGTCCTGGTCGTCCAGGGCGTGGTGTTCGCCTACTCCGGAGTCGAGCTGGTCGGCACGGCGGCGGGCGAGACCGCGGAGCCGGCGAAGGTCATCCCGCGCGCCATCAACTCGGTCATCCTGCGCATCGCCGTCTTCTACGTCGGCTCGGTGCTGCTGCTGACACTGCTGCTGCCCTACACGGCCTACTCGAAGGGCGAGAGCCCGTTCGTCACGTTCTTCGGCTCGCTGGGCGACGGCTCCTCGGGCGAGATCGCCGGATCGATCATGAACTTCGTCGTGCTGACGGCCGCGCTCTCCAGCATCAACGCCGGGCTCTACTCGACCGGCCGCATCCTCCGCTCCATGGCGCTCAACGGCTCCGCCCCCGCCTTCACCGGCCGGATGAACAAGCAGGGCGTCCCCTACGGCGGCATCCTGCTCACGGCGAGCATCACCCTGATCGGGATCGTGCTGAACCTCTTCGTGCCGTCCGAGGCCTTCGAGATCGTCCTCAACGTCTCGGCGCTGGGCATCGTCACGGGCTGGGGCATGATCGTCCTCTGCCAGATGCAGCTGCAGCGCTGGGCGGCCCAGGGGCGCCTGGAGCGCCCGTCCTTCCGGATGCCCGGCTCCCCGGTGACCTCGTGGCTCACCCTGGCGTTCCTGGTGATCGTGGTGGTCCTCATCGCCGTCGACTTCCCGACCGGCACCTGGACCGTGGGGATCGTCGCGGTGGTCGGCGTGCCCGCCCTGATCGTGGGCTGGCACGTCGCGAAGCCGCGCATCCTGGCGATCGCGTCCGCCCGGGACGGCTTCACCGGCGCCCACCCCGTGATCGCCGCCCGTCCGGCCTCCGAGGCCAAGCGCGACGGGAACGAGCGGCGCCGCGAGTAGGGCGGGTCAGCGCCGGCGGAGGTAGCGCAGGAGCAGCGTGTCGCCGGCGCTGAGCACGTGCGCCAGGTGCTGCGGGCGCGGTCCGGGGACGTCGCCGCGGGCGAGCCTCCCGGAGTCCCCCGCCTCGAGCGTCGGAGCGACGGTCAGGCAGAGCTCGTCGACGGCGTCCGCGGCGAGGAGGGTCCCGAGCAGCGACGGACCGCCCTCGCAGTGGATCCTGCCGAGCCCCCGCTCCGCGAGCTGCGCCCGCATCCGCGTCGCGTCGAGCTCTGCGTCGCCGCAGACGAGCACGTCGGCGACCTCGGCGAGCTCCGCGCGGCGGCGGGCCGGCGAGGAGCCGGTGGTCACGACGATCGGGCGCACCGGCGCCTCGGTGAAGATCCGCGAGGCGGGATCGAGGTCGAGCGACCCCGAGACGATCGCGAAGACGGGCTGCGGGGCGAGCCCGGTGCCGAGCCGGGCCCGCACGGACTCGTCGCTCAGCACCATCGGACCGTAGCCCTCGGTCCGCACCGTGCCGGCCGCGACGAGCACGACGTCGGCGAGCCGGCGGAGCAGGTCGAACACGCGCAGGTCCGCCGCGCCCCCGAGATCGCCCGAGACGCCGTCGCGGGTGACCGCTCCGTCGACGCTCGCGACGAAGTTGACCCGGAGCCACTCCTCGCCCGCCCCGTCCGCGTAGAGGGCCAGCAGAGCCTCGTCGGACAGGTCCTGCCCGGCCGGCGACAGGCCGTCGATGCGGGCGCTCACGCCGCCGGCTCCACGTTGTGGCGGAGGAAGACGGGCGCCCGCCAGCCCAGCACCGCCTCCGTCATCCGCACGGCGTCCACCGCCTGGCGCACGTCGTGCATGCGCACGATCCGCGCACCGTTCAGGATGCAGATCACCGCGGCGGCGAGGGAGCCCTCGAGGCGCTCCCCCTGCGGCCGGTCCAGCGCCTCGCCGATGAAGTCCTTGTTGGAGACCGCGGCGAGCACCGGGAAGCCGAGCGCGGCCACCTCGCCCAGCCGGCGGGTGAGCTCGAGCGTGTGCAGGGTGTTCTTGTTCAGGTCGTGACCCGGATCGACGATGATCCTCCCGGCAGGCACTCCACCCGAGAGCGCGCGATCGACGCGGCTCCGCAGGTGGTCGACCACCGTCGCCACGACGTCGTCGTACTCGGGTCTCTCCGGCTCGCTGCGGGGGGCGCCCACGCTGTGGGTGATGACGAGCTGGGCGGAGGAGGAGGCGACGACCTCGAGCATCCGGGGGTCGTGCAGCCCGCTCGTGTCGTTGACGACGGAGGCGCCCGCGGCGATGCTCGCGCGCGCGACCTCGGCGCTCGTCGTGTCCACCGAGACGACCACGTCGCTCCGCTCCGCGATGCCCGCCACGACGGGGACCACCCGGTCGAGCTCCTCCTGGAGCGTGACGGCGGGGCCGCGGCCGAACGGCACTCCGCCGATGTCGACCCAGTCGGCGCCGAGCTCCGCGGCGCGCACGGCGGCCGCGATGGCGCTGTCCAGGGCGAAGGTGGAGCCCTTGTCGTAGAAGGAGTCGGGCGTGCGGTTCACGACCGCCATCACGGCCACCTGCCGCTCGAAGTCGAACTCTCGTCCGCCGATGTGCCGCGTGGTCATGGGCGCGTCCCTCCCGCTCGGAGCGCCGGGAGAAGGCCGGCGCCGCTCACCCTAGACGAGCGGAGTCGGCGGAGGCTGGAGCGGGCCGCCCTCGAGCAGCGCCTGGAAGAGGACGTGGTCCTGCCACTCCCCGGCGATCCGCAGGTAGCGCCGCGCGACGCCGATCCGCTCGAAGCCGTTGCGCTGCAGCACGGTCTGCGATCCGACGTTGTGGAGGAGCGTCCCGGCCTGCACGCGGTGCAGCCCCAGATCCTCACGCGCGGTGCGCAGGACGGCTCCGACCGCGCGGGTCATCACGCCGCGGCCCTTCAGACCGCTGTCGAGCCAGTAGCCGAGATCGCCGCTGTCGAAGGCGCCGCGGACGATGTTCGCGAGAGTCAGCCGACCGACGATCACGCCGCCCGCGTCGAGGACGAGCGGGAGGACGCTGCCGGCCCGGTGCGCGGCGAGCGCGTCCGCGACGGCGTCGGTCTGGCCCCCCGCCTCGAAGAAGCGGGTCGAGCGCGTCGGCTCCCAGGGCGCGAGGTGCCGGCGGTTGCGCCGGTACGCGGCGGCGAGGGCCGGTCCGTCGTCCCGCGAGACGAGCCGCAGGAGGGTGCCCTGGTCGTCGACGGGGATCGGGGCGGGCATCCTGCGAGGGTAGCGCCGGAGCCGGGAACGACAGAACCCCCGGCCAGGGGCCGGGGGTTCTCGTGGTGGGCGATACTGGGATCGAACCAGTGACCTCTTCCGTGTCAGGGAAGCGCGCTACCGCTGCGCCAATCGCCCGTTGCTCCGTGCGGAGCGCCTCGTTCGGTGAACGATCGAGGTGGATACGGGATTCGAACCCGTGTATACGGCTTTGCAGGCCGCTGCCTCGCCTCTCGGCCAATCCACCGTGTACGGGATTCGGTGTCGGCGGCCCGAGGGCCGACCAGGTGGGAGGCACCCGAGGGTGCCGTCCCGATGACGCCGGTCCGAGGACCGGTGTTCGAGCGGATGACGAGATTCGAACTCGCGACCCTCACCTTGGCAAGGTGATGCGCTACCGCTGCGCCACATCCGCATGTAGGTCGTACTGGTGTTGCCGTTTTGCGTGCCGTGCTGTCTTGCTGTCTGTCCGGCGCTTTCGCTGCCCGGCTCGACCTAGAAGAATGTATACGACAGCGGCGCCGGAATCCAAATCGAGCGGACGCCGATCCCGCCGCTCGGAGTCCGATCCGCGTCTTTCCGCGCGAAACCGGCTCGTCGCCGTCCGTTCACCCGGGCGTGGCGGGCGTCGGCGGTGCATCCGGGCCCCGCGGATCCGCTACGATCGTCTCTCGGGTCGTCCAGCACGTCCCCCTGGGCGATTGGCGCAGTTGGTAGCGCGCTTCCTTCACACGGAAGAGGTCATCGGTTCGAGTCCGGTATCGCCCACCCTCACCCCCGGTCCGTGCTCACGCACTCGGCCGGGGGTTCTCTCGTGCCGCCGCGGTCGTCCTCCGGCCTCGCAGCGCCCAGTCGAAGGAGCCGACCCGCGATGATGGGCCGCTCGCACGCCGTCTCCGGTGCGCTCGCCTGGGCCGTCGCCGCCTCCCTGCCCGCCGTCGCCGGGCCCCTCGGCCTCGCGGGTCTCCCACTGGACCTCCGGCTGGTCGGCCTCGGAGTCGCCGCCGGCTGGGCCCTGGTGCCCGACGCGGACCACGCGAGCGCGACCGTCTCCCGCTCGGCGCCGGGCGCCTCCCTGCTCACCGCGACCGCGGGCCGGATCAGCGGAGGGCACCGGCACGGGATGCACTCGCTGCTCGCGGTCGCCGTCGTCTGGTACCTGGTGCCGGTGCTCACGGCGCTGCGCTTCCCGGTGCCGGTCGTCGGCCCCGTCGCCGTGGCCGCCGTGCTCACGCTGCCCGCCCTCGCGTTCGCCGCGAAGGCCGTCCGGGCCGCCCCCTCCTGGCGCATCGCCTGGGCCGGGGCGACGGTCGTCACGGTCCTGCTCGTCGCGCTCGCTGACGGCACCTGGGCGTGGCTCCGGGTCGCCGCGACGCTGGGCTACCTCGTGCACGTGGCCGGCGACGCCCTCACGACCGGCGGGATCAACTGGCTGTGGCCGCTGCGCGTGCGCCTGCCGCGGCGCCTGCGCCGGACACCGCTGCGCCACGTCTGGACCACCGGCGGCTACGCCGCGCTGCCCGTCCTGGGCTCCGCCGGGTCCTGGCGCGAGACGGTCCTCTACTGGCTCATGTCCGCGGCGACGATCGTGCTCACCGCCTCGATGATCACGGCCGAGCTGCTGTAGCCCGGGGCGCCCTCCTCAGAAGACCTTCCCCGGGTTCATGATCCCCAGCGGGTCGAACACGGCCTTGATCCCGCGCTGGAGCGCCAGCGAGTCCTCGCCCAGCTCCTCCGCCAGCCAGCGCCGCTTGAGCAGTCCCACGCCGTGCTCGCCCGTGAGCGTGCCGCCGAGGGCCAGGGCCGTGCGGAAGAGCTCCGCGGCGGCGTCCCAGACGTCCTCCCCCACGGGTCCGTCCCCCGCGGGCAGCACGAAGTTCGGGTGGAGGTTCCCGTCCCCCGCGTGGGCGACGGTGGGGATGCTGAGCCCCGTCCGCTCCTCGATGCCGCGGATCGCCGCGAACATCGCCGGCAGCGCGGAGCGGGGCACGCAGACGTCCTCGATCAGCACGCGGCCCTCCGCCTCGAGCGCCGGGTGGAAGGCCCGGCGGACGGCCAGCAGAGCCTCGCCCTCGGCCGGGTCCTCGGTCGCCTCGGCGGCGCCCCCGGAGGCGGTCACGATCTCGAGGACGCGCTGCGACTCCTCCGCCGCTCCTCCGCCGTCCGTCTGGACGAGGAGGTAGGCGGCACCGCGGTCCAGGGCCGCTCCGGTGTAGCGCGAGATCGCGGCGAGCGCCGCCTCGTCCATCAGCTCCATCACCGCGGGACGGAGCCGCGCGGCGGTGATCGCGGCGGAGGCGGCGGCCGCGGCGACGACGCTCGGGAAGTACGCGCCGACCGTGACCACGCGGCCGGTCGGGATCGGGCGGAGCTTCACGGTGGCCTCCACGATGACGCCCAGCGTCCCCTCGGAGCCGGTCAGGAGCGCGGTGAGGTCGTACCCGGTGACTCCCTTCACGCTGCGGCGGCCGGTGCGGAGCAGGCGTCCGTCGGGGAGGACGACCGTCAACCCGAGCACCGCCTCGCGGGTCACGCCGTACTTGGCGCACAGCAGCCCCCCGGCGTTCGTCGCGATGTTGCCGCCGATGCTCGAGATCGCGCGGCTCGCGGGGTCGGGCGAGAAGACGAGGCCGTGCGGAGCGACGGCGTCCGACAGCGCCTGATTGATGACCCCGGGCTCGACCACCGCCAGCTCGTCCTCGAGCGACACCTCGAGGATGCGGTCCATGGCGGCGGTCGAGAGGACGAGCGCTCCCTCGCTCGCCACTCCCCCGGCAGCGAGGCCCGTTCCCGCTCCGCGCGGCACGACCGGGAGCCGGTGCTCCGTCGCTATGCGCAGCGCCGCCTGCACGTCCTCGACCGAGCGGGCAGCGACGAGCGCGAGCGCGCGACCCGGTGCGGAGAAGCCCGACTTGTCGGTGTGCACGGCCTCGAACCGGGGGCCCTCGGTCAGGACCGCGTCGCCGAGCGCGTCGCGCAGCTGTCGGAGGATCTCGTGGTCGTGCATGTTCACTCCGTGCGGTCGCGGGCGGGTCCTGCCGATCCTTCCACGGGCGCGGGGCAGGATGGCGGGATGACCGGAGAGACGCGATGGCCGCGGTGACGAGCGCGGGGATCCTGCTGCACCGCGAGGGCCCCTCCGGCACCGAGGTGTTCCTCGGGCGGATGGGCGGCCCCTTCTGGACCCGGCGCCCCCGCGCGTGGACGATCCCGAAGGGCGTGCACACGGGCGACGAGACGCCGTTGGACGCCGCGCGCCGCGAGTTCGAGGAGGAGACCGGCGCTCCTCCGCCCGTCGGGGAGCTGACCCTCCTCGGCGCGTTCCGGCAGAGCGCGGCCAAGACCGTCACGGTCTTCGCCGGGCGCGGACACGCGGACACGGCCTTCGTCGCGAGCAACACCTTCGAGCTGGAGTGGCCGCGGGGCTCCGGCGTGCTGCGCAGCTTCCCCGAGCTGGAGGACGCCCGGTGGCACCCGCTCGACGAGGCCCGCTCGCTGGTGGTGGCCGGGCAGGTCGCCGCCCTCGACGCGCTGGCCGAACTGCTGGCGGATCCGGACGGCGGGGACCGGGCCGGCACCGCCCCCTAGTCCGCGGTCGCGTAGACCCGCAGGCCCAGCGGCACGATCCGCACCACGGCCTCGTCGAATCCGTCGCGGGAGCCGTCGAAGCGCTCGGTCTCGCCGTCGTGCGCCCACTCGGGGTCGTCCCCCGCGGGTCGGCGCGCGCCGACGGTGATCTCCGGCGTCGAGAACGACTCCACCACCGGTGCCCGCCAGCCGGGCACACGGCCGACCACCGGGGTCGCCGTACGGCCGAGCAGGAGCGAGAACGCTCCCCGGGTGCGAGGAGTCCGTCCTGAGTGCAGGATGCGCACGTCGAGGTGGCCGTCGTCGAGCCGACGCCGGGCGAGCGGGGCGGCCGTGCGCGGGTGCTCCTGGTTCACCCCGACGAAGTACGACCAGACGAGCTGCGTGCGCCCGTCGCGCCGGAGCTCGAACGGATCGGTGCGCCGCACGACCGAGAGGGCCGCGATCACGGCGGCGAGCGGCTTCCCGATCCGCTTCTCGCGCTTCTCGCGGGCCGCGACGAACTCCGGGTAGACGCCGATCGAGACCGTGTTGAGCACCGTGACCGGGTCTCCCCCGTCCGCGACGACCTCGGCCACGTCGACGTCGCGGCGCTCGCCGATCGTCGCCGCGTCGAGCGCGTCCTGGACGGTGAGCAGCCCCAGCGCCTTCGCGAAGTGGTTCATGGTCCCGCCCGGCAGCACGAGCAGCGTCATCCCCTCGGCGCGGGCGAGAGCGGCACCGACCGACATGGTCCCGTCCCCGCCGTAGATCCCGAGCACCCGGGGCGGAGAGTCCCCCGAGCGCGCCTCGCGCACCACGTCGGCGAGGTCCTCCCCCTCGGTCAGCCGGTGCACGCGCGCCTTCGGGAACCGGGCTCGGACCAGCGGCTCGGGATCGGGGCGGTGCGAGTCCCGGCCCGCGCCGGGGTTGAGGACCACGAGGAGGGCGGCGCCGTCCCCCAGCGGGCTGCGGTCGACGGG
The DNA here is from genome assembly GCF_002932235.1 of Rathayibacter sp. AY1E3. Lineage (NCBI taxonomy): Bacteria > Bacillati > Actinomycetota > Actinomycetes > Micrococcales > Microbacteriaceae > Rathayibacter > Rathayibacter sp. AY1E3. The sequence goes on from NZ_PSVN01000009.1 coordinate 48,524, forward strand.
GGGCCGGGTCGCGCGCTCCGAGACGGGCACGTGGCGCGGCTCGGCCGGCAGGACGGCTCGGCCGACGACCGCGACCGCCGCGCCGAGCGCCGCGCCGCCGAGGACGTCCGAGAGCCAGTGGACGCCGACGTGCAGGCGGGAGAAGGCCACGGCGGCGGCGAGCGGGGCGACCGCCGCCCCCACTCGGGGCGACTCGAGCGCGACCCCGGCGGCGAAGGCAGCGGCGCTCGCCGCGTGCCCCGAGGGGAAGGACGCCGACGTCGGCACCGTCGCCAGGCGCCGGCCGACCGGGACGTCGACGAGGAGCGGCCGGTCGCCGCCGAACACGCGCTTGCCGACCAGGTTCGCGAGCGCGCTGGCCGCGGCGAGCGAGGCGGTCCCCCGCAGAGCCTCGCGGGGACGGCCCGCCAGGAGCAGCAGGACGCCGACGCCGGCCCAGAGGACTCCGTGGTCCGCGGCCCGGGAGAGCCCCACGAGCGCCCCGTCGACGACGGGCGACGGGCGACGGGCGTTCAGCCGCCGGGCCGCACGAGCGTCCGCCCGGCGCACGACGCGCGGGACGGTGACGAGTCGGCGGAGCAGGACAGACGGGGGTCGGGTTCCGCGGAGGGCCATGCGCTCAGCGTAGGAGGAGGCGCCTCCGCGGTCCCTGGACCGGTCGACGGCGCGCTACACCTCGCCGAAGCCCGACTCGACCAGATCGCCGAGCCGGCCGACCGCCTCGTGGGCCTGCGGCCCCGACGCCGAGAGGACGACCTCGTCCCCGCGGTCGAGCCCCAGCGACATCACGCCGAGCAGGCTCGTGGCGTCCTTGCCGTTCGCGTCGATCCGGGCGTCGAAGGTGGCGGCGAGCGTGACGAAGTCGGCCGCGGGACGGGCGTGCAGGCCGTTCGGGTTGATGAGGCGGACGCGGCGCTGCACGCGCTCGTCACCGGGCGAGGCCTCCTCGGCGGGAGCAGCGAGCGTCTCGACCCGGGCCGACTCCGCGGCGGCGAGCACCTCGTCCAGCGACGCCCCCGTGCCCGCGGCGACGGCGGCCGCGACCGCCCCCTCCACCAGCGGGGCGTCGGCGATCCGGACCCGGGCGCGCGCGTCGTCGTCGAGGAACTCGACCGCGGTCTCCGCCGTCATGATCGCCGAGCCGAGGTCGCAGAGGACGACGACCCCCTCGCCGGAGTCCGCTTCCGCCAGGGCCGCCGTGATGCGGTCGAAGCTGGTGCCGATGCCGCCGTCGTCCGTCCCGCCCGCGGCGACCAGCGCGACCGAGGCCGCCATCTGCTCCGCGAGCTCGCCCAGCCCCTCCGCCAGCTGCGCGCTGTGCGAGACCAGGACCAGCCCGACGCTCACGCCGCCGCCTCGGCTGCTGCGCGGAGCAGGAGAACGGTCGACACGCTGCCGGGATCACGGTGCCCGATGGCGCGCTCGCCGAGGTAGCTGGCGCGTCCCTTGCGGGCGACCAGCGGGTCCGTCGACTCCGCTCCCTTCTGCGCCGCCTCCGCCGCCGCGGCGAGGACGTCGGCCGGAGCCGCTCCCTCCTCGGCGGCGGCCGCGGCCGCGTCGACCGCCGGCGTCCACGCGTCCACCATCGTCTTGTCGCCCACCTCGGCCTTGCCGCGGAGCACGATGCCGTCCCTCGCCGCGGCCAGGAGAGCTGCGACGTCAGCGCCTTCGAGCGCGTCCTCGCCCGCGACCGCGGCGGAGGCCTTCAGGAACGCCGTGCCGAACAGCGGGCCCGAGGCGCCGCCGACGGTGGAGATGAGCGTCGTCGCGACCAGCTTGAGCACGTCCGCCGGGAGCCCCTGCTCCGGCGCCCCGTCCAGCTTCGCGACCACGGCCTGGAAGCCGCGGTCCATGTTCTCGCCGTGGTCCCCGTCGCCGATCGCCCGGTCGAGCGTGATCAGCTCGACCCGGTGCTCCGCGATCGACTCGGCGGCGCGGCGGATCCACGCCGTCGCCCACGCCGCGTCGAGCCCGGCTCCCTGTGCGTCCTGCATGGTCGTCTCCTCCTCGTGCGCCGCTCCTGCGGCTGTCGTTCCGGTCATGGTGTGCGCGCGGGCGCTCAGCGTCCCCACCGCAGCGCCGCGGTCTGCACGGGGGAGTCCCACAGCTCGGTCAGGGCGTCGTCGAGCTTGAGGACGGTGAGCGAGAAGCCCTGCATCTCGAGCGACGTCGTGTAGTTGCCGACGAGGCTGCGTGCGACGGTGATCCCCTTCTCGGCCAGCGCCTCGGCTGCGCGGCGGTAGGCGAGGTACAGCTCGATCTGCGGCGTGCCGCCCATGCCGTTCACCAGGAGCAGCACCTCGTCCCCGGAGGAGAACGGCAGGTCCTCCAGGATCGGACCGAGGATCCGGTCGACGATGCGGTCGGCCGGCTCCAGCGCGATCTTCTCCCGGCCGGGCTCGCCGTGGATGCCGATGCCGATCTCGATCTCGTCCTCACCCAGCTCGAAGCTCGGCTCGCCCGCGTGCGGGACGATGCACGGCGTGAGGGCGACGCCCATCGAGCGCACGTTCGCGATCACCGTCTCGGCGATCGTCGCGACCTCGTCGAGGGAGTCGCCCCGCTCGGCCGCGGCGCCCGCGATCCGCTCGACCAGCACGGTGCCTGCCACGCCGCGGCGGCCCGCGGTGTAGAGCGAGTCCTTCACCGCGACGTCGTCGTCGACGATCACGCTGCGCACCTCGATCCCCTCGGCGCCGGCGAGGTCGGCCGCGGTCTCGAAGTTCAGGACGTCGCCGGTGTAGTTCTTCACGATGTGCAGCACACCCGCGCCGCCGTCGACGGCCTGCGTGGCCGCGACGATCGGGTCGGGCGTGGGCGAGGTGAAGACGGGACCGGGGACGGCGGCGTCCAGCATCCCGAATCCGACGAAGCCCGCGTGCAGCGGCTCGTGCCCGCTGCCGCCTCCGCTGACGATGCCCACCTTGCCCGAGCGGGGCGCGTCGGCCCGCACCACGAACAGGGGATCCGACACCACCCGGACCAGGTCGGCGTGCGCCAGGCCGAAGCCGGCCACCGACTCCGTGACGACGTTCTTCGGGTCGTTGATGAGCTTCTTCATCGAGGTCTCCTCCAGGATCGGGCCACCACTCGGGCGACCCGTGACCTGCGGGCGATCCGGCGCGTGGTGGATCGCCGCCCGCACCGTCGCGGACAGCAGCCCCACGTTACGCCCTGCGCTCGCGCCTACGGCAGCGGGACGACGGCGCGCTGCGTCTCGCGGACCCACTCCTCGAGCTTGGCCGTGGCGGCCCCGGAGTCGACGGCCTCCGCCGCGCGGTCCATCGACGTCCGCAGGCGCTCCAGGACGGGCGTGCGCACCAGGTCCGGGTCGCGCGCCAGGTCGAACGCCGCGAGGCCCGCGGCCGCGTTCAGAAGGACGATGTCGCGGACGGGGCCGGCGTCTCCCGCGAGCACCGAGCGCACCACGCTCGCGTTGTAGGCGGCGTCGCGGCCGCGCAGCTCGTCGATCCGCGCGCGGGGCAGGCCCAGGTCGCGCGGGTCGAGGTCGTGCTCGACCACGGAGCCGCGCGACACCTCCCAGATGTGGCTGTGACCCGTGGTGGTGAGCTCGTCGAGGCCGTCGTCCCCGCGGAACACCAGAGCCGTCGCCCCGCGCGTCCGGAACACGCCGACGACCAGCGGCACCCGGTCGAGGTGCGCCACTCCGACCGCCGACGCCTCGGGACGCGCCGGATTGCAGAGCGGGCCGAGGAAGTTGAACACCGTCGGCACGCCCAGCTCGGCGCGCACCGGACCGGCGTGCCGGAAGCCGGGGTGGAAGAGGGACGCGAAGACGAAGGCGATCCCCGTCCGCCGGAACACCTCGGCCACCCGCTCGGGAGAGAGGGAGAGGTCGACCCCGAGTGCCGCGAGCACGTCGGAGGAGCCGGAGGAGGAGGACGCGGCCTTGTTCCCGTGCTTCACGACGGGCGTGCCGGCGGCGGCCGCGATGATCGACGCGGTGGAGGAGATGTTGACGGTCCCGAAGCGGTCCCCGCCCGTCCCGACGATGTCCAGGGCCATCGGGTCCACGTCCAGCGGCACCGCGTGGTCGAGGATCGCGTCGCGGAAGCCGACGATCTCGTCGACGGTCTCGCCCTTTGCCCGGAGGGCCACCAGCAGTCCGGCGAGCTGCGCCGGAGTCGCCGCGCCCTCCATCACCTGCTCCATGGCCCACGTCGCCTCGGAGACGCTCAGATCGGAGGGCTCGAGGAGTGCGCTGAGAACGTGCGGCCAGGACAGGGTTTCCGACATGGCTCCCAGATTATGCGACGAGGATCGCCTCCCGGCTAGTGCGACTTCCCTCCCGTGCCATCGGCCATAATGGTCTGTGTGACGAGCACCTCTCTCTCCCCCACGGCCACCGCGCCCGTAGTGAACCGACCCAACCCGGTCGCGGTCGGAACGATCGTCTGGCTGGGCAGCGAGGTCATGTTCTTCGCGGGCCTGTTCGCGATCTACTTCACCCTGCGGAGCACCTCCCCCGAGCTCTGGGGCGCCGAGACCCAGATCCTCAACGTCCCCTACGCGGGCGTGAACACGGTGATCCTCGTGGCCTCGTCGTTCAGCTGCCAGTTCGGCGTGTTCGCCGCCGAGCGCCTGCAGCCGCGCGCGACGGGCCTCAGCCCGTTCAAGTGGGGCATGGTCGAGTGGTTCTTCCTCACCTACGCCCTGGGCGCGGTCTTCGTTTCCGGCCAGGTGCTCGAGTACGCGACCCTCGTCTCCGAGGGCGTCACGCTCTCCAGCAACGCCTACGGCTCCGCCTTCTACCTGACGACCGGCTTCCACGCCCTGCACGTCACCGGCGGCCTCATCGCGTTCCTCCTCGTCATCGGCCGCGGCTTCGCGGTCAAGAACTTCGGCCACAAGGAGGCGACGAGCGCCATCGTCGTCTCGTACTACTGGCACTTCGTCGACGTCGTCTGGGTCGGCCTGTTCGCCGTCATCTACTTCCTCAAGTGACGCGCCCGCCGATGCCCCACTCCACTCCCGACCCCCGCAGGAAGGACGCCTCGATGGCCTCCCCGAAGACGAAGAGCCGAGCCAAGAAGGGTCGCCGCCACCCGCTCGCCACCCTGGCCCTGATCGCCATCGGCCTCGGGCTCACCGGCGGGACCTACGCCGCGGTCGGCGTCGCGACGTCCGCCTCGGCGGAGACGTCGTCCACCAGCCAGCAGACGATCGACGAGGGCTCGAAGCTCTTCGCCGCGAACTGCGCCACCTGCCACGGCCTCGACGCCGCGGGCACCGACAACGCTCCCTCCCTCATCGGAGTGGGCGCGGCGTCGGTCGACTTCCAGGTCGGCACCGGCCGCATGCCGATGCAGATGCACGGCCCCCAGGCGCTCGAGAAGCCGGTGCAGTTCACCGACGAGCAGGTCGGCGAGCTCGCCGCCTACGTCGCGTCGCTGGCCCCCGGCCCCGCGATCCCCGAGGGCGAGGTCCTCGACGGACAGGGCGACGCGGCGAACGGCGCCGAGCTGTTCCGCATCAACTGCGCCATGTGCCACAACGTCGCCGGAGCCGGCGGCGCGCTCACCGAGGGCAAGTTCGCTCCCCCGCTGGGCGGCGTGACCGAGGCGCACATCTACGAGGCGATGGTCACCGGCCCGCAGAACATGCCGGTCTTCAACGACCTGAACATCTCGCCCGAGGACAAGCGCGACATCATCTCGTACCTCAAGTACATCGAGGCCAACCCGTCCCCGGGCGGATTCGCGCTCGGCTCCCTCGGGCCGGTCGCAGAGGGCCTGTTCCTCTGGATCTTCGGCCTCGGCGCGATCGTGGCCCTGACGGTGTGGATCACCGCCCGATCCAACTAGACGACTGCAGCGCCCTGACGGGCGCGACTGACCCACGGCACCGACTGGTGCCGACACGGCGTGAAAAGGAGAACCATGGCAGAGCACGATGAGGGTGGCACGGACCTCGCCACCTCGTCGGCCACCGGGCACGGAACGGCTCCGGCCGGCACCGCGGTCGTGACGCGGGACCGCGTCCAGGACCCGGGCCTCCCGCCGCACCGCCCCCGGATGACCGACCTCGACCCCAAGGTCGAGAAGCGTGCCGAGCGCACGGTGTACACGCTCTTCTACCTCTCCTTCGCGGGCTCGATCTTTGCGGTAGCCGCCTACATGGCATTCCCGATCACCGAGGACGTCGCGTCGGTCCGGCTGAACACGCTGTTCATCGGCCTGGGCATGTCCCTCGCGCTCCTGGGCATCGGCATCGCCGCCGTCCACTGGGGCAAGCAGCTGATGTCGGACCACGAGGGCATCGACATCCGCCACCCCGTCCGCAGCGCGGAGCCCACCCGCGCCCGTGCGCTCGAGATCTTCGACCAGTCCGACAAGGAGTCCGGCTTCGGCCGCCGCTCCCTCGTCCGGAACAGCCTGATCGCCTCCCTCGTCGTGTTCCCCCTGCCCGCCGTGATCCTGTTCCGGGGCCTCGGCCCGCAGGACCAGAACCCCGTCACCCTCCTCAAGACCACCCTGTGGGAAGAGGGCACGAGGCTCACCCTGGACCCGTCGGGAGCGCCGATCCTCGCATCGGACGTCACACTCGGATCCGCCTTCCACGTCATCCCCGAGGGCCTCAACGACGCCGAGGGCAAGCTGGAGGAGAAGGCCAAGGCCGCCGTCCTCCTGATGCGCCTGAAGCCGGAGGACCTCATCGTCAGTGAGGGTCGCGAGACCTGGAACTACGACGGAATCGTCGCCTACTCCAAGATCTGCACGCACGTCGGCTGCCCCGTGGCGCTGTACGAGCAGCAGACCCACCACCTGCTGTGCCCGTGCCACCAGTCGCAATTCGACATCACGCGCGAGGCCGCCGTCATCTTCGGCCCGGCGAAGCGTCCGCTTCCGCAGCTCCCCATCACCGTCGACGCCGAGGGTTACCTGGTCGCCAGAAGCGACTTCACGGAGCCCGTCGGACCGTCCTTCTGGGAGCGATGACTCACATGTCCACCACCACCCCCTCACGCCCCTCCAGCTCCCCCGCGGAGCCCGAGGACGGCGTCATCCTCGGATCCGGCAAGTTCCAGAAGGGGTACGTCGGAGCGGCGTCGAACTACATCGACGAGCGCACGAGCATCTCCGCGGTCGTCAAGGAGTTCGGTCGCAAGATCTTCCCCGACCACTGGTCCTTCCTCCTCGGCGAGGTCGCGCTCTACAGCTTCGTCATCATCCTGCTGTCGGGCACGTTCCTCACCTTCTTCTTCCAGGCCTCGATGGTCGAGACGCACTACGAGGGCAGCTATCTGCCCCTCAAGGGCATCGAGATGTCGGCGGCGATGTCGTCCTCGCTCGACATCTCCTTCGACATCCGCGGCGGCCTGCTGATGCGGCAGATCCACCACTGGGCGGCACTGCTGTTCGTGGCCTCGATCGGCCTGCACATGCTGCGCATCTTCTTCACCGGTGCGTTCCGCAAGCCCCGCGAGCTCAACTGGGTCATCGGCTTCGTCCTCTTCATCCTCGCGATGGCCGAGGGCTTCACCGGCTACTCGCTCCCCGACGACCTGCTCTCGGGCAACGGCCTCCGCATCATCGACGGCATGGTCAAGGGCATCCCGATCGTCGGCACCTGGATCTCGTTCCTGCTCTTCGGCGGCGAGTTCCCGGGCACCGACATCGTCGGCCGCCTCTACACGCTGCACATCCTGCTGCTGCCGGCGCTGGTGCTCGCGTTCATCGCCCTCCACCTCGTGTTCGTGGTCGTCCACAAGCACACCCAGTTCCCCGGTGCGGGCAAGACCGAGCAGAACGTCGTCGGCTACCCGGTGCTGCCGGTCTACGCCGCGAAGGCCGGTGGATTCTTCTTCATCGTCTTCGGCGTCGTCGTCCTCATCGCCTCGCTGTTCACGATCAACCCGATCTGGAACTACGGCCCGTACGACCCCTCGCCCGTCTCCGCGGGAACCCAGCCCGACTGGTACATCGGGTTCGCCGACGGCGCCCTGCGCCTCGTCCCGCCGGGACTCGAGTGGGCCATCCCGGGCATCGGAACCCTGTCATTCAACATCCTGATCCCGCTCGTCGGTCTCGGACTGTTCATCGCCGTGGTCATGCTCTACCCGTTCCTCGAGGCGTGGATCACCGGTGACAAGCGCGAGCACCACCTGCTCGACCGCCCGCGCAACGCCGCGACCCGCACCGCGATCGGCGCCGCCGGAGTCAGCTTCTACGCCGTCCTCTGGGCCGCCGCGTCGTCCGACCTCATCGCGACGCACTTCCACCTCACGATGGAGGGCGTGATCCACAGCCTGCAGTTCCTGCTCATTGCGGGTCCGTTCATCGCGTACTTCATCACCAAGCGCATCTGCCTGGCGTTGCAGAAGAAGGACCGCGAGATCGCGCTGCACGGCTTCGAGTCCGGCCGCATCGTCCGCCTCCCCGGCGGCGAGTTCATCGAGGTGCACCAGCAGCTCGACGAGTACGAGCGCTGGAAGCTCGTCGGTCAGGACGAGTACGAGCCCCTGATGATCCGTCCGGACTCGCGTGGCCGCATCACCGCCCCGCAGCGCGTCCGCGCCGGCCTCTCCCGCTGGTTCTTCGAGGACCGGATCACCCCCGTCACCCAGAAGGAGCTCGAGAGCTCGCACAGCGAGCACTGATCCTCCCCCGAAGGGCCCGGACGTTTCATTCGTCCGGGCCCTTCGTCGTTCCTGCAGCGGGGCGGGGCCTGTCCTCCGGCGCGGCAGAGGTCGGCGGTGGACCGAGAGCCGGTGAGACCGGATCACAGCGCCTCGACGGCGACAAGCCAGCAGGGACGTGGGGCGATCCACCGGACCTCGAGGCCTCCGCTCCTCGGATCACGAGATGCCATCTGACCGCCGAGCTGGAGACGTCCGCCCCCGTCCGATCATGGAGTGATCCAGCCCCTCTGCGTGCTCGCAGCGTCGTCGTCCGGTGAGGTCTCCCGGTTCCCGTTCACGTCGAGACGCTCGGCATCGGTTCCAGGGCACCCATCCTCAGCAGGCCCGTCAGGACTGCCCTCCCCCGCTCACGGCCGAACCCTCTGTGATCGGCGACGGCGACGCTCGCCGGTGAGACAGAGGAGGCGACCTCCGGGCCTCGACGACCGTCGCTGCAGCGGCATCTCAGGCTCCTTGTCCTCGCACCGACCGGCACGACCCGCTAGACGTACCGAGGAACTCCAAGAGCCGCAGGGGCGCCCGCGGTTCCGCCGGGGTGCGGGCTCCGCTGGGGTCGGAACGGTGTGCAGGAGTCCGTAGGGCGGCGCAGGCGCCAGAACAGGCGCGGCAGGCCCAGTACGGCCGCAGGCGCAGCAGTATCCCCGACCGTAGCGGCCACCACCGTCGGCACACCCACACGCGCACAGGAGAGCCGCCACAGGCGTAGCCCGCTCAGCCGTGACCGGAGCAGGAGCCGTCGCAGCGCAGACCCGTAGGGGTGATGACGCGGGCCGACGCTCCTGCCCGGCGCCGCCCGCTGCACTCCCCTGCGAGCTTCCACGTCGCGGGCCGTCGGGATGTGCACCGACGAGTTCTTCCGCGCAGGACGCCGCGGTGTCCCGCCAGCAGGACACCGCGAGAGATCCAGCTCACCTCGTCATCCCTCACTGAGCGGTCCCGGCCCTCACCGGGAGGTCCCGGCTCTCACCGGGAGGCTTGATCCGCCACCGATCGGCGAATGACGCCCCTGCACGAAGCCGAACGGCCGAGCCGACCGGGTCCCAACCACGCGCGCTTCCTCCTGGATACACGAAAGGGCCGAGTGCACGGAGCCGAAGCCCCCGTGCACCCGGCCCTCGGCCGTGCGATGCGCCCTAGCGGGCGAAGTACCCGCGGTAGTACTCGTACACCCAGCCGGCGATGGCGACCAGGAAGAGTCCGACGGCGATGTAGGTGATCCAGAACCCCACGGCCAGGCCGAGGAATCCGAGGGCCGCGGAACCGCCCAGGATCAGCGGCCACCAGCTCCACGGGCTGAAGAAGCCCAGCTCGGGGTCTCCGTCATCGATGTCCGCATCGAGGCGATCCTCGGGGAGCTCGGCACCCTGAGCCTTGTGGACGCGGCCGACGTAGAACGCGATGAACGCGCCCAGCACGGCCGAGAGGCCGATGCCGACGGTGCCGACCCACTCCACCTGGCCCGTGTCGAGCAGCGACCACACGATGTACGTGATGTCGGCGAGGAGGAAGAAGCCCGCGAGGAGCCAGAAGAGATTGACGTTGGCGCGCATGGCCCTACTTCACCGTGCCTTCGGACTTGTCGTACGTGGGGGCGTCCGGAGCGTCCTTCGCCGGACCGATTCCGACGGGGATGCCGGCCTCGGGGTGATTGAGGTCGAATGCCGGGGCCTCGCTTCGGATACGCGGGATCGAGGTGAAGTTGTGGCGGGGCGGCGGGCACGAGGTGGCCCACTCGAGCGACCGGGAGAAGCCCCACGGGTCGTTCACCGTCACCTTGGGCGCCTTGCGGGCCGTGATGTACACGTTCAGGAAGAACGGGATCAGCGACACCGCGAGGATCATCGCTCCGACCGTCGACACCTGGTTCATCCAGGTGAAGCCGTCCTCGGGCAGGTAGCTGGCGTAGCGGCGCGGCATGCCGACGACGCCCAGCCAGTGCTGGATGAGGAAGGTGGTGTGGAAGCCGATGAACAGCAGCCAGAAGTGCCACTTGCCCAGCGTCTCGTTCAGCATCTTGCCGGTCCACTTCGGCCACCAGAAGTAGAAGCCCGAGAACATCGCGAAGACGACGGTTCCGAACACGACGTAGTGGAAGTGCGCCACCACGAAGTACGAGTCCGAGACGTGGAAGTCGAGCGGGGGGGACGCGAGGATGACGCCGGTGAGTCCACCGAAGGTGAAGGTGATCAGGAAGCCGATCGCCCAGATCATCGGAGTCTCGAAGGTCACCGATCCGCGCCACATGGTGCCGACCCAGTTGAAGATCTTCACGCCGGTCGGAACCGCGATGAGCATCGTCATCAGCGAGAAGAACGGCAGCAGGACCGATCCGGTGACGTACATGTGGTGCGCCCACACCGTCACGGAGAGGGCGGCGATCGCGATGGTCGCGTAGATCAGCGTCTTGTAGCCGAAGATCGGCTTGCGGCTGAAGACCGGGAAGACCTCGGACACGATGCCGAAGAACGGCAGCGCGATGATGTACACCTCGGGGTGGCCGAAGAACCAGAACAGGTGCTGCCAGAGCAGGACGCCGCCGTTGGCCGCGTCGTAGATGTGGGCGTCGAACACGCGGTCGGCGCCGAGGGCGAACATCGCGGCGGCGAGCACCGGGAACGCGAGCAGCACGAGGATCGACGTCACCAGGATGTTCCAGGTGAAGATCGGCATGCGGAACATCGTCATGCCGGGAGCGCGCATCGTGATGATCGTCGTGATGAAGTTCACCGCGCCGAGGATCGTGCCGAAGCCTGAGAGCGCGAGGCCGAAGACCCAGAGATTGCCGCCGAGCCCTGGTGAGAACGTCGTGCTCGACAGTGGCGCGTACGCGAACCAGCCGAAGGACGCCGCACCCTGCGGGGTGACGAATCCGGCGACCGCGATGAGCGAGCCGAAGCTGTAGAGCCAGTACGCGAAGGCGTTGAGGCGGGGGAACGCGACGTCGGGGGCGCCGATCTGCAGCGGCATCAGGACGTTGGCGAAGCCGGCGAAGAGCGGCGTCGCGAACATCAGCAGCATGATCGTGCCGTGCATCGTGAACAGCTGGTTGTACTGCTCGCGCGTCTCGACCACGTTCAGGCCGGGCTCGAACAGCTGGGCGCGGATGACGAGTGCCATCACGCCGGCGATGCAGAAGTAGATGAACGACGTGATCAGGTACATGTACCCGATGACCTTGTGGTCGGTCGACGTCATCCAGCGGACGAGGACGTTCGCCTTGCGCTGGACCGGCGGAGTGCCGGCGGTGCGCGTCGGGCGGGGTGCCGTGGCGGTGCTCATGCTCCCTTACTCCTCGTTCTCGCGGGCCGGCGCGCCGGTTCCGGGAAGGTTCGAATTGCGGTTGTACTCGGCGCCGAGCTGACCGGTCTGGCCCGCGTCGCGCAGCGACTGGATGTAGTCGTCGTACTCGCCCTGCGAGACGACCTTGACGTTGAAGAGCATCGCGGAGTGGTACTCACCGCAGAGCTCGGCGCACTTGCCGGCGTAGGTCCCCTCCTTGAGCGGCGTGACGTACATGTAGTTCGTCTTGCCGGGGATCATGTCCTTCTTGTAGAGGAAGTCGACGACCCAGAAGGAGTGGATCACGTCGCGCGCGTCGAGCTGGATCTTGATCTTCTGTCCGACGGGCAGGTAGAGCGTGGGGATCTCGGACTCGACGAGCGAGCCGGCCGCGTCCCCGCCCTCCTGGTACTGGCCCTGGATGCCGGCGGAGTAGACGTCCTCGTCGACGTAGTTGAAGTCCCACGCCCACTGCTTGCCGTACACCTGGATGGTCTCGTCCGGGTCGTCGTAGGGCTGCTCGATGGCTGCCTGGTCGCGCGCGGTGAAGGCGAAGAAGCCGATCACGAGGATCAGCGGCACGATCGTGTAGAAGATCTCGATCGGCATGTTGTAGCGCAGCTGGACCGGCAGGCCGGTCTGCCCCTTGCGACGGCGGTAGACGACCACCGCCCAGATGGTGAGACCCCACGTGACGACGCCGACGGCGAGCAGGACGATCCAGGAGGTGACCCAGAGTCCGATGACGCGGTCGACGTGGTTCGTCGTGCCGGGTTCGGTGGGGAGCCAGCCCTGGAGCTGCTCTTGCGTGCAGCCCGCGAGGACGAGGGCGAGGGCTCCTGCGACGGGGGCAGCGACCCATCTGCGGATTCGGCGATTGAAGCGCACCGGTGACCTTTCGGAAGACTGGGGACCAGTTCACACGAAACTGTATTAGACCGGCTCCAGCCTACCCTTCCGCTCCGGCGGCCCGGTGCACGACGACCCGCTCTTGACGTCCCGGTCGAGTGGTGCAGTCATGACGAACGGCGCCCGACGGGCCACCGGAGTGGACTGTCGGACGCCGTTCGGAGGCGCTGCGGCCCGGGGCCGCGCGGCGTCAGTGGAAGCTGTCGCCGCAGGCGCAGCTGCCGCCCGCGTTGGGGTTGTCGATGGTGAAGCCCTGCTTCTGGATGGTGTCCTCGAAGTCGATCGAGGCGCCGTCGAGGTAGGGGACGCTCATCTTGTCGACGACGAGGCCGACGCCCTCGAACTCCACCGCGGCGTCGCCGTCGAGGGTGCGCTCGTCGAAGTAGAGCTGGTAGATGAGGCCGGAGCAGCCGCCGGGCTGCACCGCGACGCGCAGGCGCAGGTCGTCGCGGCCCTCCTGCTCGAGCAGGCTCTTGACCTTGGCGGCGGCGGTCGGGGTCATCGAGACGCCGTGGGCCGCGCTGGGCGGGGTGGCGAGGGGGGTCGCCGTCTGGTCGGTCAGTGTGTCTGACATGTCACTCCTCAGGGGACGGGCGGAACGGTCGTCGTGCCTTCCGGGATTCTACGGCTGAAACCCGGGTGGTCACCCGGGTATTCCACGACCGGTGGTCAGTCGCGGTGAGCGGCGGCGCGGAGCAGGAACAGCGCCTCGGTCTGCGCGGCGCGCTTGAAGACGCCCAGGTGCAGCGACTCGTTGGGGCTGTGCGCGCGCGAGTCGGGGTCCTCGACACCGGTGACGAGGATCTGCGCCTCGGGGAACTCGCGCACGAGGTCGGCGATGAACGGGATGCTCCCGCCGATCCCGGTCTCGAGGGGCTCGCGTCCCCAGGCGTCCGCCATCGCGCCCTTCACCAGGTCCACGGCCCAGCCGGTCGCGTCGACCAGGAACGGGCTGCCGGTGTCGACGTCCTCGATCGCGAGGTGGGCGCCGAACGGGGAGTTCGCCCGGAGGTGGCTCTCGATGGCGGCGAACGCCTCCTCCGCGTCCTGGCCGGGGGCGATGCGGGCGCTGATCTTCACGCGCACGGACGGGACGAGGGTGTTTGAGGCGTCGACGACGCTGGGCGCGTCGATCCCGGTGACCGTGACGGCCGGCTTCGACCACAGGCGCGAGAGGATCGCGCCGGTGCCGATCGGCGAGACCCCGTCGAGCAGCCCGGAGTCGCGGCGGAGGTCCTCCTCGGTCGTCTCGGGCACCGCTCCGTCGTGCTCGGTGAGGCCGGCGACGGCGACCGAGCCGTCCTCGTTCCAGAGCGTCGCGAGCAGGCGGACCGCCGCGAGCATCGCGTCCGGGACCGCTCCGCCGAGCATGCCCGAGTGCGAGGCGTGCGCGAGAGTGCTGACGGTGAGGGTGAAGGTGACGTTGCCGCGCAGGCCCACCGTCAGCGCGGGGGTGTCGACGTCCCAGTTGTCGCTGTCGGCGACGATGATCGCATCCGCGCGGAGGGCGTCGTGGTGCTCGCGGAGGAAGGTGGGGAACGAGCGCGACCCGAACTCCTCCTCCCCCTCGATGAAGAGGACGAGCCCGAGGTCGTGGTCCTCGCCCGCGACCTCGCGGAGTGCGCGCACCGCGGCGAGGTGGGACACGACTCCCGCCTTGTCGTCGGCGGCACCGCGCCCGTACAGGCGGTCGCCGCGCACGGTCGGCTCGAACGGAGGCGTCTCCCACGCCGACTCGGCGCCCTGCGGCTGCACGTCGTGGTGGGCGTAGAGGAGGACGGTCGGCGCTCCGTTGCGGGCGGCGCGGGTGGCCAGGACGGCAGGCTGGCCGAGCACGTCGGTGCCGTCGATCGTGGCGCTGTGGATCGCGACGTCGTCGAAGACGCCCGTCTCGCGCGCGAGCTCGGCGATGGCCTCGGCGCTGGCGGCCACGCGGGTCGCGTCGAAGCCGTCCCACGAGACGGACGGGATCCGCACGAGCTGCCCGAGCTGGGCGAGCGAGCGCGGCAGATCGTCGCGGACGGCGGCGAGGACGGCCTCCTCGTCGGAGGAGAGTGCGGGCGGAGTCGGAGCGTCGTGAGCCATGGAGGTAATCTTAAGAGACCCCCGATTCCAAGGACGTTCCCCGTGGCCAAGCACCCGATCGCAACCGACACGCCCGACGACGCCGGCTCCCCCGGCTCCGGGAAGGGCCGGCCGACGCCGACCCGGCGCGAGCAGGAGCTGGCCCGCAAGCGTCCGCTGGTCGTCACCGACCGCAAGCAGGCCGCCCGCGACGCCCGCGAGAAGGCCGCCGTGTCGCGCGAGCAGGCCCGCATCGGCCTGGCCGCCGGCGACCAGCGCTACCTGCCGCTGCGCGACAAGGGTCCTCAGCGCAAGTTCGTGCGCGACTGGGTCGACGCACGCTTCAGCCTCGGCGAGTTCCTCATCCCGGTGATGGTCGTCGTCCTGCTGCTGAGCTTCTTCCCGCAGCCGGAGCTGCAGTACGCGACGCTCGTCATCCTCTGGGTGTTCTTCCTCCTCGCGGTGATCGACTGCATCCTCCTCGGCATGCGGATGCGCCGGAAGCTCGCCGAGCGCTACGGCGCCGACAAGGTCGAGAAGGGCATCCGCTGGTATGCCGCGATGCGCGCCCTCCAGCTGCGCGTCATGCGCCTGCCGAAGCCCCAGGTCAAGCGCCGCGCCTTCCCCGAGTAGTCGGACGGCGGACCACGAAGGGCCCCTGCGGTCGCGCCTCGCGCGGCTCCGGGGGCCCTTCGTCGTGCACGGCGGGTCAGGAGGCGCGGGCCAGTCCCCGGTTGATGTCCCGAGCCCACAGGGGCCCGCGGTAGATGAAGGCGGTGTAGCCCTGGACGAGGGTGGCGCCCGCGTCGAGGCGCTCGCGCACGTCCTCGGCCGTCTCGACTCCTCCGACGGAGATCACGCAGAAGGCCGCGGGGACGGCGCCGCGGATCACGCGGAGCACCTCGAGCGAACGCGCGGCCAGCGGGGCACCGGAGAGGCCGCCGGCGCCGGCCGCCTCGACCACGGCACGATCGGTCGAGAGGCCCCCCCGGGAGAGCGTCGTGTTGGTCGCGATGATCCCGTCCAGACCCAGGCGGACGGCGAGCTCGGCGACCCGGCCGACCTCGTCGTCGGAGAGGTCCGGGGCGATCTTGACCAGCAGGGGCGTCGTGTCGGCGGCGTCCTTGACGGCCGCGAGGAGCGGCTCGAGGCGGTCGATCTCCTGCAGGCCGCGGAGCCCGGGGGTGTTCGGCGAGCTGACGTTCACGACGAGGTAGTCGGCGAGCGGCGCGAGCAGGCGCGTGCTGATCAGGTAGTCCTCGATCGCGTCGTCCACCTCGACCACCCGGCTCTTGCCGATGTTCACGCCGATCACGGGGCGGCGGCGCGCGCTGCGCAGCCGGATCAGCCGTTGCGCCGCGGCCTCGGCGCCGTGATTGTTGAAGCCCATCCTGTTGACGACGGCGCGGTCCGCGATCAGCCGGAAGAGGCGCGGCCGGTCGTTGCCCGGCTGCGCCCGAGCGGTCAGGGTCCCGACCTCGACGTGTCCGAAGCCGAGCGCGCCGAAGCCCAGGACCGCGGTGGCGTCCTTGTCGAAGCCGGCCGCGACGCCGAACGGGGTCTCGAAGCGGAGGCCGAGCGTCTCGACCGCGGGCGTTCCGCGCGGGACGGTGGTCCGGCGCAGGACCGGAGCGAGGGCTCCGAGGGCCCGGATCACCGGGAAGCTCAGGTGGTGCGCCCGCTCCGGGTCGAGGCGGCGCAGGACGGTGCGGAACAGGAGCGGGTACACCCGGGCCTCAGATCTCGTCGGCGCTGTGGGGCACGGAGGTGCGCTCGGCGCGGAGCAGGGTGATCGCAGACTCGAAGTCGTCCAGCGAGTCGAACGCCTGGTAGACGCTCGCGAAGCGGAGGTAGGCGACCTCGTCGAGCTCGCGCAGCGGCGGCAGGATGGCGAGGCCGATGTCGTTCGCGTCGATCTGTGACGCGCCCGTGGAGCGGATGCTCTCCTCCACCCGCTGCGCGAGGACGGCCAGATCGGTGTCGGTGACGGGCCGGCCCTGGCAGGCCTTCCGGACGCCGCTGACGATCTTCTCGCGGCTGAACGGCTCCACGACTCCGCTGCGCTTGATCACGACGAGGCTCGCGGTCTCGGTCGTCGAGAAGCGCCGGCCGCACGACGGGCACTGCCGGCGGCGGCGGATCGAGAGGCCGTCGTCGCTCGTGCGCGAGTCGATCACTCGGGAGTCGGGGTGCCGGCAGAAGGGGCAGAACATCGAGGGCCTCTCGGTCTCAGGCGAAGCGGGCGTCGACGGCGTCGCCGTGGGCGGGCAGCGCCTCGGCGTCGCTGAGAGCGCGGATGTGCGGGGCGACGCGCTCGAGCGCACCGCGGTCGTACGAGATCAGCTGCTGCGGCCGGAGGAAGGTGTAGGCGCCGAGCCCGGAGGAGAAGCGCGCCTGCCCGAGGGTCGGGAGCACGTGGTTGGAGCCGGCGAGGTAGTCACCCAGGCTCACCGGGGTGGTCGGGCCGAGGAAGATCGCGCCGGCGTCGTGGATCCGCTCGGCCGTCGCGACGGGGTCGGCCGTGTGCAGCTCGAGGTGCTCGGGGCCGTAGGCGTCGCTGAACGCGCAGGCGAGCTCGAGGTCGTCGACGATCACGAGCGCGGACTGCGGGCCGTCGAGTGCGATGGCCACGCGCTCCGCGTGGTGGGTGGCAGCGGCCTGGGCGGCGACCTCGCGCTCGACGGCGGCGGCGAGCTCGGCGCTGTCGGTGACCAGGACCGCGGAGGCGGCCTCGTCGTGCTCGGCCTGACTGACCAGGTCGGCGGCGACAAGGCGCGGGTCGGCGGAGTCGTCGGCGATCACGAGGATCTCGGTCGGGCCCGCCTCGGAGTCGATGCCGACCTGGCCGAGCACCTGGCGCTTCGCGGTGGTGACCCAGACGTTGCCCGGCCCGGTGATGATGCTGACGGGATCCAGCCCGATCGAGTCGACGCCGTAGGCCAGTGCGGCGACGGCTCCGGCGCCCCCGACCGCGTAGACCTCGTCGATGCCGAGCAGAGCGGCCGCCGCGAGGATCGTGGGGTGGACGGAGCCGCCGAACGCCTTCTGCGGCGGCGAGACCAGGGCGATGGAGGCGACTCCGGCGGCCTGCGCGGGCACGGCGTTCATGACGACGCTCGACGGGTAGACCGCCTTGCCGCCGGGGACGTACAGCCCGGCGCGGGCGACGGGCTGCCAGCGCTGGGTGACCGTGGCGCCGTCGTCGAGCTCGGTGGTGCGGGGCGGGGGGATCTGTGCGGCGCTGGCGCGGCGGACGCGCGCGATCGCCTCCTCGAGTGCGCTGCGGATGGCCGGGTCGAGGCGGTCGAGCGCCTCGGCGATCTGCTCGGCGGGCACGCGGAGGTGCGGGGGGCGCACGCCGTCCAGCCGCTCCGCCTGGTCGAGGAGCGCTTCCGCGCCGCGTTCGCGGACGTCGGCGATCAGCTCGGCGACGACGGGCCCGACGGAGGCGGACGTGCCCGGATTGCGGGGCACGAGGGCGAGGAGCTCGGCGGAGGAGGGACGACGGCCGCGGAGGTCGAGAGTCTGGATCATGGCCGCCCCAGTCTACGCGCCGCCCTCCCCCGCTCCCTCGCCGCGCGCTCCCCCGCCCGGACCCCGTCCCGCCCGGTCTGAACACGCTGCTCCGCGGCTACTCGACCACCATCTACGGGCCCGCCCGGTCCCTATACCCGCGCCGCCATTACTCGACCACCAGAAGGACACCGGCGGCCGCAGGCTCGCACTCCGATCCGCCACCCTCTCGCCGCACCCTCCGAGGCGAACCGGCGATCCGCGTGTCAGCGGATCGTCGTAGCCGTACGCAGGACGCCCTTGAGAACCCGGCCACCCTCCCCAGCCGACCGCGCCGAGCCGGTCGGGGACCGGCTCGGAATTCAATACAGACAGTTCGGCCCCAGCAGGCTCTTCAGCTCGCCGAAGAGGTCCGGGGTGATGCGCACGGGGAACGGCACCTCGAACACGCGGGCCGTGTCGCCCTTGATGAGCTTCAGGCGCACCTCGGTCTGGCCGGAGTGGCGGATGAGCACGTCGCTGAGCTGCGAGACCGTGTCGGTGGTCGCGCGCGACTCGGGCATCGAGACGGTGAGCGGTCCCGAGTCGCCGTCCTGGCTCATCTCGGGGGCGAACAGGCTGAACGCGTGCAGGTTCATCCCGTCGTCGCGCATGCTGACGCGGCCTCTGACGACGACGATGGAGTCGTTCGTGAGCGCCGGGGCGAACTCCTGGTACGCCTTCCCCATGAACATGCAGGTGATCTCGCCGCCGAAGTCCTCGACCTGGATCATCCCGTACTGGTTGCCGGAGGCCTTGGCCATGCGGTGCTGGACGCTCGTGACGAGGCCCGCGACGACCACGGTCTCGCCGTCGGCGATCGTCTCCGAGATCAGCAGGTCGGCGATCGTGGTGCTGTAGTGTTTGGCGAGCTCGGTCTCGAGTCCGGCGAGCGGATGGTCGGACACGTAGAGCCCGAGCATGTCGCGTTCGAAGGCGAGCTTGTCGCGCTTGGCCCATTCGGGCCGCTCGGGCACCTGGATCGCGGCCTGCGGCTCGTCCCAGAGGCTGTCGAAGTCGAAGCCGACCTGGCCGTTCGCCTCGTTGCGCTTCTCCCCCACCGCCGCCTCGACGGCGTCCTCGTGCACCTCGACCAGGGCGCGGCGCGTCGAGCCGAGCGAGTCGAAGGCGCCGGCCTTGATCAGCGACTCGATGGTGCGCTTGTTGGTCACCTGCAGCGGCACCTTGCGGAGGAAGTCGTGGAACGTCTCGAAGCGGCCCTTCTCCTCGCGGGCGGCCCGGATGCCCTCGACGACGTTCATGCCGACGTTGCGGACGGCGCCGAGGCCGAAGCGGATGTCGGTGCCGACTGCGGTGAAGAAGCCGATCGACTCGTTGACGTCCGGCGGGAGCACCTTGATCCCCATCCGCCGGCACTCGTTGAGGTAGGCGGCCATCTTGTCCTTGGAGTCGCCGACGCTGGTGAGCAGCGCGGCCATGTACTCCGCGGGGTAGTGCGCCTTGAGGTAGGCCGTCCAGTAGGAGACGACGCCGTACGCCGCCGAGTGCGCCTTGTTGAAGGCGTAGTCGGAGAAGGGCAGCAGGATGTCCCAGAGGGTCTTGACGGCCTCCATCGAGTAGCCGTTGGCGATCATGCCGCCCGAGAAGCCCTCGAACTGCTTGTCCAGCTCGGACTTCTTCTTCTTGCCCATCGCGCGCCGCAGCAGGTCGGCCTGTGCGAGCGTGAAGCCCGCGAGCTTCTGCGCGATCGACATGACCTGCTCCTGGTACACGATCAGGCCGTAGGTCCCTCCGAGCACCTCCGAGAGCGGCTCCTCGAGCTCCGGATGGATAGGGGTGATCTCCTGCACGCCGTTCTTCCGCAGCGCGTAGTTGGTGTGGGAGTCGGCGCCCATCGGGCCCGGCCGGTAGAGCGCGAGGACCGCGGAGATGTCCTCGAAGTTGTCGGGCTTCATCAGTCGGAGAAGGCCGCGCATCGGGCCGCCGTCGAGCTGGAACACGCCGAGCGTGTCGCCGCGGGCGAGGAGGTCGTAGGCGGCCTGGTCGTCGAGCTCGAGGTCCTCGAGCACGAGGTCCTGTCCGCGGTTGGCGCGGATGTTGTCGAGGGCGTCGTCGATGATCGTGAGGTTCCGCAGCCCCAGGAAGTCCATCTTGATCAGCCCGAGCGACTCGCACGCGGGGTAGTCGAACTGCGTGACGATCTGGCCGTCCTGCTCCCGCTTCATGATCGGGATGATGTCCAGCAGCGGATCGCTGGACATGATGACGCCGGCCGCGTGCACGCCCCACTGGCGCTTGAGGTTCTCGAGTCCGAGCGCGGTGTCGAAGACCAGCTTGGCCTGCGGGTCCTCGGCGATGACGTTGCGCACGTCGAGCGCTTCCTTGTAGCGCGCGTGGGCGGGGTCGTTGATGCCGCTGAGCGGGATGTCCTTGCCCATGATCGCGGGCGGCATGGCCTTCGTCAGCTTCTCGCCCATCCCGAACGGGAAGCCGAGGACGCGCGAGGCGTCCTTGAGAGCCTGCTTCGCCTTGATGGTGCCGTAGGTGACGATCTGCGCAACGCGCTCGTCGCCGTACTTCTCGGTGACGTAGCGGATGACCTCGCCGCGGCGACGGTCGTCGAAGTCGACGTCGAAGTCGGGCATGGAGACGCGGTCGGGGTTGAGGAAGCGCTCGAAGATCAGGCCGTGGCGCAGCGGATCGAGGTCGGTGATCTTCATGGCGTAGGCCGCCATCGAGCCGGCACCGGAGCCGCGGCCGGGACCGACGCGGATCCCGTTGCGCTTGGACCAGTTGATGAAGTCGGCGACGACGAGGAAGTAGCCGGGGAAGCCCATCTGCAGGATGACGCGGGTCTCGTAGTCCGCCCGGTCGCGCACCTCCTGGGAGATGCCGTCCGGGTAGCGCTCGCGCAGTCCGGCCTCGACCTCCTTCACGAACCAGGTGTCCTCCGTCTCGCCCTCCGGCACCGGGAAGCGGGGCATGTAGTTCGCCGAGGTGTCGAACTGGACGTCGCAGCGCTCCGCGATGAGGAGCGTGTTGTCGCAGGCCTCGGGGTGGTCGCGGAAGACCTGGCGCATCTCGCGCGGCGACTTGAGGTAGAACTCGTCCGCGTCGAACTTGAAGCGCTTGGGGTCGTCGAGGGTGGTCCCGGACTGCACGCAGAGCAGCGCCGCGTGCGAGGTCGCGTCGTGCGCGTGCGTGTAGTGCAGGTCGTTGGTGGCGACCAACGGGAGGTCGAGGTCCTTCGCGAGCCGGATGACGTCGCCGATCACCCGCCGCTCGATGTCGAGGCCGTGATCCATGATCTCGGCGAAGAAGTTCTCCTTGCCGAAGATGTCGCGGTAGTCGGCGGCCGCCTGGCGGGCCTCCTTGTACTGGCCGAGGCGCAGGCGCGTCTGGACCTCGCCGCTCGGGCAGCCCGTGGTGCCGATCAGGCCCTCGGAGTACTGCGAGAGGATCTCGCGGTCCATGCGCGGCTTGAAGTAGTAGCCCTCGATCGACGCGCGCGAGGAGAGGCGGAAGAGGTTGTGCATGCCCGTCGTGGTCGAGCTGAGCAGCGTCATGTGGGTGTACGCGCCGGAGCCGGACACGTCGTCCCCTCCGCCGTCGCCCCAGCGGATGCGGGTCTTGTCGGAGCGGTGCGTCCCCGGGGTGAGGTAGGCCTCGGTGCCGATGATCGGCTTGATCCCCGCCGCCGTCGCGGTGCGCCAGAAGTCGAAGGCGCCGAACACGTTCCCGTGGTCGGTCACGGCGATGGCCGGCATGCCCTCCTCGACCGCCGCGTCGATCAGCGGCTTCACCCGCGCTGCACCGTCGAGCATCGAGTACTCGCTGTGCACGTGGAGGTGGACGAAGGAATCGTTACTCGGCAAGGATGCGCCTCCGGCGGACTGCGGGCAGGGGAGGGATGGCCGGCGACCCGGGAGGGCCCGTGGACACGGCGGGAAGAAGTCTAACCGCGCCGGACGCGGGTCCGGCCGGGAGAGCGCGGATCACTCCCCGCGCAGCACCTCGAGGGCGTGCACCAGGTCGTCGGGGTACGACGCCTCGAACTGCACCCACTCCCCCGAGCCCGGGTGGGTGAAGCCGAGCCGGACCGCGTCGAGCCACTGGCGGGTGAGGCCGAGCCGCTTCGAGAGGGTCGGATCGGCGCCGTACATGGCGTCGCCGACGCACGGGTGGCGCTGGGCGGCCATGTGCACGCGGATCTGGTGGGTGCGGCCGGTCTCGAGGTGGATCTCGAGGAGGGAGGCGAACGGGAAGGCCTCGATCGTCTCGTAGTGGGTCACCGAGGGCTTGCCGTCGGCGCGGACCGCGAACTTCCAGTCCGAGGACGGGTGGCGGCCGAGCGGGGCGTCGATCGTGCCGGCGAGCGGGTCGGGGTGGCCCTGCACGACCGCGTGGTAGACCTTCTCGACCGTGCGGTCGTGGAACGCGCGCTTGAGGTGCGTGTAGGCGCGCTCGGACTTCGCGACGACCATGAGGCCGCTCGTGCCGGCGTCGAGCCGGTGCACGATGCCCGCGCGCTCGGCCGCACCGGAGGTCGACACGGTGAAGCCCGCGGCGGCGAGGGCGCCGAGCACCGTCGGTCCCTCCCAGCCCACGGCGGGGTGCGCGGCCACTCCGACGGGCTTGTCGATCACCACGATGTCGTCGTCGTCGTGCACGATGCCGAGGCCGGGGACCGCCATCGGCACGATCCGCGGCTCCTCGCGCGGGCTCCACTCGACGCTCAGCCAGGTGCCGGCGTGCACGCGGTCGCTCTTGTCGAGGACCCGTCCGTCGGCGCTCACTCCGCCCGCCTCCGCGACCTCGGCCGCGAAGGTGCGCGAGAAGCCGAGCAGCTTCGCGACGGCCGCGTCCACGCGGAGGCCGTCGAGCCCGTCCGGGACCGGCAGCTCTCGGGACTGCGCCATCAGCGTCCGCCGGGGCGGTCGGCGTCGCGGGCCGCCTCCTCGACGGAGGAGGCCGCTGCGGGGGCGCCCGCTCCGGGGGCGGCGGGAGCGCCGTTCTCGGACACGACCTGGTCCTGCTCGTCGCGGCCCGCGCGCTCACGGGTGCCGTCGAGGCCGACGCCCCGCACGCTCAGGAGGACGAACAGCGCCATCGCCGTGCAGATCGCGATGTCGGCGACGTTGTAGATCGCCGGGAGCAGCCACGGCGTGAAGAGGAAGTCGACGACGTGTCCGAGCCCGAAGGAGGGCTCTCGGAACAGCCGGTCGAAGAGGTTGCCGAGGGTGCCGCCGAGCAGCAGGCCGAAGAAGACGCCCCACGCGGTGGAGCGGATCCGGCGCGAGAACCAGATCACGGCGACGACGACGCACGCCGCGATGATCGAGAAGATCCAGGTCGACCCGCTCGCGAGGGAGAAGGCGGCGCCCGGGTTCTTCACGTAGTGCAGGATCAGGACGTCGCCGAGGACGTGGACGTCCTCGCCCAGGGTCAGGTTCGTCGTGACCAGGAGCTTCGCGGTCTGATCGATCGCGAAGACCGCGAGCGCGACGAGGCCGAGGGTGACGAGCACCCTCGGCCTGACGTCCGCTGCGGCGGGACTACGCCCCAAAGCCCGACAGCGAGGACTCCGTCGACGCCGGCTGGGTGTCGAGGTCGCGGAGCTGGCCCTCGATGTAGCTCTTCAGCTTCTGGCGGTACTCGCGCTCGAAGGTGCGGAGCTCGTCGATGCGGTGCTCGACCGTCGCGCGCTCCTCCTCGAGCTTCGCGACCTGCTGGCGCTGCTTGGCCTCGGCCTCGGCGACGATGCGGGCGGCCGTGGCACGGCCCTCGGCGACGAGAGCGTCGCGCTTCTCGGCACCCTCGCGCACGTGCTCCTCGTGGAGGCGGCGGGCGAGCTGCAGGAGTCCGCTGGAGCTCTCGGCCTCGTCGACCGGAGCCGACTGCGAGGAGCTGACGGGAGCGACGACCGGTGCGGGAGCCGGGGTGGGCTCGGGCTCGGGCTGCGGCTCCGGCTCGGGTGCCTCGTCGACCACCGGGGCGGGAGCAGGAGTGCTCTCGCGCGGGGCGTCGGGGACTCGGGCGTCCGACGGGCGGCTGTCGCCGGAGGAGAGGCGCTGACGAAGCTCCTCGTTCTCCTGGTTCAGGCGGCGGAGCTCCACGACGACCTCGTCGAGGAAGTCGTCGACCTCGTCCTGGTCGTATCCCTCACGGAACTTGGTCGGCTGGAACCGCTTGTTGACAACGTCTTCGGGAGTGAGCGCCATGGCTTTCCACCTTCGATTTCAAGTAGGTACACGTTTAACAACGCGCGACTAAAGCTAGCAACTTCAGGCGCACGGCGCAGTGCTGACACCGCGGGGAACGTCCGGACGTGCCAACGATACAGGGACGGTCAGGCGCGCTGGAGCCACGTGGCGATGTACATGCCCACGATGACGCAGAGCATGGTGAGGCTCCAGCCGAAATCGAGCGCGATCGGACCGATCGAGACCGGCTTGATCAGGCGTCGGAAGAAGCCGATCGGCGGGTCCGTGACGGTGTAGACGCCCTCCGCGGCGACGAGGCCGGCACCGCGGGGGCGCCAGTCGCGTCGGATCACGCGGACGAGGTCGAGCACGAACCGCGCCCACATCGCGAAGAAGTAGAGCAGCAGCACGAAGTACAGGACGCTCCCGAGGAGCGAGACGACGGAGGTCACCGGGGGCCAGGGCTCCCCGGGATCAGGACTTCGCGAAGAACGACGCGTCGGCGTCGCTCTCGGCGGAGGCGGAGTCGCCGGCGACGGTGATGTGCGACGGCGAGAGCAGGAAGACCTTGCTCGTCACGCGCTCGATGCGGCCGTAGAGGCCCTGCGAGAGTCCGCTCGCGAAGTCGATGAGGCGGCGGGCGTCCGCATCGCTCATCTGCGAGAGGTTGATGATCACGGGGATGCCGTCGCGGAAGTTCTCCGCGATGACCTGCGCGTCGCGGTACTGCTTCGGGTGGACGGTGAGGATCTCGTTCATCTCGGCGGGTGCCGTCGCCTTCGGGGTCTGGGGGGTGGGCTTGCGGAGCGGGGTGACCGTCGCGCGGGGCTGCTGCACCGGCTCGACGGGAGGGACGGGCTGCACCGGGGAGACCGGTGCGCGGTGGGCCGTCGCCGGGGCCGCCTCGACGGGCTCTGCGCGCTCGTACTCGACCTCTTCGTCGGCGAGTCCGAGGTAGACCATCGTCTTCTTCAGCGGGTTGGCCATGGGGTGTCCTCCGTGTCGTGTGTGCTCCCACAGGTGGGTCACCACGAGGTTAGGTGCGGGCGGGGCGTTCTCCGGTGATTGCCGATCCGATTCGCAGGTGTGTCGCACCCTCCGCGATCGCCTCGGCGAAGTCGTTCGACATGCCCGCCGAGATCGCCGTGGCGGAGGGCTCGACGGCGCGCACGCGGTCGGAGATGGACCGGAGCCGGGCGAACGCCGGACGGGGCTCCTCGTCCAGCGGGGCGACCGCCATCACGCCGCGCAGCGTGAGGCCGGGCGCCCCGGCGAGAGCCTCGGCGAGGGGCTCGACGTCGGCGGGCGACGCTCCCCCGCGGTCGGGATCCTCGGTGAGGTTGACCTGCAGGAACACGTCGAGCGGCTCCTCCCCCGCCTCCAGCAGCGGGACGAGCGCGAGCCGGTCGACGGAGTGGACCGCGTCGGCGTAGCGGCGCACCTGGCGCGCCTTCTTGCTCTGGAGCTGCCCGATGAAGTGCCAGCGCGCAGCGGTCCCCGCCAGCTCGGCCGACTTCTCCTGCGCCTCCTGGTGCCGGTTCTCGCCGAAGTCGACGACGCCCAGCTCGAGGAGGTCGCGGAGCAGCGACACGGGGTGGAACTTGGTCACCACGATGGTCGTGACCGAGGACGCCTCGCGACCGGCCGAGCGGGTCGCGTCGGCGACCCGCTCGGAGACCTCGGCCCAGCGCGCGGCCAGCTCCGGATCCGGCACGACTACTTGAGGAAGTCGGGGATGTCCAGGTCGCTGTCGTCGTCGTCGAAGGACGGGTCGGCGACAGGGGCCGGGGCGGCGACGGGGGTGCTCGACCAGATCGAGCCGGCCGCAGGGGCGGCGGCGGGAGCCGGGACGGGCTCGGCGGCCGACTCGCTCGCCGAGCTCTGCTGCTGGCGCGGCTGGGCGATCGCGGCCTGAGCGGTCCCGCCCGGCTCTCCGCCGTCGAAGCCCGCGGCGATGACGGTGACGCGCACCTCGTCGCCGAGCGTGTCGTCGATCACGGCACCGAAGATGATGTTCGCCTCGGCGTGCACCGCCTCCTGGACGAGGCGCGCCGCGTCGTTGATCTCGAAGATGCCGAGGTTCGAGCCGCCCTGGATCGAGAGGAGCACGCCGTGCGCGCCGTCGATGCTGGCCTCGAGCAGCGGTGAGGCGACGGCCAGCTCGGCCGCCTTGATCGCGCGATCGGCGCCGCGCGACGAGCCGATGCCCATCAGCGCCGAGCCCGCGCCCTGCATGACCGACTTCACGTCGGCGAAGTCGAGGTTGATCAGGCCGGGCGTGGTGATCAGGTCGGTGATGCCCTGGACGCCGGCGAGGAGCACCTGGTCGGCGGTCGCGAAGGCCTCGAGCATCGAGATGCCGCGGTCGCTGATCTCGAGCAGGCGGTCGTTCGGGACGACGATGAGCGTGTCGACCTCGTTCTTCAGCGTCGCGACGCCGGCCTCGGCCTGCGTCTGCCGACGGCGTCCCTCGAACCCGAAGGGCTTGGTCACGACGCCGATGGTGAGGGCGCCGATCGACTTGGCGATCCGCGCGACGACGGGCGCGCCGCCTGTGCCGGTACCGCCGCCCTCGCCCGCGGTGACGAAGACCATGTCGGCCCCCGCGAGGACCTCCTCGATCTCCTCGGCGTGGTCCTCGGCGGCGCGGCGGCCGACCTCGGGGTCGGCGCCGGCGCCGAGTCCGCGGGTCAGCTCGCGGCCCACGTCGAGCTTGACGTCGGCGTCGCTGAGCAGGAGCGCCTGGGCGTCCGTGTTGATCGCGATGAATTCGACACCGCGCAGGCCGAGCTCGATCATGCGGTTGACGGCGTTGACGCCGCCACCGCCGATGCCGACGACCTTGATCACGGCGAGGTAGTTCTGGTTTGAAGTCACGTCTCCGGCCTCCGGGCTGAACCTTAAACCTGTAGTTGAGGCTTAAAGTTATGCTGAGTATGCATTTGGGGTTCGGCTCCGACGGTAGGCGGAGTCCGGTCGCGCTCCCAGCAGACACGCCCGCAACGCTCGAAAGAACACGCGGATCCGCCGCCGGTCAGGGCCGGGGCGCCACGACGGCGGCCTGGGGCGAGGACACGTCGTAGGTGCCGACGACGGCGGGGTCGGTCGCGGCCATCAGCTTCTCGAGCACGACGGCTTTGAGCGGCGACTCGTCCGACCCGCCCCAGACGACTTCCGTGCCGTTCTGCAGGGTGAGCGAGACGTCGTCGCCGGTCGTGGCCGTCGCTGCCGTCACCTGCGGAGCGAGCGACGCGGGCAGGGAGCGCAGCACCCGTGCGGTCGCGCGGAAGCCGGCTCCCGAGGCGTCGCCGGACGCGGTGGTGAGGACCGGGTAGCCGGGCTGCGCCGAGTCCGCCGTCTCGATGACGACTCCGGCCGCGTCCACGAGCTCGAAGCGGCCCCCCGCCGCGATCACGCCGAGGGGCGTGCGCTCGACGATCGACACCACGAGGGTGCTCGGCGGACGGGTCTGCACCGAGTAGCTCTGGATGAGCGGGGACGCGCCCAGCACGCGGCCGACTTCGTCCCGGTCCACCAGGGTGAGCGGGACGCCGAGCTGGTCGTCGAGCTCGCTCTGCAGGGCGGCGGCGTCGACGCGCTGGGTGCCCGAGATCTCGATCGTGCGCACGGCCATGAGCGGCGAGTAGGCCGCGACTCCGACGATCAGGGCGAGGGCGACGAGCGACCCGGCCACGACCAGGGCGATCAGGCGGCGCCGACGCGCGCGCTTCGTGAAGCGGCGGACCTCCCCCCGCTCGTAGCGCCTCCGCTCGCGGGCGGCCCGGGAGACGGCCCGGTTCTCGGCACCGGGCAGGCGCAGGCCCGAGAGGGTGCGGCGGACCGCGCCCGCGCGCCACGGAGTGCGCTCGGCCGGCTCCGGGTCCACGCGGATCGCGGTGACGATCCGGATCGGCTCGGTGTCCGGCTCCGGCTCGCCGCCGCGCGTGGGGACGCTCCGACCGGGCGCCGGAGGGCGTCCGCCGTCGGGCCGCTTCACGGCCGCTCCCCCGCTTCGGGCGCGAGGACCGCGGTCATCGTGCGACCGGCGCGGCCTCGCTCGCGCCGAGCGACTCGAGCACCTGCGGGATGATCCGGTAGACGTCGCCGCAGCCGAGGGTGATGACGAAGTCGCCCTCGCGCGCGATGCCGGCCGTGAGGCGGGCCGCCTCCGCCCAGTCCGGGACGAACGAGACGTGCGACGGGTCGGCGAACTTCTCGCTGACCAGCGCTCCGGTCACTCCGGGCTCCGGATCCTCGCGCGCCCCGTAGACGTCGAGGACGATCGTCTCGTCGGCGTAGCGCTCGAGCGTCTCGGCGAACTCGCGGGCGAAGAGGCGGGTGCGGCTGTAGAGGTGCGGCTGGTGCACGGCGATGATGCGGCCCTCGCCGACCACGGTGCGCGCGGCGGAGAGGGCGGCGGCCACCTCGGTGGGGTGGTGGGCGTAGTCGTCGTAGACGCTGACTCCGCGGACCGCTCCGTGCAGCTCGAAGCGGCGCTCCGTGCCTCCGAACGCCGACACGGCCTCGAGCGAGGCGGCCGGATCGAAGCCCAGGCCCACCAGCACTGCGAACGCGCCGGCCGCGTTGATCGCGTTGTGCCGGCCGGGGATGCGGAGGCGGGCCGAGTAGCGCCTGCCCTCGTACTCGACCGAGAAGCCGACGGGGCCGACGAGGTCGAGGTCGACGACGCGGACGTCCGCCCCCTCGGCCTCGCCGAAGGTCAGCACCCGTCCGCCGTCCAGCCGCTCGGTGACGCGGACGGCGCCGGGGTCGTCGGAGGAGATGACGACGAGCTCGCTCGCGGAGGAGGCGAAGGTGACGAAGGCCTCCTCGAACGCCTCCAGCGATCCGTAGTGGTCGAGGTGGTCCGGATCGACGTTCGTGATGAGGGCGACCGCGGTGTCGTAGAGGAGGAAGCTGCCGTCCGACTCGTCGGCCTCGACGACGAAGACCTCGCCGGAGCCGGCGGCGGAGGAGGTGCCGAGGCTCTCGATGATGCCGCCGTTGACGAAGCTGGGGTCGGCGTCGACGCCGAGCAGGCCGGTGACGATCATGCCGGTCGACGTGGTCTTGCCGTGCGCTCCGGCCACCGCGACCAGGCGCTTGCCGCGCACCAGCCAGGCGAGGGCCTGCGAGCGGTGCAGCACGGGCAGGCCGCGCTCCTTCGCGAGCAGGTACTCCGGATTGTCGGGCCACAGGGCGGAGGTGACGACGACCGCCTCGGCGTCCCCGAGGTTCGCCGCGTCGTGGCCGATGGCGACCGGGACGCCGAGCTCCCGCAGCTGCTCGATGGGGTGGGACTCGCGGACGTCCGACCCGGTGACCCGGTGCCCGGCGTGGTGGAACAGCCGGGCGATCCCGCTCATCCCGGAGCCGCCGATGCCGATGAAGTGGACCGAGCCGAGCTCGTCGGGGACGGTGATGCCGAGGTCGGGCTTGATCACGGGGCTCTCGCTTTCGGGTGGGTCGCGGCGGGCGGGAGGAGCCTCCCGCGGTGCGCCGGATCAGTGTAGACGGTGGGCGGGAGTGCTCTCCCGAGCCGCGCGGAGCGGGCTCAGCGCGGAGCGGAGAGGGTCGACTCGATCAGGTCGACGAGCCGCCCGGAGCCGTCGCGGACTCCCACGCGGGCGGCCCGGCGCGCCATCTCGTCGCGACGGGCGGTTTCGGCCAGGAGCGGTACGAGCTCCCGCTGGACCCAGCCGGGGAGGAAGGCGGCGTCCTCGACGAGGACCGCTCCCCCGGCGTCGACGACGCCGCGCGCGTTGTAGCGCTGCTCGCCGTTGCCGACCGGGTACGGGACGTAGACCGCGGGCAGGCCGAGGGCTGTCAGCTCGCTGACGGTCGCCGCCCCCGCGCGGGAGACGGCCACGTCCGCGGCGGACAGCGCGAGGTCCATCCGGTCGCAGTAGGCGAGGAGGTGGTAGCCGGCCACCCCCGGGTCCGTGATCTCGGCGCGGTCGCCCGTGATGTGGAGGACCTGGAAGCCGGTGGCGACGAGATCCCGGGCGGCGGCGTGCACCGTCGCGTTGATCCGTCGAGCGCCGAGGGAGCCGCCGGTCACCAGGAGGGTCTGCCGGGACGGGTCGAGGCCCAGCGCCGCCATCGCCTCGTCGCGGCGCGCGGCCCGGTCGAGCTCGGCGATCTCGCGGCGCAGCGGCATGCCGACCACCCGCGCGTGCGGCAGGGGCGTGCCCTCGAAGGCCACGCCGACCGAGCGGGTCGCGCGCGCGCCGAGGCGGTTGGCGAGCCCGGGGCGCGCGTTGGCCTCGTGGACGGTGAAAGGGACGCCGGCGCGGCGGGCCGCCAGGTAGGCGGGTGCTGCCGCGTACCCGCCGAAGCCGACCACCGCGTCGATCCGCCGGTCGCGGATCGTCCGGACGATGCCGGCGATGGTCGCGCGGAAGGCTCCGGGGAACCGCAGCGCCGCCGCGTTCGGGCGGCGCGGGAACGGCAGCCGCGGGATCACCGAGAGCTCGTACCCGCGGAGGGGGACGAGGCGCGCCTCGAGCCCCTCGGCGGTGCCGAGCACGAGCACCTCGTCGTCCGGGTTCCGCCTGCGGATCTCGTCGGCCGTCGCGAGCAGCGGATTGACGTGGCCGGCGGTGCCGCCGCCGGCGAGCAGGTAGCGGGTCACTCCGCCGCCGCCTTCCTGCGGCGCAGCACGCCCGCGCCGGGCAGGGGCGCGGTCTGGGTGCGGGCGAAGGAGAGGACGACGCCGATGGCGAGAAGCGAGCTGAGCAGGGCGGTGCCTCCGGAGGAGATCAGCGGCAGCGGGACCCCCAGCACCGGGAGCACCCCCAGGACCACGCCGATGTTGACGAACGCCTGGCCGATCAGCCAGACCATGATCGCGCCGGTGCTGATCCGCACGAACGGATCGGAGGACGCGTGGATGACGCGGAAGAAGGCGACCGCGAGGACCACGAACAGCGCCAGGACGACGATCGCTCCGATCAGCCCGAGCTCCTCGCCGATGATGGCGAAGATGTAGTCGTTGTCCGCGGCGGGCAGCCAGGACCACTTGGCCTTGGAGTTGCCGAGGCCCACGCCGAAGATCCCGCCGGAGGCCATCGCCCAGGTGCCGTGCACCGGCTGCCAGCACGAGTTCTGGTACTCCTCGACGTTGGAGCAGTCGCCGAGGAAGGACATGATCCGGGTGAGGCGGTTGTCGCTGGAGACGGCGAACAGCACCGCTCCGATCGCACCGACCACCACGATCGGCACGAGGACCTTCATCTGGACGTTCGCGTAGAAGAGCGCGGCGAGGACGATGCCCGCCATGATCACGACCGTGCCCAGGTCGCCTCCGATGAGGACCAGTCCGATCGCCGCGCCGCCGACGATCAGGACGGGGATGAGCGCGTCCTTCCAGTCCTTCGGCGACCGGTAGCGGCGGGCGAGCAGGAGCCCCAGCCAGAGGGCGAGCGCGAGCTTGATGATCTCGGAGGGCTGCATGCTGAAGGCGCCGAGGCGGATCCAGTTGCGGTTCCCGCCGACGGAGTCGCCGAGCGGTGTGAAGAGCACGAGGCACTGGAGGACGCAGCCGGCGATGAGCAGGATCGGCGTCACGCGCTTCCACACGCCGAGGGGCAGCCGCGAGACCACCAGCATCATCGGAATCCCGAGGAGGGCGAACCCGCCCTGGCGCAGGAAGCCCCCGAAGGAGTCGTCGCTCGACACGTAGGAGGTGACCGACGAGGAGGAGAGCACCATCGTCAGTCCGAACAGCACCAGGAAGAGCGTGGTTCCGAAGAGGAGGTAGAAGTTCGGCGAGTGGGAGGCGAAGACCTTCGAGAGGACGATCCGCGCGGAGCGGGCCCCGCTCCGGTCCTTCCCGCGCGGCTCAGTGCGCGAGCGGCCCGCGGGGCGGCTCGTCGTCGGAGCGGTCATCGGCTCCCCCTCCCAGGTGTGTCGCCACGGCGGCCGCGAAGGAGCGGCCCCGAGCCGCGTAGTCGAGGAACTGGTCCATCGAGGCCGCGGCGGGTGCGAGCAGGACGACGTCCCCCGAGCGGGCGAGCGTCGCGGCCGCCTCGACGGCCGCCTGCATCACCGCACCAGTGTCGTCCGGCACCGCCTCGCTCACGGGGAGGGCGGGCGCGTGTCGTCGGAATGCCGCGAGCAGCGCCGAGCGGTCGGCGCCGATCACCACGGCGCCCCGCAGGCGGCCGACGTGCGCGGCCACGAGGGCGTCCACGTCGACGCCCTTGAGCAGGCCGCCGACGACCCAGACGACCGACGGGTACGCGCGCAGCGAGGCGTCGGCGGCGTGCGGGTTCGTGGCCTTGGAGTCGTTCACCCAGGCCACCCCGTCGTGCTCGGCGACGACCTGGATGCGGTGGGCGTCGAGCTCGAAGGACGCCAGCGCGGTGCGGACGGCCGTGACCTCGATCCCGCACGCTCGGGAGAGCGCTGCCGCGGCGAGCACGTTCTGGACGATGTGCGGAGCGGCGAGGTTCCGAGCGGCGAGCTCGTCCACGGTGGTGATCTCGAGGGCACTGGTGCGGCGGTCCTCGAGGAAGGCGCGGTCGCAGAGGATGCCGTCGACGATCCCGAAGTCGCTCGGGCCGGGCACGCCGAGGCCGAATCCGATCGCCCGGGCGCCCTCCACCACCTCGGCGTCGAGGACCATCTGCTCGGTCGCCGCGTCGGCGCGGTTGTACACGCAGGCGACGCGGGTGCCGGCGTAGACCTTGCCCTTGGCCGCGCGGTAGGCGTCGAACGAGCCGTGCCAGTCGAGGTGGTCGTCGGCGATGTTGAGGCACGCGCTCGCGATCGGCTCGATCGCGCCCAGGTAGTGCAGCTGGTAGCTCGAGAGCTCCACGACGAGGACGTCGAAGCCCTGCGGGTCGCGGACCGCGTCGAGCACGGGCACGCCGATGTTGCCGCAGGGGGCGGCGCGGAGGCCGCCGGCCACGAGCATCGTCGCCGTGAGCTGGACGGTCGTGGTCTTCCCGTTGGTGCCGGTGACGGCCACCCAGTCGGCCGGAGTGCCGTCGGCGCGCACGACCTTGTCGCGGACACGCCAGGCGAGCTCGACGTCGCCCCACACGGGGATCCCGGACTCCGCCGCCCACACGAGGATCGGGTGCGTCGGCCGGAAGCCGGGCGACACCACGACCAGCTCCGGTGAGAACGCGTGCAGCTCCTCCGGAGCGGAGTCGAGGCGGTCGGCCCGGTGCAGGCGGGCGCCGATCACCTCGAGCAGGCGCTCGCGCTCCTCATCGGCGCGGTCGGCGAGGACCAGCACCTCGGAGCCGAGCTCGGTCAGGGTGTCGGCCACCGAGAACCCGGTGACGCCCAGGCCCAGCACGGCGACGCGCAGGCCGCGCCAGTCCGAGTGCCAGCTGCGGAGGGAGTCGGGACGGGCGGGATCGGTCATGCCAGCGACAGCCATTCCAGGTAGAAGAGCCCGACTCCGGCGGCGACGAAGATGCCGGCGATGATCCAGAACCGGACCACGACCGTGATCTCGGCCCAGCCCTTGAGCTCGAAGTGGTGGTGGAGCGGGCTCATCAGGAAGATGCGCTTGCCCCGGGTCAGCTTGAAGTAGATCCGCTGGAGGATGACCGAGCCGGTCACGATGACGAACAGGCCGCCGATGAGGATGACCAGCAGCTCGGTGCGGGTGAGGATCGCCAGGGCCGCGAGCGCGCCGCCGAGGCCGAGCGAGCCGGTGTCGCCCATGAAGATCTGCGCCGGCGAGGTGTTCCACCAGAGGAAGCCCACCAGGGCACCGGAGACGGCCGCCGCGATGATGGCCAGGTCGAACGGGTCGCTCACCTGGTAGCACTTGTCGACGACCTCGGGGTTGAGGTGCTGGTCGAAGCACCACTGGTTCGACTGCCAGAACCCGATGATGACGTAGGAGCCGATCGCGAGGATCGAGGACCCGGTGGCGAGTCCGTCGAGCCCGTCGGCGACGTTCACGCCGTTCGACGTGCTGGTGACGATGATGCAGATCCACAGCACGAACAGGCCGATGCCGATCCAGCCGAGGGAGGCGAAGTCGAACGGCAGGTCGCGGATGAACGAGATCGAGGTGGACGCGGGGGTGAGCCCGTTGGAGTCGCGGACCATGATCGCGATCACCGCGAAGGCCGCGGCGACGATGACCTGGCCGGCGATCTTCGCCCAGCCGCCGAGGCCGAGGCTGCGCTGGTTGCGGGTCTTCAGGAAGTCGTCGACGAAGCCGACGAGTCCGAGCCCGACCATCATGAAGAGCACCAGCAGGGCCGACGGCGCGATCGCCCGGTTGCCGAACAGCATCCCGAGGAAGTAGCCGACCACGGTGCCGATGATGATGACGATGCCGCCCATCGTCGCCGTGCCGTGCTTGACGTGGTGCGACTTCGGTCCGTCCTCGCGGATGAACTGGCCCCACTGCAGGCGGTGGAAGAGGCGGATGAACAGGGGCGTCATCAGGAGCGTGAAGGCTCCCGAGAACGCGCCGGACAGGAGGAGTGCCCTCATCGGTGACGCTCCCCGAGACGGTCGGCGAGGAAGCGCAGCCCCGCGGAGTTGGACGACTTGACCAGCACGGTGTCGCCGGGTCGCAGGTAGTCCTCGAGGAGGTCGAACGCCTCGTCGGAGGTCTCGGCGAAGACGGACTCGCCGCTCCACGATCCCTCGCGCTCGGCCGCGACGTGGATCCGGCGGGCGCCTCGGCCCACCACCACGATCTGGGAGATGTTGAGGCGGACGGCCAGCAGGCCCACGCGCTCGTGCTCCTCGTCGGCCCACTCGCCGAGCTCGCTCATCTCTCCCAGGACGGCGACGGTGCGCCCCCCGGGCTTCGCGATCTGGGCGAGGGTGCGCAGGGCGGCCGCGGTGGAGTCGGGACTCGCGTTGTACGCGTCGTTGATGACGCGGACGTCCTCGCCGCCCAGGACCTCCATGCGGCCGCGCTCGGCGAGGGTGACGGTCGCGAGAGCCTCGACGATCGCGGGCAGCGCCACTCCGACAGAGAGCGCGGCGGCGGTCGCCGCGAGGGCGTTCATCACGTGGTGCTCGCCGAGGACACGCAGCAGGAGCTCGGCGCGAGCGGCCTCGCGGCCCTCCCCCGCCGAGACCTCGATGGCGAAGCGGGTGCCGTCGGCGGTCGCGTCGATGTCGACGGCGCGGACGTCCGCGCTCTCGCCGCGGCCGAACCAGAGGACCCGGGCGGCGGTGCGGCCCGCCATCGAGGCGACCCGGCCGTCGTCGGCGTTCAGCACGGCGACGTCGTCGGCGGTGAGGTCGGCGACCATCTCGGTCTTGGCCTCGAGCGTGCGCTCGATCCCACCGAACTCGCCGGCGTGCGCGAGGCCCACGGCGAGGACGACGCCGACGTCGGGCCTGGCCATCCGGACGAGGCGGCGGATCTCGCCGACCGCGCTCGCGCCCATCTCGGCGACGAGGAAGCGCGTCGACTCGGACACCTGGAGCATCGTGATCGGCGCGCCGACCTCGTTGTTGAAGGATCCGCGCGGAGCGACCGTCTCGCCGACCCGCTCGAGGACGGTGCGGAGGAGGTTCTTGGTCGTCGTCTTGCCGTTCGAGCCGGTGACGCCGATGACGGTCAGCCCGCCCTTCGCGCGGACGCGCCGGACGACCTCGGTCGCCAGCGCGCCGAGCGCCTCGACGGAGTCGTCGACGAGGACCTGCGGCACGTCGAGGTCGAGCGGGCGCTCCACGATGAGGAGCGCGGCACCGCGCTCGAGAGCGGCGGGAGCGAAGAGGTGACCGTCGGTGTGCTCGCCGCGCTTGGCGACGAAGATGCCGCCGGGCGCGATCTCGCGGGAGTCGGTCTCGGTCGCTCCGTCGATCACGGTGGCGGCCGTGGCGGACGAGCCGGCCAGGTGGAGGCGTCCGGAGACGGCCTCGGCGATCTCGGTGAGGGTGAGGGCGATCATCTACAGCCAGCCCGCCTCGCGCAGCGCGTGACGGACGTCGTCTCTGGCCGAATACGGCATGTGCACTCCTGCGATCTCCTGGTGGTCCTCGTGGCCGGGCCCGGCGTAGAGGATCGAGTCCCCTTCGCGCGCGAGGGCGACGGCGGCGCGCACGGCGGCGCGCGGGTCGGCGATCTCGTGGATCTCCCGGTCGGGCACGGCGGCCCGGGCGCCCTGGAGGAGCGCGGCGCGGATGGCGGCCGGATCCTCCCAGCGCGGGTGGAAGTCGGTGACGACCACGACGTCGGCGAGGCGGGCGGCGATGGCGCCCATGTCGCTCCGCTTGGTCGTGTCGCGGTCCCCGTCCGCCCCGAACACCATGAACAGGCGGCCGGGCGTGATGGACCGCAGCGCCTCGAGCGCGTTCTGGAACGCGTCGGGGGTGTGGCCGTAGTCGACGTAGACGCGCGGTCCGCGCTCCCCCGAGACGAGCTCTGCGCGGCCCGGGATGTAGACGTCGAGACGGCTGTCCTCGAGCGCGTGCGCGACGGCGTCCAGGTCGAAGCCCGACTCCACCAGCATCACGATCGCCAGCGCCGCGTTGGACGCCATGTACCAGCCGATCAGCGAGACGGTGACGACGACGGAGCGGTTCTCGGGCCCCTCCAGGCGGAAGGTGGTGCTGTCGGGCGTCGCGTCCAGCACCGTCATCGACCAGTCGGCGGGCGTCGTCGGGGCGACTCCGACGACCGGCGAGCCGGCGAGCGTCGCGACGGGGATGCGGCTGCGCTCGGCGAGCTCGCGCCCCCAGGCGCTGTCGACCGTGACGACGCCGCGGCGTGCGCGCTCCGGCTCGAAGAGGTCGGCCTTGGCCTCGAAGTACTCGCGCAGATCGGAGTAGTCGTCGAGGTGGTCGTGGCTGAGGTTCGTGAAGCCGACGACGTCGAAGACGAGGCCGTCGATCCTGTGCCGCGTGAGCGCCTGCGCCGACACCTCGATGGAGACCGCGCGGACGGCGGACTCGCGCATCCGCGCGAGCAGGCCGTGCAGCTCGCTCGCCTCGGGAGTGGTCAGCGAGCTGACCACGGCGACGTCGCCGATCCGGCGCTCGGCGGTGGAGCTGAGGCCGGAGACGACTCCGAGCCGGCGCAGCAGCGCGTCGAGGATGTAGACGACGCTCGTCTTGCCGTTGGTCCCCGTCACGCCGAAGAGCGTCGGGACGTCCTCGCGGGTGCGGTGGATCCACGCGGCGACGTCGCCGAGGGCGGCCCGCGGGTCGGGGGTCACCAGCACGGGCAGGCCGCTGTCGGCGGCGAGCTCCGCTCCGGCCGGGTCGGTCAGCACGGCGACGGCTCCGGACGCCGCGGCGGCCGACGCGAAGGCCGCGCCATGGGCACGGCGTCCTGCGACACCGACGTAGAGGTCCCCGGACTCGACCTGGTTCGAGTCCAGCGTGACTCCGCTCACCTCGACGCCCTCGAGGCCGCGGACCGGGCCGAGGGAGAACTCGGCCACGAGCTGCGAGAGGCTCCGCGGCACGGGGTGCTCGGGGCGGAGGGAGGACTGCGGGCGAGGGTCGTGCACTGCCCGCTCTTTCTCTCGTTCTGGTGCGTGGATCGTGGTCCCGGCGGGGCTCACCACGTCGTGGGGTACTGGACGGGCGGCACCGTGGACGGCTCCACCCGGTTGGTCTTGAGCACCTGGGTCATGACCTGCTGGAAGACGGGAGCCGTCGCCTGGGACGTGTTCATCTTAACCGGATCGGCGATGGTGACCGTCACGACGTACTCCGGGTCCTCCGCCGGCGCGAGCCCGGCGAGTGAGACGGTGTAGCTCTTCGAGTAGCCGCCCTTCCCGTCGGGCTGCTGCGCGGTACCGGTCTTGGTGGCGATGTTGTAGCCGTCGACGTGGATGTCGTTCGCCAGCCAGCCCTCGTTGTAGTGCGTCTGCAGCATGTCGACGACCTGCTTCGCGGCCGAGCTCGACACCACCTGGGTGCCCGTCGCATCGGGGACGTCCACGACGGAGCCGTCGGCCGTGGTGCAGCCGTCGATCAGCTGCGACGGGAGCCGCACTCCGCCGTTGCCGAGCGTTTGGTAGATGCTCGCGACCTGCACCGCGGTCGCCGAGACGCCCTGGCCGAACATCGTCGTGTAGTTCGTCTGGTTGTCCCAGTCCTGGTAGTCGGCGAGCAGGCCGCCCTCCTCGCCGGGGAAGCCGCTCGTGGTGGGCGTGCCGAGACCGAACTTCTGCAGGTAGTCGTAGCGGGTCTGCGCCGACAGGCGGGAGCCGAGCATGGAGATGCCGACGTTCGACGAGTCCTTGAGGATGCCGGTCAGCGTGTAGTTCGTCGGGGTGTGCGCGAAGTCGTCGCTGAACGAGGCGCCGTCCTTCTCGAAGGAGTCCGGGACGACGACCTGGGTCGTCGGGCCCGCCTGGCCCTGGTCGATCAGCATCGCGGCCGTCATCGGCTTGAAGGTCGAGCCCGGCTCGAACGGCGCCCGGAAGGCGCGCGAGCTGCGGTCGGCGGAGGCGCTCGCCTCGACGTTGTTGGGGTCGACGGTCGGCGTCTCGGCCACGGCGAGCAGCTTGCCGGTCTTGACCTCCTGCACCACGACGATCCCGTAGCTGCCGCCGACCTCGGCGACGCGCTGCGAGAGGACCTGCTGGGAGTAGTACTGGAGGTCGGAGTCGATGGTGAGCTTCAGCGTCCCGCCGTCGACGGCCGGGGTCTCCGAGACGGTGCTGCCCGGGATCCGGACGTAGTCGGCGCTGCGCTCGTAGCTCTCGGACCCGTTCTGCCCCGCGAGGCAGGTGTTCTCCGCGTACTCCATGCCCTCCTGGGCCGCTCCGTCCGCCCCGACGTAGCCGACGAGGTTGCCGGCCACCGCGCCGTTGGGGTAGCTGCGTCCCTGCTGGGTCTCGAAGTAGGTCCACGGGATGTCGAGCGCGACGAGCTTCTGGTAGGCCTCGAGGTCGAGCCCCTCCGAGAGGATCAGGTAGTTGGCCTTCGCGTCCTTCGCGAGCGCGGCGTCCACCGCTCCGGTGATCTGCTCGACCGACTGCCCGGTGATCGCGCCGATCTCGGAGGCGGCCTGCTGCACGCTGACCATGACCTTCTGGTCCTCGCCCAGCTCGCGCGGGAACTCGGCCACGTTCTTCGGCGAGGTCGTCAGCCGGTAGCGCGTGGTGGTGTCCGCGAGCACCGTCCCGGAGCGGTCCACGATGGGGCCGCGCTGGCCGTAGGTGACGACGCTGTTCGACTGGTTCTGGGCGGCCGCATCGGTGAGCTCGTTCGCCCGCACGATCTGGATGTCCACCAGCTTGCCGATGAAGAGTCCGACGACGGCGACGATGATGACGAACGTGACGGCCGTGCGGCGTCTGCTCGAGCGGTGGTGTCTCACTGCGGCGGTGTCCTTCTTGCTCCGGGCGGGCGGGCCGCCGTTCGTCGGGTCCGGATGGTCGTCGTGCGCCCCACGGGGCGGGTGCCCGCGCGGAGGCGGACCGCGACGCCGTGCGTCAGTGCGTGATGGGCGCGGGCAGCTCGCCCTGCAACGGTACGGCCGCACCGTCGACAGCCGGGGAGGACGCGCTCGCGCCGGGCTGGAGAGCCGGGACGAGGGCGTTGGGCACGAGCGGCGCGGAGGCGGTGCCCGCGACTTCGCTCGACGCGGCGGAGGAGGGGTCGCCCAGCACGGCGCCGTCCGAGAGGCGGAGGTAGACCGGCGCGGTGTTGGCGACCATGCCCAGGCCCTGCGCCGCGGTGGCGAGGTTCTGCGGCGAGCTCAGCGTGTCGACGGCGTCCTGCTTCTCCGCGTTGCTGCGGGTGAGCGACTTCTGCTCGGTCTGTAGCGCCGAGATC
The DNA here is from genome assembly GCF_002932235.1 of Rathayibacter sp. AY1E3. Taxonomy (NCBI): domain Bacteria; kingdom Bacillati; phylum Actinomycetota; class Actinomycetes; order Micrococcales; family Microbacteriaceae; genus Rathayibacter; species Rathayibacter sp. AY1E3. The sequence goes on from NZ_PSVN01000009.1 coordinate 88,889, forward strand.
TGGTAGGCCCCCTGCGAGAGGCCGACGCTCACCAGGAGCTGGACGACGATGATCGCGAAGAGGCCGGCGACGGCGACGATCCCGTAGACGAGCTTCGGGCGCGACTGCGCCTGACCGGCCGGGACGGCCTCAATGCGGGGGCGGGGCGCCTCCTCCTCGGGGCGTGCTCGGCGGGCGGTGTCGATGACGGCGGGGTCGATGACGGCGGTGGCGCTCATGCGGTGCTCCTGATCCTCTCGGCCGCGCGCAGACGCACGGGTGTCGCTCGGGGGTTGCGGGCCTTCTCGTCGTCGGAGGCGAGCTCGGCTCCGCGGATGACGAGTCGGAACTCGGGTCGGTGCTCCGGCAGCTCCATCGGGAGGCCGGCCGGGGCGGTGGAGGAGGACGCGGCCTGGAGCGCGCGCTTGACGATCCGGTCCTCGAGCGACTGGTACGCCTCGACGACGATCCGCCCGCCCTCGTTGATCCGGCCCAGCGCGGCGGGGATCGCCCGCTCGAGGACGGACAGCTCCTGGTTGACCTCGATCCGCAGCGCCTGGAAGACGCGCTTGGCGGGGTGGCCGTTCCGCTGGATCGCGACCGGGGTCGCCGCCTGGATGATCTCGACGAGACGGCCGGAGCGCTCCAGCGGAGCCTCGCGACGGGCCTCCACGATCTTCTTGGCGTAGCGCGCGGCGAGGCGCTCCTCGCCGTACTCGTGGAAGATGCGGCGCAGGGCGGTCTCGTCGTAGTCGGCGAGGATGCTCGCCGCCGTGAGCGGGGCGGTCGAGTCCATCCGCATGTCCAGCGGCGCGTCCTTGGAGTAGGAGAAGCCGCGCTCGGTCTCGTCGAGCTGGAGCGAGGAGACGCCGAGGTCGAAGAGCGCACCGTCGATCGTGTCGATGCCCAGCTCGTCGAGCACGTCGGGCAGCTCGTCGTAGACGGCGTGCACGAGGTCGATCCGGGAGGCGTGGGCGGAGAGCCGCTCCCCCGCGAGCTGCAGCGCCTCGGGGTCGCGGTCCAGGCCCACGAGGTGCAGGCCGGGGAAGCGCTCGAGCAGCGCGAGCGAGTGCCCGCCCATGCCGAGCGTCGCGTCGACGACGACCGCCCCGTCGCGCTCCAGCGCCGGAGCCAGGAGCTCGACGCAGCGCTCGAGCAGCACCGGGAGGTGCCGCTCCTCGGTCGGGCGCGGAGCGCCCTTCGGAGTGTTCTCTGCCATGGCGGTCCCGCCGTTCCCGTTCCTGTCGTCCGATCCCCATCCACCTCGCGTCCGGACACCGGGGAAGGTGCGTCCGGGCGCCGAGTGGCTGGGAGTCGCGCGACAGGACCTAGAACAGGCCGGGGATCACCTCCTCCTGGGTGTCGGAGAACACGGACTCCTGCTCCTGCAGGTAGGTCTCCCAGGCGCCCTGCGCCCAGATCTCGGCGCGGTTGCCCGCTCCGATGACGGTGAGGTCGCGGTCGAGGCCCGCGTACGCACGCAGCGGAGCCGGGAGAGTCACGCGGTTCTGCTTGTCCGGCGTCTCGGCGCTCGCGCCCGAGAGGAACACCCGGAGGAAGTCCCGCGCCTGCTTGCTGGTCACCGGCGCCTGCCGGATCTTCTCGTGCATCACCTCGAACTCGGCCTGGCTGAACACGTACAGGCACCGCTCCTGGCCGCGCGTGACGACGACTCCGGAGGAGAGCTCGTCGCGGAACTTGGCGGGGAGGATCACGCGGCCCTTCTCGTCGAGCTTGGGGGAATAGGTGCCGAGGAACACGGACTGCCCCCCACTTCTTCCGGCCAAGGATGGTGTGTCCTCCACAGTACTCCACTTCCCCCCACTCACAACCCCGGCGCGGCGCGGGGCGCGCCGGAGAGGCCCCGGTCATCCGCGTGTTTCCGCGGAATCGCGACAGTGGGGCGAAGTGGAGGGGGAAGGCCGCGGGAGGGAGGCCGCGGGCACGAAAAAAGGGCCGATCCGTGAGGATCGACCCTGTGGTGGAGCGGAGGGGAGGCTAGCCGCGCCCGTCTCCGCGGTTGTCCCACCTGTCGTTCAGACGGTCCATGAAGCCGGACCCCTGGCGGTTGCCCGAGCGGGGCTTCGACGGACGGCCGACGTCGGGCAGGCCGGGCTCGGCGGAGCCGCCGGCGGCCGGGCGCATGGCCACGATCACGCCGCCGAGCATGAAGGCGAACCCGAGGATGCCGACGAGGGGCTGGCGCACGACCACGCCCGCGACGAGCACGGCGAGACCGAGGATGCCGAGCAGGATGCCGAGCACGAGGGCTCGGTAGTTGGTGCCGCCGCGCCCCTTGCCGACCGCCGCCACGAAATCGGCGTCGTTCTGGTAGAGGTTCCGCTCCATCTCATCGAGGAGCCGTTGCTCGTGTTCCGAAAGCGGCATCGTGACCCCTTCAGGGTGCGGCGTCGACCCTTTCGGGGATCGGCACCGGAATAGGCGGCGTCTGGGCTCGACCGGTCGGGCGGCGCTTCAGTGTAGACCGAGCCCGACGCAGGCACCAGGCACCTTCGGTGCATAGGCTGGTCGGGTGAACCACAGCTCTCGACTGGTCGATCGCGTCCAGCTCCGAATCGATGAATTCCTCACCGGGCGCACGCCAATTCTGCGCTCCATAGGAGAGGACGTCTTCGCCCTCGGCGACCTTTCGCGGGACTTTCTCAGCGGGGGCAAGCGGTTCCGCGCGCGCTTCTGCGAGGCGGGCTGGAACGCCGTGTCGAGCACCTCGAGCGAGGCCCATCCGAGCGGCTCCGATCCGATCGCGAGGGTGGGCGCCGGCCTGGAGCTGTTCCACGCCGCCGCTCTCGTCCACGACGACGTGATCGACAACTCCGACACCCGCCGCGGCGCTCCCGCGGCGCACCGGCGCTTCTCCTCCTTCCACGCCGACGGCGGCTGGACCGGCGACCGCGACGAGTTCGGCCGCTCCTCCGCGATCCTCCTCGGCGACCTCCTCCTGGTCTGGTCGGACGAGATCTTCGCCGCGGCGGAGTGGTCGCTCGGGGATCGAGTCGCGGCCGAGCGCGCGCGCGCCGAGTTCAACCTGATGCGCACCGAGGTCACGCTGGGCCAGTACCTCGACATCCTCGAGGAGAGCGCGTGGGTGCAGCACCCCGAGCACGAGCACCTGCAGCGGGCGGAGCGGGTGGTGGTCTACAAGAGCGCGAAGTACAGCATCGAGGCGCCGCTGGTGATCGGCGGCTCCCTCGCCGGCGGCGACGACGCTCAGCTGGACGCCCTGCGCCGCTTCGGGCTCCCGGTCGGGATCGCCTTCCAGCTGCGCGACGACGTCCTCGGAGTCTTCGGCGACCCGGCGGTGACGGGAAAGCCGGCCGGCGACGATCTGCGGGAGGGCAAGCGCACCGTGCTGCTCGGCCTCGCCCGCGGCGCGTGCTCGCCGGGCGAGCGGGCCGAGCTCGACGCGGTCGTGGGCCGGAGCGACGCCGACGCGGCGTCCATCGCGCGGGCGCAGGAGATCATCGCGGGCAGCGGCGCCCTCGAGCGGCTCGAGGAGCGCATCGACCAGGAGGTGGCCGCGGCGATCGCGGTCCTCCCCGACGCGCCGCTCCGCACGGAGGGCGTGGCGGAGCTGCGCGAGCTGGCAGCCCAGGTCACGGTCCGCACCTCCTAGGAGCGGACCGGCGGGATCAGGCCAGGGCCTGGGCGACCCGCCGGACCTCGGCCTTGCGGCCGGCGCGGAGGGCGACGATCGGGCTCGTGCCCAGGCTCTCCTCGACCGTCAGCATCCAGTCGACCGCCTCGTCGTCGGTGAAGCCGGAGTCGGCGAGCAGGATCGCGGTGCCGCGGATCTCGCTCATCGGCTCCCCGTCGCGGAGGAAGAGGGCGGGGACCTTCAGCACGCCGTCGCGGCGGGTGCCGAGCAGGTGGCGCTCCTCGAGGAGGCGGCGGACCCGGCCGGCGCCGAGCCCGGTCAGCTCTACGAGGTCGGGGACGGTCAGCCACTCGAGCTCGGAATCGGTCGAGGTGGCGGGGGAAGCGGACGAGTCGGTCACGTGTCAAGACTGCCACGAGCCCGGAGGGCCGCCAACTGCGGGCGTCCGGAGAAGGAGTCGCGCCCGTCCTGCACCGCCCGGGCGTCGCTCACCGGTTCCCCCGGGGGTCTTGCCTAGACTCGTCGCGTGACCACCAGCCAGCTCGACCCCCTCCTCGGCCGTCTCGTCGACGGCCGGTACGAGGTGCGCTCGAGGATCGCCCGCGGCGGCATGGCGACGGTCTACCTGGCGCACGACCAGCGCCTCGAGCGCCGCGTGGCGATGAAGGTCATGCACGGCCACCTCTCCGACGACGCGACGTTCAAGAACCGCTTCGTCCAGGAGGCGCGCTCCGCCGCCCGTCTCGCCCACCCGAACGTCGTCAGCGTCTTCGACCAGGGCCAGGACTCGGACATGGCCTACCTGGTGATGGAGTACCTCCCCGGGATCACCCTGCGCGACCTGCTCAAGGAGCGCGGCCGGCTGACCGCCCAGCAGGTCGTCGACATCATGCACTCCGTGCTCTCGGGTCTCGCCGCCGCGCACCGCGCCGGGATCCTCCACCGCGACCTCAAGCCCGAGAACGTGCTCCTCGCCGACGACGGCCGGATCAAGATCGGCGACTTCGGCCTCGCGCGCGCCGCCTCCGCCAACACCGCCTCCGGCCAGGCCCTCCTCGGCACGATCGCCTACCTCTCCCCCGAGCTGGTCACGCGGGGCACCGCCGACACCCGCAGCGACATCTACGCCATCGGGATCATGATCTACGAGATGCTCACCGGAGAGCAGCCCTTCACGGGCGAGCAGCCGATGCAGATCGCGTACCAGCACGCGAACGACTCCGTCCCGTACCCCAGCGCGACGGTCGCCTCCGTCCCCACCTCGCTCGACGAGCTCGTCCTCTGGGCGACCGAGCGCGACCCGGACCTGCGGCCCCGCGACGCCGGCGTCATGCTCGCGCAGCTGCTCGAGGCCGAGCGACTCATGGGCATCACACCGAGCGACCGCCGCGGCGACACGCAGGCGGTCACCTCGCTCCCGGCGCCCGTCGCCGATCCGGCGCCCGCGACGGCCGTCTTCGATACGGCGGAGCCCGGGCAGACCTCGGTCTTCGACCCGGCGCCGGCCCCCGGAGCGGTGCTCGTGGTCGACGAGGACGACGACACCGTCGCCCGGCTCGCGAGCAGGCGCCGCGTCCGACGGCGCCGCGGCGTCCTGCTCACGGTGGTCGTCCTCCTCCTGGCGCTCATCGGCGGCGGGACGGCCTGGTGGTTCGGCGAGGGACCCGGCGCGATCGTGTCGATCCCGAACGTCGTCAGCCAGTCGCAGCAGGACGCGACGGCCCAGCTGCAGGCGCAGGGCTTCGAGGTGCAGCCGCAGGAGACGCCCGACCTCACCGTGCCCGCGGGGACGGTGGTGAGCTCCGATCCGCCCGGCGGGCAGGGGGTGCACAAGGGCTCCGTCATCACGCTGACCGTCTCGAGCGGGCCGCGCCAGCTGCCGGTCCCGTCGCTCGCCGGCCTCTCGGAGGCCGACGCTGCCGCCGCGGTGACGGGCGGCTCCTTCACCGTCGGCGACGTCTCGAAGATCTTCGACGCCGACGTCGACGCGGGTGTGGTCGTCTCCGCCTCGCTGCCTGACGGATCGGCACTGCCCGAGACGATGTCCGAGACCAGCACCATCGCGATGGTGGTGAGTCTCGGACCGATCCCGAACGTCGTCGGCCTCTCGATCGACGACGCGACGGCGAAGGCGGAGGCGGCCGGTCTCGCCCTCGACCGCAGCGGCGAGGACTGGAGCGACACCGTGGCCGCGGGCGTCGTCCTCACGCAGGCGAACCCGGAGGCGCCCGCCGCGACCGGCGACACCGTCTCGGTCGTCGTGTCGAAGGGGCCCGAGCCCGTCGCCGTGCCGAACGTCGTGGGGATGAACCGCGACGAGGCGAAGGCGGCCCTCGAGGCGGCGGACCTGTCGTGGAGCTACTCCCTGACGACGCTCGGCCCGCTGATCGACGCGGCGCCGAACGAGCTGACCAAGGTCACGAACCAGTCCAACAAGGCCGGCGATCTCGTGCAGCGCGGCACGACGATCCAGCTGTCGATCACCATCACGACCTGACGCCGCCGGTCGAGCCCCTCGGCGGGGACTCGACCGGCGGTCGGGGTCGGATCAGATCGCGCGGCCCCGGAGCTCCTCCGCCACGAGGAACGCGAGCTCGAGCGACTGCATGTGGTTGAGGCGGGGGTCGCAGACCGACTCGTACCGGGTGGCGAGCGTCGCCTCGTCGATGTGCTCCGAGCCGCCGAGGCACTCGGTGACGTCGTCGCCTGTGAGCTCGACGTGGATGCCGCCCGGGTGCGTCCCCGCGGCGCGGTGCGCCTCGAAGAAGCCCTTGACCTCGTCGACCACGTCGTCGAAGCGACGGGTCTTGTAGCCGGTCGGGGTCGTCAGCCCGTTGCCGTGCATCGGATCGGTCACCCACAGCGGCAGGGCGTCGCTCCGCTTGACGGCCTCGAGCAGCGGCGGGAGGGCGTCGCGGATCCTCCCGGCACCCATGCGGGTGATGAAGGTGAGGCGCCCGGGCTCCCGCTCGGGGTCGAGCTTGTCGATCAGCTCGAGCATCGTCTCGGGCGTGGTCGACGGGCCGAGCTTCACGCCGATCGGGTTGCGCACCCGCGACAGGAAGTCGACGTGCGCGCCGTCGAGCTCGCGGGTGCGCTCGCCGATCCAGATGAAGTGGCTGGAGGTGTTGTACGGCGTGCCGGTCCGCGAGTCGATGCGCGTCATGGGGCGCTCGTAGTCCATCAGCAGGCCCTCGTGGCCGGTGTAGAACTCGGTGCGCTTCATGCCCTCGAAGTCGGCCCCGCACGCCACCATGAACTTGACCGCGCGGTCGATCTCGCGGGCCAGCTGCTCGTAGCGCTGGTTCTGCGGGTTCTCGGTGAAGCCCTTGTTCCAGTAGTGGACGAGGCGCAGGTCGGCGAATCCGCCCTGCGTGAAGGCGCGGATGAGGTTCAGCGTCGAGGCGGCGGTGTGGTAGCCCTGCACGATGCGGCGCGGGTCCGCGGCGCGCGACTCCGGGGTGAAGTCGTAGCCGTTGACGATGTCGCCGCGGTAGGCGGGCAGGGTCACGTCGCCGCGGGTCTCGAGGTCGCTCGAGCGCGGCTTCGCGAACTGGCCGGCCATCCGGCCCATCTTGATGACGGGCATGCTCGCGCCGTAGGTCAGGACGACGGCCATCTGCAGCACGGTCTTGACGCGGTTCCGGATCTGCTCGGCGGTCGCTCCGGCGAAGGTCTCGGCGCAGTCGCCGCCCTGCAGGAGGAACGCCTCGCCGCGGGCCGCGGCTCCGAGACGCTCGCGCAGCTGGTCCACCTCGCCGGCGAACACCAGCGGAGGGAGCGCGGCCACCTCGGCGGACGCCGCTCGCACGGCCTCCGCATCGGGCCACTGCGGCTGCTGCTTGATCTCGAGCTCGCGCCAATAGTCCAGGCCGGCGACCACGGAGGGGGCGGCGAGGACGTACGGTTCGTTCGGATCGATGACCACGAGGGTGTTCCCGGTTCTGACGGGCGCCAGCGGCGCGCGGAGGGCCGCCGTCCGGACGGACGGCAGCGGTTGACGAGCTTATCGCCTGGCAGGGCGCTCGGCCGGGAGGGGGCCCCGGCGTCGAGCGGGCGCTCAGCGGGTGAGGGCCGCGCGCTTCTCCTTGACCGAGGTCGCGTAGACGTCGAGGTACTCCTGGCCGCTCAGGGCGAGGAGCTCGTACATGATCTCGTCGGTGATCGAGCGGAGGATGAACCGGTCGCCCTCCATGCCCTCGAAGCGGCTGAAGTCGAGCGGCTCCCCGAAGACGATGCCGATGCGGCCCAGCTTCGGCAGGCGCTTGCCGATGGGCATGATGCGCGCGGTGTCGATCATGGCGACCGGGATGACGGGCACGCGGGCCTCGAGGACCATGCGCGCGACACCGGTGCGGCCGCGGTACATGCGGCCATCGGGGCTGCGCGTGCCCTCGGGATAGATGCCCAGGGCGTGGCCGCCCGCGAGGACGCGGAGGCCCGTGTTGAGCGAGGCCTCCGACGCCTTGCCACCGGAGCGGTCGATGGGCAGCATCCCCGTGGCGGTGAAGAACGTCCGCGTCGCCCAGCCCTTGAGGCCCTTGCCGGTGAAGTAGTCGCTCTTGGCGAGGAAGACCATGTTCCGCTCGATCACCAGCGGGAGGATCACGGAGTCGATGAAGGAGAGGTGGTTGCTCGCGAGGATCACGCCGCCGTTCTGCGGCACCTTGTCGGCACCGACCACCCACGGCCGGAAGATCGTCTTCAGGAGCGGGCCCGCGACGATGTGCTTCATGAACCAGTAGAACATCGGGCTCCTCGGCGGTGCGGCGGATCGGGTGCGGCGGGTGCCGCTAGAGGGAGCTCGCGTGCAGGCGCGCCAGGTCGGCGGCCCCCACGACTCCCGCGTCGTTGACGAGCTCCGCGATGCGGAACTCGGGCTCGGGGTGGTAGCCCCGGGCGGGGAGGTTGTCGAGGTAGGCCTGGCGGATGGGGTCCAGCAGGAGGTCGCCCGCCTGCGCCACTCCGCCGCCGATGACGAACATCTGCGGGTCGAGGACGGCGCTCAGGCTGGCCGCCGCCTCGCCCAGCCAGTGGCCGAGCTGTCGCAGCGCCGCGAGGGCGCCGAGGTCGCCGGCGGTGATCAGCTCGGAGATGAGGTGGCCGTTCAGCTCGCCGCCGTTGCGGGCGCGGGCGTCGGCGATGCCCTGGCCGATCCCGCCCGCGTCGGCCAGCTCGCCGGCGAAGCGCTGGAGCGCGCGGCCCGAGCCGTACTGCTCGATGCAGCCGCGGGCGCCGCAGCCGCAGGGCAGGCCTCCGGGGACGACGCGCATGTGCCCGATCTCGGCCGCTGCGCCGAAGCCGCCGCGCAGGAGCCGGTCGTTGATGACGATCGCGCCACCCACTCCGGTGCCGATGGTGAGCATCAGCATGTCGCTGACGAGGCGGCCCGAGCCGTAGCGGAACTCGGCCCAGCCGGCGGCGTTCGCATCGTTCTCGATGATGATCGGCAGGTCGATGCGGGCCGAGAGCTTCTCGCGGAAGGGCTCGTTGCGCCAGTTGATGTTCGGGGCGTAGTAGACGATCGACTGCGAGGCGTCGATGAAGCCGGCGGCGGCGACTCCGACCGCGGAGACGTCTCCCGGGAGCAGACCGGAGCGCAGATGCTCGACCATCTCGACCACGACGTCGACGATCAGCTCGGGGTGCCCGGCGGGCGTGGGCCGACGGTCCTCGCGGAGGATCCCCCCGAACTCGTCGACCAGGGCTCCGGCGATCTTCGTGCCGCCGATGTCGATCCCGATCGCGTGCACGCGAACCGCCTTCCCGTCGCCACCGGCGCGGCAGCGTCGGCGGGCCGCCCTGAGCGGCGGCCAGGACGAGTGTAGTGACCGCGAGTGCTCCGATGCGGCTCAGCGGCGAGTCCCGGCGACGCGTGTCGGCCCTCCTCGCGGAGCCACCGCTGGATCGTTACCCTGAACGGATCCACAGCTTGCGCCGCGCCGGTAGGGTGGAGACGACGTTCATTCAGGTACCGAAGGAGTTGCCGTGGACCAGTTCGATTCCCCCCTGGTGGTTCCGGCCGATCCCCAGGCCAATACGACCGCCCTCCTGCTGGACCGCGTCCGCGAGACGCCCGATCGCCCGCTCTTCGCGCTGCCCGACGGCGACGGCTGGCGCGATGTGACGGCGCAGGAGTTCCTCGACCAGGTCACGGCCCTCGCGAAGGGCTTCGTCGCCGCCGGCCTCGAGCCGGGCGAGAAGGTCGGGCTGATCTGCAAGACGCGCTACGAGTGGACGCTGATCGACTTCGCCGTCTGGTTCGCCGGCGGGGTCCTCGTCCCGGTGTACGAGACCTCCTCCCCCGCGCAGGTGCAGTGGAACCTCGCCGACTCCGGCGCGCACGCCGTGATCGTCGAGACCCCCGAGCACTTCGCCCGCTTCGACGAGATCCGCGCCGACCTTCCCGAGGTCCGCCTCGCCTGGCAGATCGGGCTGGGCGATCTGGACAAGCTCGTCGCCCGCGGCATCGACGTGCCGGATGCCGAGATCGAGCGCCGCCGCTCGCTGGCGACCGGCACCGACATCGCGACGATCATCTACACCTCCGGCTCCACCGGCCGCCCCAAGGGCTGCATCATCCGGCACTCGAACTTCGTCGAGCTCAGCCGCAATTCGGCGGTCGCCCTGACGGAGCTGATCCACCAGCCCGGCGCGTCGACGCTGCTGTTCATCACCACCGCGCACGTGTTCGCCCGCTTCATCGCGATCCTCTGCGTGCACGGCGGGGTGAAGGTGGGGCACCAGGCCGACACCAGGCAGCTGCTCCCCTCGCTCGCGTCCTTCAAGCCGACGTTCCTCCTGGCCGTGCCGCGCGTGTTCGAGAAGGTCTACAACTCCGCCGAGCAGAAGGCCGAGGCCGGGGGGAAGGGGAAGATCTTCCGCCGCGCGGCCGACGTCGCCGTCGCCCACTCGATGGCGCTCGAGGCGGGCTCGGTGCCGCTCGCGCTGAAGCTGCAGTTCCTCCTCTTCGACCGGCTCGTGTACTCGAAGCTGCGCACCGCCATGGGCGGGAACGTCCGCTTCGCCGTGTCCGGCTCGGCGCCGCTGGGAGACCGGCTCGGGCACTTCTTCCACAGCCTCGGCATCAAGATCCTCGAGGGCTACGGCCTCACGGAGACGACGGCGCCCGCCACGGTCAACCGCACCGAGCGGTTCAAGATCGGCTCGGTGGGCCCGGCGATGCCCGGGGTCTCGATCCGGATCGCGGGCGACGGCGAGATCCAGGTGCGCGGCATCGACGTCTTCGGCGGCTACTGGAACAACGAGGCGGCGACGGCCGAGTCGTTCGACGGCGAGTGGTTCCGCACGGGCGACCTCGGAACCCTGGACGAGGACGGGTACCTGCGCGTCACCGGGCGGAAGAAGGAGATCATCGTCACCGCCGGCGGCAAGAACGTCGCTCCGGCGGCGCTGGAGGATCCGATCCGCGCGAACCCGCTGGTCGGCCAGGTCGTCGTCGTCGGCGATCAGCGCCCGTTCATCGCCGCTCTGGTCACGCTCGACTCCGAGATGCTGCCGACGTGGCTCGCCAACAACGGGCAGGACAAGGGCCTGTCACTCGAGGACGCGGCCGTGAACCCGGTCGTTCTGGCCGAGGTGCAGCGGGCCGTCGACGCGGCGAACGAACGCGTCTCCCGTGCAGAGTCGATCCGGAAGTTCGTGATCCTCCCGACCGAGTTCTCGGAGGCGAGCGGTCACCTGACTCCGAAGATGAGCATCAAGCGCAACGTCATCCTCGCCGACTTCGCCGACACCATCGCCGCCGTCTACTCCGCCGCCCCCGCCACCGAGGGCATCTCCCTCCGCTGACCCCGCGCTCTCCCCGCGTCACCAGCAGGCCGTCCCGATCGCAGCCGACTCCGAGAAAGCGCGCCCAGCTCTATCCCGTCGGCGGAACGCCCGACGCTCCTCGGAACGCGCCCACCTCGAAAGGCCGACCGCGCGGAGCCGGGCAAGGACCGGCTCCCCTCGACACAGCCGTATCCGGGAAAGCGCGTCCCAGCGCTTTCCCGTCGGCGGAACGCCCGACGCTCCACAGAACGCCCCCACCTCGCTGAGCCGACCGCGCCGGGCCGGGCAGGGACCGGCTCCCCCCTCAACGCAGCCGTATCCGGTGAAGCGCGTGCCAGCGCTTCACCGTCGGCGGAACGCACGACGCTCCACCGAACGCGCCCACCTCGAAAAGCCGACCGCGCCGAGCCGGGCAAGGACCGGCTCGGAATCCAACTCAGAACCAGTCGGATTCCCGGACGGCCTTCATGGCGGCGCGGCGGTCGTCCTGGGAGAGGCGGTCGAGGTAGAGGCGTCCGTCGAGGTGGTCGCATTCGTGCTGGAGGGCCTGGGCCATGAGGCCGTCGCCTTCGAGGACGATCTCGTTGCCGTCGAGGTCGGTGCCGCGGACCTTCGCGTGCGGGTAGCGGATCGCGGGGTACCAGAGGTTCGGGACGGAGAGGCAGCCCTCGTCGACCGGTCGCGGGTCTCCGCTGAGCTCGATGATCTCGGGGTTGAGGATGTACCCGATGACGCCGTCGACGTTGTAGCTGAAGGCGCGGAGGTTGACGCCGATCTGGGGGGCTGCGACGCCGGCGCGTCCGGGCGGCCGGACGCTGTCGACGAGGTCCTCGACGAGGCCGCGGACGCCGGCGTCGACCGTCTCGATGGTCGTGGACGGGGTCTTCAGCACCGGGTCCCCGAAGATGCGGATCTGGCGTTCGGTCATGTGGTGCGCTCCCTCAGGGCCTCCTCCGCGCTCAGGAGGGCGTTCTCGACGACTTCGCTCGCTGCGGGGTGCGGCCAGTACTGGCTGCGGGCGAGTCCGCGGATGCCGGTGCCGGCGCTGGCGGCCTGGACGAGCGGCTGAATGAGGATACTGGCCTGCGGCCCGATGATGTGCGCGCCGAGGAGGGCGCCGTCGAGTCCGACGACCAGGAGGCAGGCGCTGGAGTCGTCCTCGAGCGCCCAGCCGAAGGCGGTGGAGCCGTACTCCTGGGTGACGGTGACGACGTCCAGGCCCTGGTCCCGCGCTTCGGCCGCGGTGAGCCCGAAGTGGGCGATCTGCGGGTGGGCGAAGATCGCGCCGGGCACCGGCGAGAGGGTGTCGGAGAGCAGCTCGCCCGGGTGCAGGAGGTTGTGCGCCACGAGGCGCGCCTCGTGGTTGGCGACGTGCTTGAGCTGCCAGCGCGACGACACGTCGCCGAGGGCGAAGAGGCCGGGCACGGGGCGTCCGCCGGAGAGGACGCGCTGCTCGGTGTCGACGCTGATCCGGCCGTCCTCGTGCAGATCGATCCCGACGGAGGCGGCGGCGACCGTGTCGCTGTTGGGGTCGCGGCCGATCGCGACGAGCAGCAGGTCGGTCTCGACCGTCGTGCCGTCGCTGAGGGCGACGCGGAGCCCGTCAGGGCGGGCGTCGACGCTCTCGGCGCTCACTCCGGTGAGCACCGTGTACCGCTCGGCGGCGATCCCGGTGAACCGGCGCGAGACGTCCTCGTCGAGGGCGCGGAGGAGGCGGTCGCCGCGGACGGCGACGGTCACGGCCGTGCCGAAGGAGGAGAAGACGTGGGCGAACTCGACGGCCACGGCGCCGCCGCCGAGGATGAGCATCCGCTCGGGGAGCTCGTCGAGCCGCATGACCGAGGAGGAGTCCTGGATGCGGGGGTCGGGCTCGTACGCGGCGAGGAGCGGCCTGGGCCGCGAGCCGGCGGCCACGACCACCTGCGGAGCACTGATGCGGGCACCGCTGGCGCTGACGAGGACGTGCGGGCGGTCGCCGTCTCCGAGCGCCTCGAAGCCGAAGCTCTCGCGGAGGACGGTCACGTTCGGGGAGCGCTGATCGCGGTACTCGAAACCGCCCTCGCTGATCGCGTCGATCCGGCCGAACACACGGTCGCGCACCTCGGCCCACTCGGGGCGGCGGAGGCGGGAGTGGACGCCGATCGGGCCGCCCTGGTCGACGTCGGTGACCACGTCGGCGACGTGGACGAACATCTTGGTCGGGATGCAGCCGGCGTTGAGGCAGGTGCCGCCGAACCACTCCCCGTCGTCGAGGATCGCGACCCGCAGGCCGTCGAACTCCGGACCGACGATCGAGTTGCCGGAGCCGGCCCCGACGACGATCAGGTCGAAGGCGTCGGTGGACGCGTCGGGCCCGTCGGTGCGGTCCTGGTGCGCGGCGGACGCCGCCCCGGAGCCCCGGGGCTCAGACACGTCGGACCGGCATGCCCTCGACCACGAGCGCGGCGAGCAGGCGTGCGGCGTCCTTCGTGCCCTCGCGCAGCTGCTCCCACTTCACCACGGAGCCGGCGGCGAGCACCGGGTCGTAGGGGATGCGGACGATGTCGCGGACGCGGGAGCGGAAGTGCGACTCGATCTCCTCCAGCTTCACCAGGCTCGTGCCCTGCGTCGCCGTGTTGAGCGCGACGACCGCGTTGCGCACCAGGGCGCCGTAGCCGTTCGCGTCCAGCCAGGTGAGGGTCTCGGAGGCCAGGCGGGCCTCGTCGACGCTGCCGCCCGAGACGATCACCACTGTGTCGGCGCGCTGCAGCGTGGGCCGCATCACCGAGTGCACGATGCCCGTGCCGCAGTCGGTGAGCATGATCGAGTAGAAGCGCTCGACCAGATCGGCGACCACGTTGTAGTCGTCCTCGTCGAAGGCCTCGGAGAGCTGCGGGTCGGTGTCGGAGGCGAGGACGTCGAGGCGGGTCTCGTCGCGGGAGACCATCGTCGAGAACTCGGTGAACCCGGTCACGCCGGCCGCGCGGTTCACGACATCGCGGACGGTCGCCCGCGTCTGCTTGGGGACGCGCTCGGCCAGGGTGCCGCGGTCGGGGTTCGCGTCGACCGCGATGATGCGGTCCTCGCGCGCGTCGGCGAGGGCCATGCCCAGGAGCGTCGTGACCGTGGTCTTGCCGACGCCGCCCTTGCGGGTCATGACCGGGACGAAGCGGGTGCCGCCCTCGAACTGCCGGCCGATCCGCTCGTCCATCGCCTTCCACGCCTTCACCTTCGCGGAGTCGCCGAGGTTGACCGTGTGGAAGGTCAGGCCGTAGAGGAAGCGGTGCCAGCCGCCCGTGGGAGCGGGACGGGTCTTGCGGTTGACCTCCAGGAGCCTGTCCGGGGTGAGCATCGACGCCGACTCGGGGACGGCGGCGCTCGGCGCGGACGGGGCGGGAGCGGCGCTCGAGGACTCGGCGCGGAGGCGGTCGCGGCGCGTGGGGACGGCGGCGGGCTCCCCCGCGGACTCGGACGCCGCGGGCTTCTCGGCGGACTCCGCTCGGGCGGGGATCCCCGCCGAGACCGGTCCGTTCGCGCCGGACGGGTGAGCGGGAGCCGGTGAGGGGGTCGGAGCAGGACTCGGCTCCGGGGGCACGAGAGCGTGCGAGCGCGAGGGCGGCAGGCCGAGGCGGCCGACGTCGATCGCGTCCTCGTCCTCGACCGGAGCGGGGGCGGTGGAGCGGCGCCGCGGGCCGGGCGGGGTGATCCGCACGCCGTCGGGCAGGAGGGTCGGAGCGGTGTCGCTCGCTCGCGGGGAGTACTGACCCGATTCCCGAGCCGCGTCCATGGCGGTCCGCGGCGTGGGACCGGTGCCGGTGTCGGGCTGTTCGTCGTTGCGCTCATCCATGCGAACGAGCCTCCTTCCGCTCAGGACGAGTGTACCGGCGGGCCCGGGTCGCGCCGGGCGGCTTGGTCGGAGCGCGCTCCGACTGCTAGTGCGGCCCGCTTCCGGAGGCGGCGCGGACGGCGCGTGCAGCGAACGGTTAGGTTCTGCCGCCCGGAGGAACGTAAAGTAGTCAGCCATGCATGTACTCAGCGTGAGCTCCCTCAAGGGCGGCGTCGGCAAGACCACGGTGACGCTCGGCCTTGCATCCGCGGCGTTCTCGAAGGGCCTGCGAACGCTGGTCGTCGACCTCGATCCCCAGTCCGACGTGTCGACCGGAATGGACATCAACGTCGCCGGCCACCTCAACATCGCCGACGTCCTGACGTCGCCGAAGGAGAAGATCGTCCGCTCGGCGATCGCCCCCTCCGGCTGGACCAAGGAGCACCACGGCACGATCGACGTGCTGATCGGCAGCCCCTCCGCGATCAACTTCGACGGGCCGCACCCCAGCATCCGCGACATCTGGAAGCTCGAGGAGGCCCTCGCGAGCGTCGAGGCCGACTACGACCTCGTGCTGATCGACTGCGCCCCCTCGCTCAACGCCCTGACCCGCACGGCCTGGGCCGCGAGCGACCGCGTCGCCGTCGTCACGGAGCCGGGCCTGTTCTCGGTGGCCGCCGCCGACCGAGCGCTCCGGGCGATCGAGGAGATCCGCCGCGGACTCAGCCCGCGCCTCCAGCCGCTGGGCATCATCGTCAACCGCGCCCGCGTCCAGTCGCTGGAGCACCAGTTCCGGATCAAGGAGCTGCGCGACATGTTCGGACCGCTCGTGCTCAGCCCGCAGCTCCCGGAGCGCACCTCCCTCCAGCAGGCGCAGGGCGCGGCGAAGCCCGTGCATGTCTGGCCCGGGGAGAGCGCTCAGGAGATGGCGCACAACTTCGACCTGCTGCTCGACCGCGTGATCCGCACCGGTCGCATCGGCGAGCAGGTCCCCGCCGCGACCTAGGGCCGGCGGGTCCGCCGGACTTCTCCGGCTCGAGGTCTCGGGACGCGGGCGATGCTCGGTGCCCGAGGAGTGCCAGGGACGGCGCCGGCGGACGCTCGGCGTCGGAGTTCAGCGCGGACTCTCGATGCGCGGGCGGAGCCCATCGTCGGATCCGCAGGGCGGGACACGGACGGAGCCCGTCATCGGACCAGCAGGGTGAGCGGGCGTGATCGGCGGGGAGCTCGCGTCCGGCGGACGGTTCACGCGGGCGGGGCCCGCCACTCGATCAGCACGGTCAGACTCGGATGGCGCCCGTTGCTCGCACAGCGCGGCTGCAGGCGGGTCCGCTCCTGATCGGCTGAGCGTGCGGAGGGGACCCGGGAGTTCCCGGGGCCGCGGTCGACCTGCGAGAGGTGGGCGGTCAGCCGACGCGGCGGGAGGCGCGGCGCTGGGCGAGCTCGTCGCCCGGGTCGACCGACTGGTGGTCGAGCTCGACGAGGCTCGACTCGACCTCGCGGAGGACCTTGCCGACGGCGATGCCGAAGACGCCCTGGCCGCGGCTGAGCAGGTCGATGACCTCGTCGTTCGAGGTGCAGAGGTAGACGCTCGCGCCGTCGCTCATCAGGGTCGTCTGCGCGAGGTCGTCGACCCCGGACTCGCGGAGCTGGTTGACCGCCGTGCGGATCTGCTGGAGCGAGATCCCGGTGTCGAGCAGGCGCTTGACCAGCTTCAGCACGAGGATGTCGCGGAAGCCGTAGAGGCGCTGCGTTCCGGAGCCGGACGCGCCGCGCACGGTGGGCTCGACGAGCTCGGTCCGCGCCCAGTAGTCGAGCTGCCGGTAGGTGATCCCCGCGGCGCGCGCCGCGACGGCCCCGCGGTAGCCCGCGTCGGCGTCGAGCTCGGGCAGTCCGTCGGTGAACAGGACGAGGTCGCGCTGGCCGCTGACGTCGCGGCTGACTTCTCTCATCCCTGTGCCTCTCGGATCCGGACGCCGGATCCTCCGAACGCGCTCCCTACCGTACCGACCGGCGCAGGCCGAGTAAACGACATCGGCCTCGGCGCCGCGGCGTGTCGCACGGGCCGCCCGTCGGCCGGCGGCGCGGCCCTCACGAGCGGGCGATCCGCGAGAGGGCGCTGCGCACCATCGCCCCGCGGATCGTGCCCAGCTGGGTCGCGAGCCCCACCGCGTTCTCGGCAGCACCGGCGGAGCCGGACGCCTCTCCGCGGCGGGCGCTGGAGGCGACGACGCTCTCGATGAGCGACATCTCGCGCTCGACGGCGACGCGGAGCGGTCGGAGGTGACGGGGCTCGATACCCGATCGGCCGAGGTCGACGAGCGCCTTGAGCGTCGTCACGGCCTCGTCCCCGAACACGTCGCCGCCCCGCACGAGCCCGGCGGCGATGGCCTCCTGGACGAGAGCGGGCGTGGCACCGGACTCGGCCGCGAGGCCCTCGCGGGTCAAGCGCGTGGCGGGGCCGAGGAGCGAGGCGCTCGGACCCCCGACACCGGCCGGCAGGGCGGGCTCGCGCCCGGCGTCGATGTCGTCGAGGTACCCGCGGATGACCTTGAGGGGGAGGTAGTGGTCGCGCTGCAGCGCGAGGATCATCCGGAGCCGCTCGACGTCGGAGCCCGAGAACTTGCGGTAGCCGGAGTCGGTGCGGGCCGGCGAGACGAGCCCCTGCTCCTCGAGGAAGCGCAGCTTGGACGGGGTGACGTCCGGGAACTCAGTGGTCAGCCTGGCCAGCACCTGCCCGATGCTCAGCAGAGCGGCGGAGCCGGTGGAAAGGGCGCGCGCGGAGGAGCGGCCCACGGCTCACGCGTCCGGAGCGGCGACGAGGTCGGCGCGGGACGCGTAGAAGGTGAGTCGGAACTTGCCGACCTGCACCTCGGAGCCGTCGGTGAGGATCGCGGACTCGATCCGGACCCCGTCGAAGTAGGTGCCGTTCAGGGAGCCGAGGTCGTGGACCTCGAACGCCGTGCCCCGGCGGACGAACTCGGCGTGCCGGCGCGAGACCGTGACGTCGTCGAGGAAGATGCCCGCATCGGGGTGACGGCCGACCGTCGTGGAGTCGGTGTCGAGGAGGAAGCGGGCGCCGGTGTTCGGTCCGCGGCGCACGACCAGCAGCGCGGATCCCGAGGGCAGAGCCCCGACGGCCTCGGCCTCCTCGCGGGACGCGCGGTTGTCGAGAGCGGCGAGCTGGGCACCGATGTCGTCGGTGAACGTCAGAGTCGTCTCCGTCGACGGCTCACCGGGAACGGAATTGTGCTGGGCGGATGATGCTCCACCGACGGGCTCGACCAAGACGTACCTCCTATCAGGTCAGCGTATCCGAATCGTGACCCTCGTCGGACCCCTGAGCACCTGTGCGGACCCCCAGGACGAGGTCCCGCGTCTGGACGGCGTAGACGATCCCGGCCCACCAGTAGAGGAACGCGCCCCACAGCGCGAAGGCCCAGGCGATGGGGAGCGAGGCGGGCGCGAGGGCCGGGAACGCCTGCCCCAGCATGATCAGCGGGAGCGCGTAGAAGAGGCAGAAGGTCGCGAATTTCCCCAGGTGGTGCACGGGAAGCGGTCCGTAGCCGTTGTTCGCCAGGACGACCGCCAGGACCACGAGCATCAAGTCGCGGGCGAGCAGCACGGCGACCAGCCACCAGGGCACCAGTCCGCGGGCCGCGAGGCCCAGGACGGTGGCGAAGATGTAGAGGCGGTCGGCGGCCGGATCAAGGACGCGGCCGAGGCGCGTCATCTGGTCGAAGCGGCGCGCGATCCAGCCGTCGAGGTAATCGGTGAGGCTCGAGACCACGAGGGTCAGGAGCGCGAGCGCGTCCTCGCCGAGGACCACGAGCACGAGGAACACCGGCACCAGGGCGAGGCGCACCATGCTGAGGACGTTCGGGACCGTCCAGATCCGGTCCTCACCGGTGCGCGCCATGCGCCCAGCCTAGGCGGGGCGCACGGCGGCGTGGTCAGCGCTTGTCGCGCCAGACCCGCTCGAACGGCAGGCGCCAGGCGTGCGGCGCGATCAGCTGGTGGATGGCGTTCGGCCCCCAGGAGCCGGGCGCGTAGAGACGGACGGGCGGCGGATCCTGCAGGAGCGGCGCGGAGACCTCCCAGAGCCGCTCGATGCCCTCCGCGGTGGTGAACAGCGTGTGGTCTCCGCGCATCGCGTCGAGGATCAGGCGCTCGTAGGCCTCGAGCGCGTCGCCCGCGCGGTCGGTCTCCTGGAGCGCGAACTGCATGCTCAGCTTGTCGAGCCGCATGCCGGGACCGGGGCGCTTCCCGTAGAACGAGAGCGAGACCTTCGAGGCGTCCGCCAGGTCGAAGGTGAGGTGGTCCGGGCCGTGGGCACCGACTCCGGAGCCCTGCGGGAACATGCTCTTCGGGGGCTCGCGGAACGCGATCGAGATGATGCGCTGGCCCTCCGCCATCCGCTTGCCGGTGCGGAGGTAGAACGGCACTCCCGCCCAGCGCCAGTTGTCGATCTCGCACTTGAGCGCGACGAAGGTGTCGGTCTCGGAGTCGGCGGCGACGCCCGGCTCGTCGCGGTAGCCGATGTACTGGCCGCGCACCACGTTCTCGGGGTTCAGCGGACGCATCGAGCGGAAGACCTTGTTCTTCTCCTCGCTGATGGCCTGGGGCTCCAGCGCGGTCGGCGGCTCCATCGCCATGAACGCCAGCACCTGGAAGAGGTGGGTGACGACCATGTCCTTGTACGCGCCGGTGGACTCGTAGAACTCGGCGCGACGGTCGAGCGTGAGGCGCTCGGGGATGTCGATCTGGACGTGATCGATGAAGTTGCGGTTCCAGATGGGCTCGAAGAGGCCGTTGGCGAAGCGGAAGGCGAGGATGTTCTGCGCCGGCTCCTTGCCGAGGAAGTGGTCGATCCGGAAGATCTGCTCCTCGCTGAAGGTCTCGTGGAGCTCCGCGTTGAGGACGACCGCGCTCTCGAGGTCGACGCCGAACGGCTTCTCCATGATGATCCGCGAGCGCTCGACCAGCCCGGCCTCGGCGAGCATCCGCACGACGGAGAGAGCTGCCCTGGGCGGGACGCTGAGGTAGTGCAGCCGGCTCACGTCCGGGCCGAGGACCGCCTCGGCGTCGGTCACGGCGGCGGCCAGCGCGGCCGGGCCGGCGGACTGCGGGACGTAGCGGAGCTTGGACGCGAACTCGTCCCACTGCGCCGGCGTCAGGGAGCGGCTCCCGAACTCGTCGTAGGCCAGCTTCGCGAAGGCGCGGAACGAGGCGTCGTCGTGCTCCTCGAGCGAGGTGCCGACGATCTGCAGGTCCGGTGCGAGGGAGGAGAGCGCGAGGTGGGCCATCCCCGGGATGAGCTTGCGCCGGGCCAGGTCGCCGACGGCGCCGAACAGCACGACGACATGGGGTGCCGCCTGCTCGGTCTGGACGGCGGGAGCGGGGGGTGCGGTTGTCACGGTCACCTCTCGATCATTCCAGTTCGGATCGTGACGCAGGCGTCATGTGCTCGATACGCACCGCCGCTAAGGTCTCTCCCGTGCCTCCGTTCTTCGACGCGTCCGCCGCGACCGCAGCACCCGCCTCCGCCACCGCCCCCTCCTCCGCCGACGGGACGACCGCGCCTCCGCTCGACGAGAGGATCCGCGCCGACGTCCACCTGCTGGGCGAGCTGCTCGGCCAGGTGCTCCGCGAGTCGGGCGAGCCCTCCCTCTACGAGGACGTGGAGCGCCTGCGCGCGCTCACGATCAGCGCCTACGACAGCGGCGACGCCGCCGGGACCGCGGAGGCGGAGGAGTTCGTCGCCTCGCTCACGCTCGAGCGCGCCGAGGAGGTCGCCCGGGCGTTCACCTGCTACTTCCACCTCGTCAACGTGGCGGAGGAGTTCCACCGCGTCCGCGTGCTGCGCCGGCGCGAGGCCGACGCCGGTGCGCAGTCGCCCGAGGACTCGATCCTCGCCTCGATGCGCCGGCTGACCGGGGAGCTCGGGGAGGACGAGGCGTTCGCGCGCCTGTCACGACTGGAGTTCCGCCCGGTCCTCACGGCGCACCCGACCGAGGCGCGCCGCCGCGCGGTGGCCTCGACCATCCGCCGCATCAGCGACCTGCTCGAGCAGCGCGACGACCCGCGCATGGGCGGCGTCGTGCTGGTGGAGATCCGCCGCAAGCTGCTGGCCGAGGTCGACACGCTGTGGCGCACCGCTCCGCTGCGCGAGTCCAAGCCCACTCCTCTCGACGAGGTGCGCACCGCCATGAGCGTCTTCGACGAGTCGCTGTTCTCGGTGCTCCCCCGGGTCTACCGCCGCCTCGACGACGCTCTGCTCGGCGATGGCTCGGGCACCCGGGCTCCGGTCGCACCGGCCTTCGTCCGCCTGGGCACCTGGATCGGCGGCGACCGCGACGGCAATCCCTTCGTCACCGCCGAGACGACCCTCGCTGCGGTGGACATCGCCTCCGAGCACGTCCTCATGGGTCTCGAGCGGGTCGCCCGCCGCGTGGGCCGCGCGCTGACCCTCGACGCGTCGACCACTCCCCCGTCGGCCGCCGTCGAGGCGCTCTGGGCCTCCTGCGTCGAGCGGGCTCCCGAGCTCGCCGCCGACATCGCCGAGCGCTCGCCCAACGAGGCGCACCGCCGCGTCCTGCTCTTCGCGGCCGAGCGCCTGGCCGCGACCCGGTCCGAGGGGCCGCTGGCCTACTCCGCCGCCGCCGAGCTGCTGGCCGAGCTGCGCACCCTCCAGGAGTCCCTGGTCGAGGCCGAGGACGTCCGCGCCGCCTACGGCGACCTCCAGGACTTCGTCTGGCAGCTCGAGACCTTCGGCTTCCACCTCGCCGAGATCGAGGTGCGCCAGCACTCGAAGGTGCACCGCGAGACGATCGCCGCGATCCGCGCCGGCGAGGAGCTCGACGAGCGCGGCCTCGAGGTCCTGTCGGTGTTCCGGGCGATCGCGAAGGTCCAGGAGCGCTTCGGCACCGACGCGGCGAGGCGGTACATCGTCTCCTTCACCCAGTCGGCCGACGACCTGCGGACCGTCTTCGAACTGGCCGAGGCGGCGACCGACGGCGTGCCGCCGATCATCGACGCGGTCCCGCTCTTCGAGACCTTCGCCGACCTCGACGCCTCGACCGACATCCTCGCCGAGATGATCCGCCTCCCCCAGGTGCAGGCGCGCCTCGCGGCCACCGGCAACCGGCTCGAGGTGATGCTCGGCTACTCCGACTCGTCGAAGGATGTCGGACCGGTCTCGGCGACGCTCGCGCTCTACGACGCGCAGGCGCGCATCGCGCAGTGGGCGGCCGACGAGGGCATCGTGCTCACGCTGTTCCACGGGCGCGGCGGAGCGCTCGGCCGCGGCGGCGGGCCGGCCAACCGGGCCGTCCTCGCGCAGCCGCCCGGATCGGTGGACGGCCGCTTCAAGCTGACGGAGCAGGGCGAGGTCATCTTCGCCCGCTACGGCAACCCGGACATCGCCACCCGGCACATCGAGCAGGTGGCGGGAGCGACGCTGCTCGCCTCCTCCCCCGCGGTCGGCGAGCGCAACGCGGGCGCCGCGGAGCGCTTCGCCGAGGTGGCGGCGACGATGGACCGCGAGTCGCGCCGCCGCTTCTTCGAGCTCGTGAAGGCCGACGGCTTCGCGCCGTGGTTCGCCCGGGTCACCCCGCAGGAGGAGGTGGGCCTGCTCGCCCTCGGCTCGCGTCCGGCCCGCCGCGGCCTCTCCGTCGAGTCGCTCGAGGACCTGCGAGCGATCCCGTGGGTCTTCGCCTGGACCCAGGCCCGCGTCAACCTGACCGGCTGGTTCGGGCTGGGCAGCGCGCTCGAGGCCGTCGGCGACCTCGACCTGCTCCGCGAGGCCTACGCCTCCTGGCCGCTGTTCACGACGATGGTCGACAACGTCGAGATGTCGCTCGCGAAGACCGACGAGGGCATCGCCCGCCGGTACCTCGCCCTCGACTCCCGCGACGACCTCGCCGGACTCGTGCTCGACGAGATGGCGCTCACCCGCCGGTGGGTGCTCTCGATCACCGGCGAGGAGAGCCTGCTCACGGGCCACCGCGTGCTCGGCCGTGCCGTGCGCCTGCGCACCCCGTACGTCAACGCGCTCTCGCTCCTGCAGCTGCGCGCACTGAAGGCGCTCCGCACCGACCCGGGCGGATCCGGGACGGAGCAGAACCAGCGGCTGCTCCTGCTCGCGGTCAACGGAGTCGCGGCGGGGCTGCAGAACACCGGCTGATCCCGGCTCGGAACGACGGAACCCCCGGCGGCCTCACGGCTGCCGGGGGTTCTCGTGCGTCTGCGGGCGCCTCCCGCCTGCGGAGCGGATCGAAGCGCCGCGCGGATCAGGCCTGCGGAGCGGCGCCGGCCTCCTGAGCGGCCTTCGCATCCTCGTACTGGCGGCGCACCTCGACCATGTCGAGGCCGCGGACCTGCTCGATCAGGTTGTCGAGCGCGGGGGCGGGCAGGGCGCCGGGCTGAGCCATCAGCGGGATGCCGTCGCGGTACACCACGAGGGTGGGGATGGAGGAGATGCCGTAGCTCGCCGCGAGCTGCTGCTGGTCCTCCGTGTCGACCTTCGCGAACGTGATGTCGGCGTTCTTCTCGCTCGTGGCCTCGAAGACCGGAGCGAACTGCTTGCACGGGCCGCACCAGTCGGCCCAGAAGTCGATGAGGACGATGCCGTCGGCGATCGTCTGGTCGTGGGAGTCGAGGGTCATCGCAGTCGTAGCCATGGGGGATGCAACCGGGTGCCCCCGCGGCCTATTCCCGGGCGGGATCGAGGAGGTCGAGCAGCGAGCGCGGACCGACCACGGCGGCCCCGAGCGCCTCGACGCGGGCGGCCAGTCCCCGGTCGGCCGTGACGACGACCGCGGTCTCGAGCGCGCCGACCAGCTCGACGATCGCGTCGTCGCCCGAGCCGTCGGCCGAGTGGACCGTGAGCCGCTCCGTGAGAGCGCCCGCCTCCGGACGGGCGGCGCGCGCCACTCCCTCGAGCACCACGGCGATGCGCGGCCAGACCGTGTCGGCGTCGATCCCCAGGAGACGGCCGGGGACGCCTGCCCCCGCGAGGCGGGCCAGGGAGGCGAGGAGGCGCTCCGCGGCGCCGGCGCGGTCGCGCCACCAGCCGTCGGGGCGTGAGCCGACCACGTTGGCGGCGTCCACGACGAGCACCGGGATCGAGGAGCCGAGCGCGCGCAGACCCGGCCAGGCCGCTCCGAAGCCCGGGTGCAGCGGCAGGGAGGCGACGTCCTCGGGGGCGACCCAGCGCAGCTCGGTGCTCTCGGCGTCGCTGATGCGGGGAGTGAAGTGCTCGCGGGACTCGGCCAGGACGGTGGAGTAGCTCCACGGGCCGATCACGACGACGCTGGAGAGCACGGGCAGGATCAGGTCGGCGGGGACGCCCGCCTCCTCCTCCGACTCCCGGAGGGCCGCCTCGAAGGCCGTCTCCTCGGGGTGACGGGCGCCGCCGGGCAGCCCCCAGGTGTCCCCGAAATGGCTCCAGCTGACGCGGTGCTGGAGCAGGACGCGTCCCGACGGATCGCGCAGGAGGAGGCCGGCGGCGCCGAAGCGCCCCCAGAAGCGGCGTCCGTCGCCGATCTCGACCCAGCCGTCGCCGAGCGACGCGTCGAAGGGGTGGCGCGGGAGCACGGCGTCCGCGCCGGGGTCCTCGCTGGTCATGCCCTCCAGCCTCCCACACCGCGCCCGCCGCGCCCGACCCCGACGGGCTGGCAGAATCGGACGATGCGCCGCTCGAGACCCCTCCGCCTCGCGACGCTCGCCTGGCTCGCGCTGATCGCCCTGATCACGCTGACGCCCGCGCCCTACCCTGCCGGGGAGCCCAACGCGCTGATCCGCGGGATCATCGCGTTTCTCGCCTCCACGCCGCTCACCGGCTGGTTCGACTTCGACGTGGCGGAGTTCACCGCGAACGTGCTGCTCTTCGTGCCGCTCGGTGCGCTGATCGCCGCGCAGCTGCCGGCGGGGCGCCGCCTGTGGGCCGCCGCCATCGGGCTCGCCGTGTCGGCGGCCGTCGAGACCGCGCAGCTGCTGTGGCTGCCGACCCGCGTCTCCGACGTGCAGGACCTGGTCTCGAACGGCAGCGGCTCCCTGATCGGCGCCCTGCTGACGATCGCGCTGCTCCGCTTCTCCCCCCGCCGCCGCTGCCGGAAGGACCGCACCGCCCATGCCCGCTGAGACCCTCGTCGTCCTCGACCGACCCTCCCTCGACGCCGAGGCCCACTCGCCGGGAGGACCCGCGCACCGCATCGATCCGAGCGGGCGCGGCGATCTGGACGTCACCGACCTCGGCTTCACCCGCGGCGACGGCGTGTTCGAGACGATCAACCTGGTCGACGGACGGCTGCAGGCGCTCGACGCGCACCTGGACCGCTTCGAGCGCTCGGCCCGGATGCTCGACCTGCCCCGGCCGGACCGGGCCGCCTGGCTCGAGGCGATCGGAGCGGCGGTGGCCGCGCACCCGCCCGTCGCGGAGGCGATGGTGAAGACGATCCTGACCCGCGGCGTCGAGGAAGGCGGGCGGCCCACCGGCGTCGTCTTCGTGCAGACCAGCCCGGACTTCGGCCCGGCCCGCCGCGACGGCGTGCGCGTGGTGCTCCTGGACCGCGGGCTGCGCTCCGACGTGCAGTCGACGTCCCCCTGGCTGCTCGCCGGCGCGAAGACGCTCTCGTACGCGGTGAACCGTGCGGCCGCGCGGGAGGCCGCCCGGCGCGGTGCCGACGACGCCCTGTTCGTGTCGAGCGACGGCTACCTGCTCGAGGGGCCGACCTCGAACCTCGTGCTGCTGGCGGGCGGGGAGCTCGTGACTCCTCCGCCGAGCCTCGGGCTGCTGCCCGGCACCACGCAGGCCGACCTGTTCGTGCTCGCGCCGGGCCTCGGCCTCGGGACGGCGGTGCGTCCGCTGCGCGCGGGCGATCTGGAGGCGGCGGACGCGGCGTGGCTGGTCTCGAGCGCGCGCAACGCCGCTCCCGTCCGCGCCGTCGACGGGACCGACCGCCGGGTCGACGCCGACCTCTCGGCCCGGATCAACGCCGCGCTGCTCGCCCGCTGAGACTCCGATCCTCCCCCGTGGGACGCCCCGCGCTGAGCGCGGACGGCGTCCCGGAGGAGAGAGCGCTCAGGAGAGGCCGTCGACGTCCGCGGGGCCGCGGCTGATCAGTCCGCCGCGGACGTGCTCGACGGTGGGGTCGAGCTGGACCGGCTCGCGCTCGTCCGCCGCCTCGTCGTTGATCACGGCCGACACGATGCCGCGCCAGTCGGTGCCCTCGGCCACGGCGTCCTCGGAGCCGACGCGGCGCGTGACGAACACGGCCTCCGACTCCTCGCCCGCGTGCGAGATGACGGCGAGGACGCCGACGGTGCGACCGCCCGGGTGCTCGATCCGCCACTCCTCGTGCCCGGACGGGACGAGCGAGAACTCCAGGCCCGCGTGCGGGAAGCCGGTGGGGCGCAGCTCGGACGGGGATCCGCTCTGCGGAGGCGCGCCGCGGGTGGGGACCCCGGTGCCCTCGCCGCTCGTCGTGCTCATGCCGACGTCGCCGCGGGTTCCGCCGGCTCCGGAGCTGTCGTTCGCCGCGACCATGCGGTCGTCGCCGCTCCGCAGCGCGTCGTCCGCTCCGGTGTAGATGCTGTCGTCTCGGTTCATGGGAACCTCCTTGTCGGCGGCCAGTGTAGGACCGCGGGGTGGGTGGCGAGCGGGCGCCGTTCGTAGACTGGGGGGATGCAGATCCCGGTGACCGGTGCCGTGCGGGTGGACGCGTGGCTCTGGGCGGTGCGCATCTACAAGACGCGCTCCGCCGCGACGACCGCGGCCCGGGCGGGCCACATCCGCGTCAACGGCGAGCGGGCCAAGGCGGCGCAGACCGTGCGGGTCGGCGACGAGGTCCGCGCCCGGATCGGCGGCTTCGACCGGGAGCTGATCGTCCGCGGACTCGTGGTCAAGCGGGTCGGTGCGCCGGTGGCCGCCGAGTGCATGGAGGACCGGACGCCCCCGCCGCCACCCCGGGAGTCCGCGCCGGGCGTGATCGTCCGTGACCGCGGAGCGGGCCGCCCGACGAAGCGCGACCGGCGCGACATCGAGCGCCTCCGCGGATTCTGACCGCGCGACCCGGCAGCGGCCTCAGGGGGCGAGCGCGCGCAGGCGCTCCAGGAGCCCCTCCGCCGCCTCGTCGAGGAACCGCTGCTGCAGCTCGTCGCCGACCTGGACGAGGGCGATGTCGGTGAAGCCCGCCTCGATGTAGGGCACGAAGCTCTGGGCGAGCTCGTCGAGGTCGGGGCCGCAGGCGATCTGCTCGGCGACGTCCTCCGGGCGCACGAACTGGCTCGCTCCGGCGAAGCCGGCGGGGGTCGGCAGATCGGAGTTGACCGCCCAGCCGCCGGCGAACCAGCGGAACTGCTCGTGGGCCAGCGCCACTCCCTGCTCCTTGTCCGGCGCCCAGCAGATCGGGATCTGGCCGATCGTGCGCGAGGGGGCGGCGTCCGCACCGCGGACCGCGGTCCACTGCGAGATCAGCTCGGCGTCGGGCTCGGTCGTGATGAGGTGGTCGCCGATCGGCGCGAAGCGGGCGATCGACTTCTCCCCCGAGACCGCCAGGCCGATCTCGACCGGCGTGTCCGGCAGGTCCCAGATGCGGGCGGAGTCGACGCGGAAGTACTCGCCCTCCCAGGTCACCAGCTCGCCGGTGTGCAGCTCGCGGATGAGGTGGACGGCCTCCTCGAGCATGTCCTGGCGCACGGCGACCGAGGGCCAGCCCTCGCCGACGACGTGCTCGTTGAGGTTCTCGCCCGAGCCGAGGCCGAGCGTGAAGCGGTCGTCGGAGAGGATCGCGAGCGTCGCGGCCTTCTGCGCCACCACGGCCGGGTGGTAGCGGATGGTCGGCGCGGTGACGTAGGTCGTGAGGTCGATGGTCGACGTGGCCTGCGCGACCGCTCCGAGCAGCGTCCAGGCGTAGGAGGCGTGCCCCTGCTCGGTCAGCCACGGCGAGTAGTGGTCGCTCGAGACCGCGAACTCGAAGCCGAGCCTCTCGGCGTCGACCGCGTAGCCCACCAGCTGCTTGGGTCCGCTCTGCTCGGTCATCAGGGTGTATCCGAATCGCACCATGGTCCGTCCTCGTTCCGCTCGTCGTGGGATGCCCGGGGGCACGTCCCATGGTGGGCGGGGCGCCGGATGCGCGCTAACCCCTTGCCCCGGTCGCGAGCGGCGGCTAGCGCGGCGTCAGACGAAGCGAATGCGGTTCTGCACGCGGGTGCGGACCTCGAACGACTCGCCGTACCCGCCGAGCCGCGGGTCGTCCGTGCCGGAGCGCAGCAGCTGCGGCAGCAGCGAGCGGCGGATGACGACGGCGCCCTGGTGCCTGCCGCGCTCGACCTGCTCGAACGGCTGCTCCAGCGCGTCGTCCGGCACGACCACGACGCTCGTCGAGAAGCGGACGCCCAGCTCGCGGCCGAGACGGCGCGCGGCCTTCGCGAGCGAGGCGATCGGCTTCTCGTCCTCGGCGATCCCGGGGCCCTCGAGCTCGCCCTTCCTCAGACGGACCGGGTCGCCCCAGTCGGCGGAGGTCAGCGCGAGCAGGCCGGCCGGCCCGAGCACGAGGTGGTCGATCTTGAGCCCGCCGTCGCCGACCGCGACGTCGTTCCAGATCGTGTAGGCGATGCCGAGCGCGCCGACGAGCGCGGCCGTCGCCTCCTCGGCCTGAGCCTTCGCGAGCCAGGAGCGGACCTCGCGAGGAGCGGAGCGGACGATCGCCGGGTCGAAGGGGTCCTCGGTCTCGACGCCGCGGCCGAGCCACTCGCGCACCAGGCGCAGGTAGTACTCCCGCGCCGCGCCTCCCGGGTGACCGTAGGAGCGGGCGCGCACGGCCGAGGCGGTCTGCGGGCGCGGTGAGCCGGTGTACGGCGACTGCGGGGAGGACCTCCCGGGGGCGGGAGCGCCTCGGTCGTAGTCGCCGCGGGCGGAGGCGCTGCCGATCCGCTCCCAGGCGAGCTGCACCGCGTGGAACGACGCGGCGTCGCCTCCCGTGTCCGGATGGGTCTCGCGGAGGCGGAGCCGGTACGCCCGGCGGAGCTCGTCGTCGGACGCGGTGGCGGCGACGCCCAGCACCTCGTAGGGGGTGCGGGCGGCGTGGCTGTCGGGCATGTGCTTCCGGGAGGGTCGGGGCGGGGGGGTTCCGAGTGTATCGACGCGGGCCGGGCGCCCGGTGGGAGCGCGCACCGCGTCGGCTCGGAACGCGCCGAGCGCCCAGCGGGGGAAGGGGCGCCCGGCGGGGGTCAGTGCGCGAGCAGCTCGCGCACCCGCGGGATGACCTGCGTGCCGTAGAGCTCGATGTTGCGCATGATCGCCGGGTGCGGCAGCGTCCCGGCGCTGTACTTGAGGTCGAAGCGGTCGATGCCCAGGGCCTCGACCGTTCGCGCGATCTTCCGGGCCACCGTCTCGGGCGAGCCGAGGTGGATGGCGCCGTCGGGGCCGGCCTCCTCCTCGAAGCGCTCGCGGGTCATCGGGGACCAGCCGCGCTCGCGGCCGATGGCGTCCATCATCGCCTTGTGGTGCGGGAAGTACAGCTCGCGCGCCTCCTCGTCGGTGTCGGCGACGAAGCCGGGCGAGTGCACGGCGACCGGGAGGCGGGGCTGCTCGAGCTGGTCGAGCGCGCGGCCGAAGAGCTCGACGTAGGGGCGGAAGCGGGCCGGCGAGCCGCCGATGATCGCCAGGACGAGCGGGAAGCCGTACCGGGCGGCGCGGACGACCGACTCGGGGCTGCCGCCGACGCCGATCCAGGTGCGGAGGGTGCCGTTGTCGAGGGTCGGGTAGACGCTCTGCTCGGTGAGCGCGGGGCGGGTCGTGCCCTGCCAGGTGACCGGGCCGCCCTGGATCAGGGCGTGGAAGAGGTCGAGCTTCTCCTCGAAGAGGACCTCGTACTGCGCGAGGTCGTAGCCGAAGAGCGGGAAGGACTCCGTGAAGGAGCCGCGGCCGAGGATGACCTCGGCCCGGCCGCCGGAGAGTCCGTCGAGGGTGGCGAAGCGCTGGTAGACGCGCACCGGGTCGTCCGAGGAGAGGACCGTCACGGCGGAGCCGAGGTGGATGCGCTCGGTGCGGGCCGCGATGGCGGCGAGCACGACGTCCGGTGCGCTCACGGCGAAGTCGGCGCGGTGGTGCTCGCCGATCCCGAAGAAGTCGATGCCGACCCGGTCGGCCAGGACTCCCTCCTCGACCACGTCGCGGAGGACCTGGCCGTGCGGCAGCGCGGCGCCGTCGGGGCCGGCGGTGACGTCGCCGAACGTGTCGACGCCGAACTTGACTTCATGCATACTCATGGACTTCTGCAACCTCCGGGGGTCGACGGCTATTCCTACGGGCGGGGTCCGACGTCCCCGGGCAGGAGCGCGTCGGAAGCGACGATCCCCGCCTCGAGCGCCGGCTCGCGGTAGGCGCGCCCGAGCGAGGCGACGGTGTCGTGCGCGTTCAGGCCGCTCGGGTTCGGCAGCACCCAGAGCGGCGCGCCCGCCACGTCCTCCTCCTGCCTGCCCTGCACCGCCCTGCGGCGTCCGAACGCGATCCGGTAGGCGGTGATGCCGACGACCGCGGCGGCCCGGGGCCGCACCCGCTCCACGGTGGCGACCAGCCGCTGAGCGCCCTCGCGCAGCTCCTCCGCGGTCAGCTCGTCGGCGCGGGCGGTCGCCCGGGAGGCGAGATTGGTGATGCCGACGCCGCGGGAGACGAGCTCCGCGCGGTCCGCGGCGCTCATCCCCTCGGACACGCGCGGCGCGCGCTCGAGGATCCCGGCCGCGACGAGCGCCGGGTAGAAGCGGTTGCCGGGGTGGGCGAAGTGCGCGCCGGTGGCGGCGGTCCACAGTCCCGGGTTGATGCCGACGAAGAGGAGCCGGACGTCGTCGCCCAGCAGGTCCTCGACGGTGCGGTCCTGGAACGCTGCGAGCTCGACGCGGGTGAACGACATGCGACCATCCTGCCGCGGCGCAAGTCCTCTCGGCACGGGGTCGCCGGTGCCAGCATGGAGGCATGACGAACGCATCCCAGGACCACCCGATCCAGCACGGCAGCGACGACGCGCAGCTCGACGAGAAGCTGCGCGGCGTGCTGCTGCAGGTCGCCGGCGACGCCGAGCTGCGACCGGAGGAGGACGTCGAGACCCTGCTGCGCCAGCGCCTGCGCGACACGCGGATCTCGATCTCGGACGAGGCGATCCCGGGACTCGCCAAGCGCATCCCCGGCCTCATGCAGCGCGGGGGCGGCGACGTGAACCCCGGGGCGCACTAGCCCCGAGGGACGGGCGCGGGCCGAGCGGCCGCTCGGACCCGCGCCTGCCCGCGCTACTCGGGGACCGCCGGGCCCTTGCGGTGGTGGTCGAACACCAGACTCGTGCGCGTCGAGGCCACCGCCGGGTTCGCCGAGAGGTTCGAGACCACGAAGTCCCGCACGTCGCTGGAGTCGCGGACCGCGACGTGGATGATGAAGTCCTCCGAGCCGCCGAGGAAGAACACCTGCACCACCTCGGGCAGCGCGCGGATCTCCTCCGCGAAGCGCGTGATCGCCTGGCGCTGGCCGACGCGGATGCTGACGCTGATCAGCGCCTGCAGGGTCAGGCCGAGCGCCGCCGGGTCGAGTTCGGCGGTGAAGCCGGTGATGACGCCGCGCTCGACGAGGCCCCGGACGCGTGCGACGCAGGTCGACGGGGCGATGCCGGCGCGCTCGGCGAGCCGGCTGTTGGGCGTCCGCGCGTCGGCGCGGAGGAGGCGCACCAGGGTCCGATCGACCGGATCCAGGTCGTCGAGGTCGTGCAGATCCTTCGGTGGCATGCGCCCGCTCCCTCACTCCGCCGACGAACCTTCGGCCCGTGCGGTGACTTCCGACCGATCCTGCGGAGTTCCTCCGCTCCGGGCACGATCTTCGCACGATGGGGGCAGAGCCGGTGCAGGATCGGCGCCCACCGCCCGCCCCGCGGGCCGCAGCGAAGGAGCCGCCGTGCGCGTCGGGATCCCCACCGAGATCAAGAACAACGAGAACCGGGTCGCCGCCACTCCGGCCGGCGTCCACGAGCTGGTGCGCCGCGGCCACGAGGTCCTCGTCGAGGCCGGCGCGGGCCTGGGCTCGCGCGTGTCGGACGACGACTTCCGCCGCGCCGGCGCCCTCGTCGTCGACGGGCCCGACGAGGTCTGGGGCGAGTCCGAGCTGGTCCTCAAGGTCAAGGAGCCGATCGAGGCCGAGTACCCGCGGATGCGCCGCGACCAGGTGCTCTTCACCTACCTCCACCTCGCCGCCTCCCGCCCGTGCACCGATGCGCTGCTCGCCGCCGGGACGACCTCCATCGCCTACGAGACGGTCCAGCTGGACGACCGGCGGCTGCCGCTGCTCTCGCCGATGAGCGAGGTCGCCGGGCGCCTGTCGATCACGGTCGGCGCGTACCACCTCATGAGCGCCGTCGGCGGACGGGGCACGCTGCTCGGCGGGGTCCCCGGCACTCCGAAGGCGAAGGTCGTCGTGATCGGCGGCGGCACGGCCGGCGAGCACGCCGCGGCCAACGCCCTCGGCCTGGGGGCCGACGTCACGATCGTCGACCTCTCGCTCCCCCGCCTCGCGCAGCTCGAGAACCGCTTCCAGGGCGCGATCCAGACCCGCGCCTCCTCGGCCTACGAGATCGCCGCGCAGCTGGCCGACGCCGACCTCGTGATCGGATCCGTCCTCATCCCGGGCGCCAAGGCGCCCAAGCTGGTGACCGACGAGATGGTCGCCACGATGAAGCCGGGCTCGGTGCTGGTCGACATCGCGATCGACCAGGGCGGCTGCTTCGAGGGCTCGCGTCCGACCACGCACGACGACCCGGTGTTCCCCGTGCACCGGAGCGTCTACTACTGCGTCGCGAACATGCCCGGCGCCGTCCCCGAGACCTCGACCCGCGCGCTCACCAACGCGACGCTCCCCTACGCGCTCGCGCTGGCCGACCGCGGGTGGCGGGCCGCCCTGGCCGCCGACCCGGCGCTCGCCCGCGGCCTGAGCACCCACGACGGCCGGGTGACGAACGCCGCCGTCGCCGCGGCCTTCGACCTCCCGGCCGTGCCGGTGGAGTCGCTGCTGGGCTAGGCGCCCGCGGGGGCGAGGCCGAGCCCCCCGAGGATCTCGGCGATCTCCTCCTCCGGAGCGCCGCCCACGTCGACCGTGACGTGGAGCTCGTCGTCACCGAGGGGCTCGAGCGCCTCGAACTGCGAGTCGAGCAGCGTGGTCGGCATGAAGTGGCCGACCCGCGAGGCGAGCCGCCCGGCGATCCGGTCCCTCGATCCCGCGAGGTGCGCGAAGACGAGGTCGTCGCGGCGGAGGACGTCGCGGTAGCGGCGGCGCAGGGCCGAGCAGGTCACGACGACCGAGCCGCCCGCGGCGATCCGCTGGTCCACCACGCGGGCGATCTCGGCCAGCCAGGGCGCCCGGTCCTCGTCGGTCAGCGGGATGCCGGCGTGCATCTTGTCGACGTTCGCCTGCGGGTGCAGGTCGTCCCCCTCGAGGAACTCCCAGCCCAGTCGGCGCGCCAGGAGCGACGCGACGGTCGACTTGCCGCTGCCGGAGACGCCCATGACGACGACGGCGCGGACGGGGACGGCGGGAAGAGCGGTCATCAGATACCTCCTACGAAGAGACCGATCAGGAGGACCCCGGCGAGCCCGGTCACCGAGACCAGGCACTCCATCACGGTCCAGGTCTTGAGCGTCTGGCCGATGCTGAGCCCGAGGTACTCCTTCACCAGCCAGAACCCGGCGTCGTTGACGTGCGACAGGAACACCGAGCCGGCGCCGATCGCGAGCACCATGAGGGCGACCATCGGCCCGTCCATGGTCTCGGTCAGCGGCTGGAGGATCCCTGCGGCGGTCACGGTGGCGACGGTCGCGGAGCCGGTGGCGACGCGGATCACGACGGCCACGAGCCAGGCGAGCAGCAGCGCCGAGGCGCCGCTCCCCTCCGCGAGCTGGGCGACCACCCCGCCGATCCCGGTGTCGACGAGGACCTGCTTGAAACCGCCGCCCGCGCCGACGATGAGCAGGATGCCCGCGATCGGCGGCAGCGAGCTCGAGAGCGAGGCCTGCAGCTCGGTGCGGTTCATCCGGCCGCCGCGGCCGAGCAGGACCAGACCGGCCAGGAGCGCGATCCCCAGCGCGATGGTCGGCGTGCCGAGAAAGTCGAGGGCGCCCTTCCAGGCGTCCGTGGAGCCCGGGGCCGCGATGTCGGCGATCGCCTTGCCCAGCATCAGGACGACCGGCAGCAGGATGCTCGCGACGGCAGCGGCGAAGCCCGGGCGGTGCTCGCGCGTCTC
The DNA here is from genome assembly GCF_002932235.1 of Rathayibacter sp. AY1E3. Taxonomy (NCBI): domain Bacteria; kingdom Bacillati; phylum Actinomycetota; class Actinomycetes; order Micrococcales; family Microbacteriaceae; genus Rathayibacter; species Rathayibacter sp. AY1E3. The sequence goes on from NZ_PSVN01000009.1 coordinate 123,357, forward strand.
GCCCGCGCCCTCGCCGAAGAGCGGCGGCGTCTCCACCGGCGCCCAGCGGGCGGCGACCCGGCCGAAGAGCGGGCCGGCCACGACGACGGTGGGGATCGCGACCAGGACGCCGAACGCGAGGGTCACGCCGAGGTTCGCGCCGAGTGCGTCGATCGCGACCAGCGGTCCGGGGTGGGGCGGGACGAGGCCGTGCATCACCGAGAGGCCGGCGAGCGTCGGGATCGCCACCTTCATCAGCGGCAGACCGCTCCGGCGGGCGACCAGGATCACGACCGGGATCAGCAGCACGAGCCCGACCTCGAAGAACATCGGCAGCCCGATCAGCGCGCCGACGAAGCCCATCATCCAGGGCAGCGCGCGAGTGCTCGAGCGGGCGATGAGGGTGTCCACGATGCGGTCCGCGCCGCCCGAGTCGGCGAGGAGCTTGCCGTACATCGCGCCGAGGCCGATGAGGATGCCGACGCCGCCCATGGTGTTGCCGAACCCCAGCGCGAAGCTGGCGACCGCGTCCGCCGCCGCCAGCCCCGCGATCAGGCCCGTGGCCAGCGCTCCGATCAGCAGGGAGACGAAGGGGTGCAGCTTCAGCCAGGTGATCAGCACGACGATCACGGCGATGCCGACGACGGCGGCGAGGATCAGCTGCCCCTGCCCGGCGGTGGTGGCGGGGGCGTCCCCGGCGGCGGCGTGGAGGGCGGGGAGGAGGGTCGGTGTCATGAGCGTCCTTGGTCGAGCCGACGGCCAGCGGCCGGCTTTTGTCCGACATAACCTGCGTGTGTCCCGATCATGCCCGAAGATCGGCCGGGGCGCGACTCCGGCGATGGCAGGATGACCGCATGCCCGCGCCGACGCCCTCACTGCACCACTCGGTGCTGGACGAGCTCGGCTCGCAGATCGTGCGCGGCGAGCTCGCGCCGGGCACCACCTTCAGCGCCGACGAGCGTGCGGAGCGGCGCGGGGTCTCCCGCTCGGTGATGCGGGAGGCCGTGCGCGTCCTTGAGACGCTCGGGCTCGTGACGTCCCGCCGCCGCGCGGGGACGCGGGTCCAGCCTCCGGAGTGCTGGAACGCCCTGGACACGCGGGTCGTCGCGTGGGGACTGGACGGCCCGGACCGGCGGCGCCAGCTGCACCAGCTCAGCGAGCTCCGACTCGGGGTGGAGCCGCTCGCCGCCCGGCTCGCCGCGGCGAACGCGACCGAGGAGCAGCGGCGGGCGCTCGCGGAGGCGGGCGACGCCCTCTCCACCCACTCCCGCGCAGCCGACCAGTCCGCCTACCTCGCCGCCGACACCGCCTTCCACCGCTCCCTCCTGGCCGCGTCCGGCAACCGGATGCTCGCGCAGCTGGGCGATCTGGTCGCCGAGGTCCTCGCCGGCCGCACCCGCAATGCGCTCATGCCGCGCGAGGCCGACTCCACCGCGGTGCGGCTGCACCGGGCGGTGGCCGCCGCCGTCGCCTCGGGCGACGCGGACGCTGCGGAGGCCGCGATGCGGGCGATCGTCGAGGAGTCGGACCGGGCGGTGCAGGAGAGCTGACGGGGTTGCACGCCCGCAGCGCCGCGCGCACAGTGGAGCGCATGGTCGAGGGATACACGTCCGCGCAGGTGCGGGCCGCCGAGGCTCCGCACCTGGCCCGGCGGGAGCCGCTGATGCAGCGCGCCGCCGACGGCCTCGCCCGCGAGCTGCGTCTCGTGCTCGCCGGGCGCTCCGACCGCTCCCGTCCGGCCTCGGTGCTCGTCCTGGTCGGTCCGGGCGACAACGGCGGTGACGCGCTCTACGCGGCCGCCGAGCTCTCCTCCTCCGGAACCGACGTCGTCCTCGTCCTCACGGCCGAGCGGGTGCACCGCCGGGGCCTCGCCGTGGCGCTCGACGAGGGCTGCGGGCAGGTGCCGGCCGACGACGCGCCCGGCCTCGCCGCGGCGGTGGCGCGGGCGGATGTCCTGGTCGACGGGATCCTCGGCATCGGAGCGACGGAGCCCGCGCTGCGGGGGCGGCCGCGCGTCGTCGTCGAGGCGGTGCTCGACGCGCTGGAGCGGCGGGCCGAGCGCCCGGTGGTCGTCGCGGTCGACCTGCCGAGCGGCGTCCATCCCGACGACGGGTCGGTCCCCGATCCCACCGTGCTGCGCGCCGATGTGACGGTCGCCTTCGGCGCGATCAAGGCCGGTCTGCTGCTGCCTCCGGGCGACTCCTACGCGGGCCGTCTGCGCCTGGTCGACATCGGCCTCGGCCCGGACCTGGCCGGAGTGGAGCCCGCGGTCCGCGAGTGAGCGAGCGGCTCAGGAGGGAGCGAGGAGGTGCGCCTTCTCGGGGTGCTGCTCGAACCACTGCCCGACGTACCAGCACATCGGCACGACGCTCCGCCCGCCGGCGGCCTCGATGTCGTCGACGGCGAAGGAGACCAGCTCCCCTGCGAGCCCGCGGCCTCGGAAGGGCGGGGTCGTGAAGGAGCGGACGAGGGAGACGCTGCCGGGCGCCTCGCGGTAGTCGAGGACGCCCACCAGGGCGCCGTCGAGGTGGAGCTCGTAGCGCGACGCGTCGTCCGCCCGGCGGAAGTCCTTGGCCATGCCTCCAGAGTAGGACGGCCCGGACGGATCAGGCCTCGTCGCCGAGCATCTCGCCGTCGACGTAGAGCCAGCGACCGTCCTCGCGCAGGAAGCGGCTGCGCTCGTGCACGAGGCCGGGGCCGGCGGGCGAGCGGTAGGAGGCGCGGAACTCGACCAGGCCCTCCTCGTCGCCCTCCCCGCCGAACGAGGTGTCGACGATCTGGATCCGGCGCCACTGGACGTCGGGATCGAGGTCGATGCGGCGCGGCCGGGTCGAGGGGTGCCAGCTCGCGAGCAGGTAGGGAGCGCTGCCGAGGACGTTCGCGCTGTAGCGGCTGCGCATCAGGCGCTCCGCCGTCGGCGAGGTCTCCTCGCCGAGGTGGGCGGGGCGGCAGCAGTCGGCGTAGTGGCGGCGGCTTCCGCAGGGGCAGGAGTCGGCGGGATGCATCCGGCCAGTGTGGCAGGCGATGCGGCGCCCCCGGTCCGGCGCGGCTCCGGCGAGCGCCGCGACTCCCTGGGCCGTCCAGGTGTGCATCCCCTCCACATCCGCTCCGCCGCCTTGAGGGAGCCGCCGGATCCCGGCAACGTGGCCCCCTCATCGACCACGGACGGAAGGAACGACCCGATGCTCACGCTCACCGACAACGCCAGCACCGTCGTCAAGACCATCACCGGGCAGACCGAGACCCCCGTCGAGGGAGGCCTGCGCATCAGCGGCACCGATCTCGACGCCCGCAACTTCGCGGTCGCGGTCGCCGCGGCCCCCGAGACGACGGACGCCGTCGTGGAGCAGGACGGAGCGCGCGTGTTCCTCGAAGTCGCCGCCTCCGTCGCTCTCGGCGACAAGGTCCTCGACGCGCAGGTGGACGAAGGCGGCTCCGTCAGCTTCGGGATCGCTCCCCAGGACTGACCCCGTCGACATCGGAGGCCGCCCCCACCGCAGTGCGGGAGGGCGGCCTCCGTCGTCCCAGGATCAGGAGAGGATGTCGCGGGTGGTGAAGCGGCCGATCGCGAGGGACCCGAACACGGCGACGTAGGCGAGCTGGAGCAGCGCGTTCTCGCCGAAGGAGCTCCACGCGATCGGGTCGCGCAGGAGGTCGGCGAAGTCGAACCACCGGTCGGTCAGCAGGAACGGGTGGAGGGCGTCCAGCTGCGAGAGCGAGCCGACGATCTGCGCCGCGATGGAGACGACGACGGTGGCCGCCATGGCGCCGACCGGCACATCGGTCAGCGTCGAGATGAAGAGGCCGATCGCCGAGAGCCCGACCAGCGAGAGCGCCGCGTACACGGCGATCGCCAGGGCCCGGCCGACCGCGTCGCCGAGCGGGACGGTGCTGCCGGAGAGCAGCGTCACCGGTCCCGCCGGGAAGAGCGCCAGGCCGATCAGGATCCCGACCACCATGACGGTGAGTGCTGCGGCGAGGCAGAAGGCGAGGGAGGCGGCGAACTTCACCGCGAGCAGCAGCACGCGGCCGACGGGGCTGACCAGCAGGTAGCGCAGCGTCCCGAGCGAGGCCTCGCCCGCGATCGCGTCGCCGGCGACGACCCCGACCGTGAGCGGGAGGAACAGCGGGACGGCGACCGTGATGGCCGCGAAGCCGGTGAAGAGGCCGTTGCCGGCGATCGCGCCCACGAAGGAGGGCCCGCCTCCGTCGCCGCCCGAGAGCCGCACCGCGACGGCGAGCAGGATCGGGATGGCGGCCAGGGCCGCGAGCAGCGCCCAGGTGCGGCGCCGGCGGAAGAGCAGGGCGAGCTCGGAGGCGAGCAGGGACCCGATCCCCGCGCGGCGGACGGTCGCGTCAGCGCTCGACATCGAAGCCCTCCCCGGTCAGCTCGACGAAGCGCTCCTCGAGCGAGGGGCGGCGGACGGCGAACCCGCGGACGCGGACGTCGGCCCGCACGAGGTCGGCGACCAGCGTCTCGGCCGCGAGCCCGGGCGGCAGAGCGGCGACGACCAGCGGCGGATCGGCGGGGTGCGGGCCCGGCGCGGTGCGCGGCTCCAGACCCCGGGTGTGCAGAGCCACGATCGCGCGCTCGCGGTCGGGCGTCAGCAGCTCGACCGAGGCGGCGTCCCCGCGCAGCTCGTCGAGCCCGCCCTGGGCGACGAGGCGCCCGGTGCGCATGATGGCGGCGTGGGTGCAGAGCTGCTCGATCTCGGCCAGGAGGTGGCTGGAGACGAGGACGGTCGTGCCGTCCTGGTTCAGTCCGCGCACGAGAGCGCGGACCTCGCGGGTGCCCTGCGGGTCGAGGCCGTTCGTGGGCTCGTCCAGCACGATCAGGTCGCGCGGCGAGAGCAGGGCGACCGCGATGCCGAGCCGCTGCTTCATGCCCAGGGAGTAGGAGCCGACCTTCTTGCGCGCCGCGGCCGAGAGGCCGACGCGGGCGAGGGCCTCCTTCGCGCGGGTGTCGCGGGTGCGGGACGAGGTGCCCGCCTCCGCGGCGTCGAAGCGCCGGAGGTTGGCCGCTCCGGAGAGGAACGGGTAGAAGCCCGGCCCCTCGACCAGCGCCCCCACCCGGGGCAGGACCTCGGCCGCGCGCCGGGGCATGGCCTGCCCGAGGACGGTGATGCTGCCCGCGGTCGGCGCGGCGAGGGCGAGCAGCATCCGGATCGTCGTGGTCTTGCCCGAGCCGTTCGGGCCGAGGAAGCCGAAGACGGCGCCGCGGGGAACGGCGAGGTCGAGACTGGAGACCGCTTCCTGGCGCCCGAAGCGCTTGGTGAGGCCCCGCGTCTCGACGGCGAGCTCGCCCGCCGTCACCGAGCGGAGGCCGCGTCGCGGAGCGTCTCGGCCGGGACCGCGCCGGCGAGGACGCGTCCGTCGTCGGTGACGAGGACGGTCAGCAGGGCGGAGGAGAGGATGCGGCCCCCGTCGACCGGCGTGGTGACCGCGTCGAGCGAGGAGAGCGCGTCGGCGTCACCGGCGGGCAGCTCGACGACGCTCGTCCAGCCGGAGCCCGTGGTGACGACGTCGGAGTGCTCGGCCGTGTCCACGGCGGGCGCGTCGGAGGCGTCCGCCTCGTCGTCGACCGGAGCGGCCTGCTCCGTCACCTCGGCGCCGGCCGGGGGCGTGAAGGAGAAGAGGGACGCGTCGGGTGTCGAGAAGTCGATGCTCGTGTACGCGACGCTGAACGCGGGCGCGGTGCCCCCGCGGGCGGTCACGGCTACCCCGAGCGGGAGGCCCGTCTCGCCGTCGACCGAGACGGTCACGGAGCCCACGAGGGTGCCGCCGTCGCGGGGCGTGAGCACGAGCTCGTACGCATCGCGCCCGGCGACGCTGACGTCCGAGCCGACCGCGACCGTGGTCGTCGGGTCGATCGCGGCGAGCAGCTGCTCGGCGGCGGACGACGGCGTCACGACCTGATCGCCCGGCGAGGCCTCGGGGGCTCCGCCGGCGGGAGGCACGAGGTGGGTGGCGGTGTTCGCGCTCGAGTCGTAGATCCAGACTCCGTCGGTCGTCGAGGCGACGACGTCGCGCTCGGCCAGCCGGTCGAGCACCTGGAGGCGCGCGCCCTTCTCGGCGTCGACGTACACGCGCGCCTGGTGCGAGCCGGTGGCGAGCTCGACGAGGGAGTCGGCGGGGTCGGCGGACGCCGAGCCGGCGGAGCCGCCGAGCGCCGAGAGGTCGGGCAGGCCGAGGTCCGAGGTCTGCTGGATCTCGCCGGAGAACGCCGTGGCGTCGCTCTCGGCGACGAAGGCGAGGAGGTCGGCGGCGGACTTCTCGGGGAGGTCCCCCGCGGCGCTCGCCGAGAGGGGGAGGGCGACGGCCGCGGCGACGACGACCGCGGGGACGACGGCGACGGGCGTCCAGCGCTTCCAGTCAATGCTCATGCCGGGAACGCTACGCCTCGAACCTCCGCGGCGGGCCTGGAACGTCCCGGTCCACAGCCTTCCGGAAGGGGGTGCGGTCCGAGACCGCGGCCGGGATGATCAGGGCATGGACCTCCCGTTCGCGCTCCCCGTCGCCCCGATGCTCGCCAAGGCCGTTCCTGCGGTGCCGGAGCAGACCGCCGTCGCGGGCGGATACTCCTACGAGCCGAAGTGGGACGGGTTCCGCGCGATCGTCTCGGTCTCCGGCGGGGAGTGCGAGATCGGGAGCCGCGGCTCCAAGCCGCTGACCCGGTACTTCCCCGAGCTCGTCGAGGCCTTCCTCCGGCTGCTCCCCGACGGCTGCGTGCTCGACGGCGAGATCGTCCTGGCGACCGGCGAGCCGGGAGCGCAGCGGCTCGACTGGGACCTGCTCTCGCAGCGCATCCATCCGGCCGCGAGCCGCGTGAGGATGCTGGCGGAGACCACCCCGGCGATGCTCGTCGCCTTCGACCTGCTCGCCGTGGACGGGCGCAGCATGCTCGAGGAGCCGTACTCGGCGCGGCGGGAGGCGCTCGCCGCGGTGATGGCCGGCGTCCCGCATCCGCTGCACCTCGGCCGCGCCACCGACGACGAGGCCCTGGCGCGCGACTGGCTGGAGCGCTTCGAGGGCGCAGGACTGGACGGCGTCGTGGCGAAGCCCCTGGCCGCGCCCTACTCCCCCGGGAAGCGCGCCGTGCTCAAGGTCAAGCACCACCGCACGGCCGACGTGATCGCGATCGGGTACCGCGAGCACGCCTCCAAGCCGGGCGTGGGCTCGATCCTGCTCGGCCTGCACGGCGACGACGGAGAGGTCCGCCAGGTCGGCGGGGCCTCGGCCTTCAGCGACGAGCGTCGCGTGCAGCTGCTGGAGGAGCTCGCACCCGCGGTCGAGCGCGACGTGGACGGAGCACCGGTGCGCGGCGAGGGCGAGCGGAGCCGGTTCTCGAGCGGCCGCGACACCTCCTTCGTGCGCCTGCGTCCCGAGCTCGTGCTCGAGGTCCGCTACGACCAGCGCGAGGGCGACCGCTTCCGGCACACCGTGCAGTTCGAGCGCTGGCGCCCGGACCGCGACGCCGCCTCCTGCACCATGGAGCAGCTGGAGCAGCCGACCGCGTACGACCTCGGCGACGTCCTCGGCTAGGCCCTCTTCGCGCGGCTGGGCTGCACGCGGGGCGGCTCGCCCGGCATCTTGGGGAAGTCGGGCGGGAACGGCAGCTCGCCGAGGCCGGCGGCGACATCGCGCTCCCACCAGCCGAGCAGGGCGTCGAGGCGGCCGGGGGCGTCGTGCATCCGGGCCCACGGATCACCGCGCTCGGCGAGGCGCGCCGGGACCGTGCGGATCGTGAAGGCCCGCGGGTCGACGCCGTCGAGCTCGTCCCAGTCCAGCGGAGTGGAGACGGGAGCGTGCGCGAGCGGCCGCGGGCTGTAGGCACCGGCGATCGTCCGGTCGCGGTTGGCCTGGTTGAAGTCGACGAAGATCCGCTCGCCGCGCTCCTCCTTCCACCACGCCGTCGTGACCTGCTCGGGCATCCGCCGCTCCAGCTCGCGCGCCGCGGCGATCACCGCGTGGCGGACGTCGAGGAACTCGTGCTCGGCGACGATCGGCGCGAAGACGTGCAGGCCGCGGTTGCCGGACGTCTTCACGAACGGGTCGAGGCCGGCCTGCCGCAGGACCTCCCGCAGCGCGTGCGCGGCGACGACCGCGTCGGCGACGTCGGTGCCGGGCTGCGGGTCGAGGTCGATCCGGAGCTGGTCGGGCAGGTCGGGCGCATCGGCGCGGGACGCCCACGGGTGGAAGACGACGGTGTTCATCTGCGCCGCCCAGACGGCGGCCGCGGGCTCGTCGATCACGAGCTGCGGATGCACCCGCCCGCTCGGGTACGTCACCGGGACGGACCGGACGTACTCGGGCGCGCCCGTGGGCGGGTTCTTCGAGAAGAACTGCTCGCCCTCGATCCCGGAGGAGAAGCGCTGCAGCGAGACGGGGCGGCCGCCGTTCGCCGCGACGAACGGCTCACCGACGGCGATCAGGTACTCCGCGACCTCGCGCTTGGTGATGCCCGGCTCCGGGAAGAGCACGCGCTCGGGGCTCGAGATCCGCACCTCCCGGTCGCCGTGCGGTCCGGGGACGGTGAGGACGACGGCGTCGCTGCTGGGCATCTGCTGAGGCTAGCCCGCCGCGCCGCCCGGCGACAGGGGTCCGCCGGGGCGCCGCCGCAGCCGGATCGGGCCCTTCGCCCGCGAGGGGTCGACGACCTGTCCGCCCTGCACGATGTCGATCTCGCCCCGGTCGACCAGGCGGCGCGCGGCCCGGCGCACGGGCTCCATCAGCGGCCGCCACTCCTCGCCGCCGACCCGGCGCGCGACCTCGGACGGGCACGCCGTCGACGACGCCGCTCGCGCGAGCAGGACGGTGCGGATCTCCTCCTCGAGGCGCGCCTCCTCCGGACCGACTCCGCGACGGCGGCAGGCGTCCGAGCAGTAGCGGACGTCCTCCCAGTCGCGCGCCCACTTCGCGCGCCACTCGATCTCGCGACCGCAGGAGGCGCAGGTCTTGCTCTCGGGATGCGCGGTGGACGTGCGCTGACGGTGGGCCATGCCCTCGAGTCTGCGCGCAGACCGCGGCCGCAGCGACGGGTTGCGCTGAGGGCGAGCGACGGGTGCGCGGACGCCGGCGCCGACGACGCGCACCCGATCCGGCGTGATCGGGAACAGGGAGCGGCGGATCGGCGTTCCCCGAGGTGGCGGCGTCATACTCCGCAATGGGGCGGCCCTCCCCCGGCCGGTGCGCCAGTCTGGAGGAGCCGTGCTGCGGCGCGACGGCGGGCCACCACCCCGTGCCGCACCCTCGATCGATCAGGAGTCTCCGATGAGCCGCGAGAACCTCGCCACCACCCCGGACCGCGAGCCGGAGCACCGCGCCTTCGCCGGACTCTCCCCGGAGGACTTCAAGCTCGCGTTCCGCAACCACGCCGCCGGAGTCGCGCTGATCACCGCCGACCCGGGCACCGGCCCGGTCGCCCTGACCGCGACCTCCGTCTTCTCGGTGAGCGCCGAGCCGCCGCTGTTCGTCTTCTCGCTCTCGTCCGCCTCGTCCAGCTCTCCGGCCATCCAGGCGTCCGAGACGCTGGTCGTGCACCTGCTCGGGGCGGAGCAGCTCGACCTGGCGCGTCTGGGCTCGACCAGCGGCATCGACCGCTTCGCCGACACGTCGCTCTGGTCGCGGCTGCCCACGGGCGAGCCGTTCTTCCCGGGCGCCGCCGCCTGGATCCGCGGCACGGTGATCAACCGCATGGAGGCGGGATCGTCCACGATCGTCGCCGTGCACGCCCTCGAGGCCCACGTGCCCGAGGACTCCGAGACCACGGCGCCGCTCGTCTACCACAACCGCACCTGGCACCACCTCGGCGAGCACTCCCGCCTCAGCTGAGCTCCGCGGGCGCTCCGGAGCAGGCGGTTCAGACCTCCGGGCCGGTCGCCACCGTCCGGCCCGGCGTGCTCGACCACTGCGACCAGGAGCCCGGGTAGAGCGCCGGCGCGAAGCCCGCGAGCGTGAGCGCGACGACGTCGACCGCGGCCGAGACGCCGCTGCCGCAGTACACGCCGACGGGGGCGTCCTCCCGCACGCCGAGCGCCTCGAATCCCGCGCGCAGGTCGGAGGCGGGCCGGAACCGCCCCTCGGAGTCGAGCGCCGCGGACGCGGGAGCGTTCCGAGCGCCGGGGATGTGGCCCGCCCGCGGGTCGATCGGCTCGACCTCGCCGCGGTACCGCTCAGGGGCGCGGGCGTCGAGCAGGACGCCCGCCGAGGGCAGCGCCGCCGCCTCGTCGATGTCCAGCACCGGGAGCCGACCGTAGGCCAGCTCGACGTCGCCCCGCTCGCGCGGGACGTCGCCCGTCTCGAGCTCCCGCCCCGAGCGGATCCAGCCGGCGAGCGACCCGTCGAGCAGGCGGACGTCCTCCACTCCCGTCGCCCGCAGCAGCCACCAGGCCCGCGCGGCCGGGACGCTACGCGCGTCGTCGTACACGACGACGGACCGGCCCCGGCGGAGCCCCCAGCCGCGCGCCGCCTCCTGCAGCACCTCGATCGGAGGCAGCGGGTGGCGCCCCTCCTCCGGCTCGCCGTGGGCGGCCAGCTCGTGATCGAGGTCGACGTGCACCGCGCCGGGCAGGTGGCCCGCGAGGTACTCCGGGCGGCCGTCGGGCCGGTCGAGGCGCCAGCGCACGTCGAGGACGAGCGGCGGCTCGGTGGAGGCCATGAGCTCGGCGAGCTCGTCAGGGGTGACCAGCAGGCTCTCGCGGCTGGAGGGGGTCGTCGGGGTCATGGCGTCCTTCCGATCCGCGTCGTCGGCGGAGTCCTGCCCCAGCATGCCGGGTCGCCCGGCGGCGCGGGAGCGGCCGGTGCACCGACCGGCCCCGACCGCCACAGAGGAGGAAAGGAGAGACTCGGAACTCCCGCCCTCTCGATGGGCACGGGTCAGTTCCGGCGGGGTGCGCCTGGAAGATCCTGACAGGGGACGCCGTCCCCGTCCCCATCCAGGTTGCCGGCGTTGGCGTAGGTCTGGAACCAGGCGTTCGCTTCTGCCCAGTTCGAGAATGACCGGCACGTCCTGATCGGCCCATTCGGTCGCGGACCCGGCGCCGGCGCCGCGGCCTGCGTGCTCGCCCAGAGTGCGCGGCCCTGCGGCGAGTAGATCACCAGGTTGCCGTCGTTCTGCATGACCATCCGGGAGCCCGGGCTGCCCGCCGTGCCGGACTGCCAGCGCGCTCCGCCGGAGCCCGCGTAGACCACGGCGTTGCCGTCGGACTGCATCTCGAGCCGGTTGCCGCCTCCGGATGTGCCGGCCGCCCAGCGGGCCGAGCCGCGCGAGTAGACGACGAGGTTGCCGTCGCCCTGCATGACCGCCTCGCTCCCTCCGTCGGAGGAGCGCAGCAGCTGTCCGGAGGTGAGCCGGCTCCCGGAGGAGAGGGTGTCCCGGACGGCGGGCGCGGGCGGCGCCGGAGGGGTGTCGCTCGCCCACAGCGCGCGGCCCGAGGCGGAGTAGACGACCAGGTTGCCGTCGTTCTGCATCTGCAGGCGGGATCCCGGGTTGCCCGCCGTACCCGAGGCCCAGAGGGGTCGGCCCGAGGCGGAGGTGACCACGGCGTTGCCGTCCGACTGCATCGAGAGCGTCTCGCCCTCGCCCTGGGTGCCGGCGCCCCAGCGGACGTCCCCCCGCGAGTAGACCGCGAGATTGCCGTCGCCCTGCAGGGAGGCGCGCGACCGGCCGTCCGGCGAGGTGAGCTGCTGTCCCCGGCTGAGCCGCGAGCCGGAGGAGAGGACGTCGCGGATCTCAGGCGCGCGCGAGGTCGAGCTCGCCCAGAGCGGCCGTCCGGAGGCGGCGGTGATCACCAGGTTGCCGTCGTTCTGCATCCGCATCCGCGCGCCCGGGTTCCCGGGCGTGCCCGCCTGCCAGCGCACGCCGGACCCGGGGGCCGAGACCACCGCGTTCCCGTCGGTCTGCATCGCGAGGCGGTTGCCCGCTCCGGAGGTGGCGGAGCTCCAGCGCGGCGATCCGTCCACGTAGACGACAAGATTGCCGTCGCTCTGCATCGCGGCGCGCGAGCGGCCGTCGGAGGCGGTCAGCTGCTGTCCCGGAGAGAGCTCGCGCCCGCTGTCGAGGACGTCGGCGATCGGCTCCGGCTCGGGCTCCTGCTCATCGGCCGAGGACCAGGCCGTGTCCCCGTTCGGGCGGACGAGCACGAGCTGCCCGTCGTCCTGGATGAGGGCGAGCGCGCCGGTCTCTCCCGCGGTCCCGGACGCCCAGACGGGCGTGCCGGAGCCGGTCACGACGACGAGGTTGCCGTCCTCCTGCATCCGCACCGTGGTCGCACCGGTGCCCTGGGTCCTGGTGCTCCAGACGGGGCGGCGCCCGGCGTCGTAGATCACGGCGTTGCCGTCCGCCTGCATCTCGAAGCTCGCGGAGTCTCCGTTCGAGAAGATGCGCTCGCCCGCGTCGAGCGAGTCGCCGCCGAGGAGGGCGTTCGTGTAGGTCTGCGATCCGCGCGCCTCGGCGGGCGGAGTCTCCCCCGGGACGAAGGCGGTCGGAGTCTCGGCGACGGCCTGCGTCGCGAGTGCGGACGGCGCCAGAGCGGCGGAACCGCCCGCGGCGAGCAGGCAGGCGAGGGCCATCGCCGCGAGGCGATGAGGAGGTCGTGGCACGGAGAGCCCTTTCGGAGGCGGCGGCGGCGGAAGCCGTGGTCGAGCGGAGCCTGGCACGCGCTCGCCACGGCCGTCCATCCGGGCCGCGCGGAACCACTCAGCCGGAGCGGGCGATCCGCGCCGGCTGCGCGGGCGCCGCCTCCGGACCACGGAGCCTCCGGCCGGCTCGCGCGCCCCGGTCGGGGTTGTCGGCGATCGACGCGGATCGACGGAGGACGTGCTCCCACGGCCGGAGCGCACCCCGCGCGGGTGCCCCGGGAGGCGGCTCGGACCTCCCGCGGCACGGAGGAGGTCCCCGTTCCTCCTAAAATCGGAGGCATGTCGAAAGTGTTGAGCAGTCTGCCCGTGGGCGAGCGTGTCGGAATCGCATTCTCGGGAGGCCTCGACACATCCGTCGCCGTCGCCTGGATGCGCGAGAAGGGCGCGGTGCCCTGCACGTACACGGCCGACATCGGCCAGTACGACGAGCCCGACATCGAGAGCGTCCCGTCCCGCGCGGCCCAGTACGGCGCCGAGATCTCGCGCCTCGTCGACGCGAAGAGCGCGCTGGTCGAGGAGGGGCTCGTCGCCCTGCAGTGCGGCGCCTTCCACATCCGCTCCGGCGGCAAGACCTACTTCAACACCACCCCCCTCGGCCGCGCCGTGACCGGCACCCTCCTCGTCCGCGCCATGCGCGAGGACGGCGTCGACATCTGGGGCGACGGCTCGACCTACAAGGGCAACGACATCGAGCGGTTCTACCGCTACGGCCTGCTCGCCAACCCCCGCCTGCGCATCTACAAGCCCTGGCTCGACGTGCAGTTCGTCAACGAGCTCGGCGGCCGCACCGAGATGTCGGAGTGGCTGGTCGCCCGCGGCTTCCCCTACCGCGACGCCACCGAGAAGGCCTACTCGACCGACGCCAACATCTGGGGCGCCACCCACGAGGCCAAGCGCCTCGAGGAGCTCTCCAGCGGCCTCGAGCTCGTCGAGCCGATCATGGGGGTCGCGTCGTGGCGCGACGAGGTCGAGATCGCCTCCGAGGTCGTCTCGGTGCGCTTCGAGGCCGGCCGTCCCGTCGCGCTGAACGGCGTCGAGTTCTCGGACGCCGTCGCGCTCGTGCTCGAGGCGAACGCGATCGGCGGACGCCACGGGCTCGGCGTCTCGGACCAGATCGAGAACCGGATCATCGAGGCCAAGAGCCGCGGCATCTACGAGGCCCCCGGCATGGCGCTGCTGCACATCGCCTACGAGCGCCTGCTGAACGCGATCCACAACGAGGACACCGTCGCCCAGTACCACTCGGAGGGCCGCCGTCTCGGCCGCCTGATGTACGAGGGCCGCTGGCTCGACCCGCAGTCGCTGATGCTGCGCGAGTCCATCCAGCGCTGGGTCGGCTCGGCCGTCTCCGGGGAGGTCACCCTGCGACTGCGCCGCGGCGACGACTACACGATCCTCGACACGACCGGCCCCGCGCTGAGCTACCACCCCGACAAGCTCTCGATGGAGCGGGTCGGCGACGCCGCCTTCGGCCCCGAGGACCGCATCGGGCAGCTCACGATGCGCAACCTCGACATCGCCGACTCCCGCTCGCGGCTCGAGCAGTACGCGGCCGCCGGCCTCGTCGGCGGTCCGACCGCCGAGCTCGTCGGCGAGCTCGAGATCGGCGAGGCCGACGCGATCACCGAGGGCGGCGGGTCCGCAGCGGCCGATGCGCTCGGACGCGCCACCGACCTGGCCTCGGAGGGTGCGGCGTTCGACGCCGGCACCGACTGACCCCGCCCGTCCGACGCCCCCGCGCGCATCCGTCCCACCGGGACGCGAGGCGCACGGGGGCGTCGTGCTGTGCGGGCCGACCCGGCGCGCCGGGTGCGAGGGCGGGCCCGGCGCGAGAGCGGTGCTCCGGCGTTCGTCGCGACGGCCGTCAGGGCGCGGAGGATCGGACGAGCGCGAGCGCGGCGTCCACGGTGGCGAGCGACTGCGCCGGATCGACGCGGGCCAGCACGAGCGCGGCCACCAGGAGCGACACGAGGACGTCCGCCTGAGCCGACGCCCACGCCTGCGCGTGGGGCCAGCGGGCCAGCGCTCCGGCGCGCAGTGCGCCCAGCAGCTCGGCCCGGTAGTCGGCGATCACCTCGCGCACGGCGTCGTCGCGCGCGATCGGCGCGCCCGCGGCGTTGAGCAGCAGGCAGCCGCTCCTCGCGGAGAGCGTGCGGGAGTCGGCGAGCGCCGCCCGCAGCCCGGTGAAGTACTCCTCGAGCGCCGTCGGCGACGCCCCTCGCGGATCGACGAGCGGGGCGAGCCGGGGCCGCACCACCTCGTCGAGGTAGCTCTGCACGGCAGCGTCGAAGAGCCCGCGCTTGCTGCCGAAGGCGTGGTAGAGGCTGGAGCGGCGCAGTCCGGTCGCGGACTCCAGGTCCGGGAGCGACGCCTCCTCGAAGCCGCTCTCCCAGAAGACGGCGCGGGCGGCGCGGACGACCTGCTCGGTGTCGAAGCCCTGCGTGCGACCCACGGTGCTCCTCCTGAGGGGTGACAGCTGCGGCGCCGCACTGGCGCGGACCGCTCGCTCCAGTATATTGTGGACTGGTCGTTACACAATCGGTGCGGAGCCCTCCGCATCACGACCATCGCCTGGAGGCCCGCCGTGATCGTTCTCGGACTGGTGCTCGCCGCTCTCGCCGCGGCGCTGCACGTCTACATCTTCGTGCTCGAGTCGGTCCTCTGGACGACCTCGCGCGCCCGATCGACGTTCGGCACGACCGCCGGCGAGGCGGAGGCGACGAAGGAAATGGCCTACAACCAGGGCTTCTACAACCTCTTCCTCGCCGTCGTCACCGTGGCGGGCATCGTCGCCGTCGCGATCGGCGCCACCGCCGTCGGCGCGGCCCTCGTGTTCGTCGGCGCCGGATCGATGGTCGCCGCAGCACTCGTCCTGCTCCTCTCCGCTCCGACCAAGCGCCGCGCCGCGCTGACCCAGATGACCCCGGGTCTGCTCGCGGTGATCGCTCTCGCCGTCGGCCTCTCACTCTGATCCCCTCCGCTCCACCACCACGAAAGGTCCTATGAGCACCGTCACCAGCACCCAGATCCAGCTCGTCCGCCGCCCCGACGGCTGGCCCGTCGCCGAGGACTTCCGGACCGCGACCGTCGAGTACGGCGATCCGGCCGCGGGCGAGATCCGCGTCGAGAACGCCTTCCTCTCGGTCGACCCCTACATGCGCGGCCGCATGAACGACGTGAAGAGCTACACCCCGCCCTTCGCCCTCGGCGAGACCATGACCGGCGGTGCCGTCGGCCGGGTGACCGTCTCCGACGACCCCGCGTTCCCCGTCGGCAGCGCGGTCCTGCACCAGCTCGGCTGGCGCGACGTCGTGCAGGCCGAGTCGTCGCAGTTCCGCGTCGTCCCCGAGATCCCCGGAGTGCCGCTCTCGCTCCGCCTCGGCATCCTCGGGATGACCGGACTCACCGCGTACGTCGGGCTCACCGCCATCGCGGGCATGAAGGAGGGCGACACCGTCTTCGTCTCGGGCGCCGCGGGAGCCGTCGGCTCGGCCGCCGGCCAGATCGCGCGCCTCCTCGGAGCCGAGCGGGTCGTCGGATCCGCGGGTTCGGCCGAGAAGGTCGCCCTGCTGACCGAGAAGTACGGCTACGACGCCGCCTTCGACTACCACTCCGGCCCGGTCCGCGAGCAGCTGGCCGAGGCCGCGCCCGACGGGATCGACGTGTACTTCGACAACGTCGGCGGCGACCACCTCGAGGCGGCCCTCGACGCCTTCCGCGACGGCGGCCGCGCGGCGCTCTGCGGAGCGATCGCCGGCTACAACAGCACCGAGAAGACGCCCGGCCCCGACAACATGGCGAACATCATCACCCGCGGTCTCACGCTGCGCGGCTTCACGCTGTCCGGTTACCTCGACCACGCGCCGGAGTTCAACCGGCTGATGGCCGGCTGGTTCGCCGACGGAGAGATCGCCTACGACGAGACCGTCGTCGACGGCATCGACCACGCCGTGGACGCGTTCCTCTCGATGATGCGCGGCGGCAACACCGGGAAGATGGTCGTCCGCATCTAGCGCCGACCCCGGTGCGGCGGGCGCGAGGAGGGGCACCTCCGGACGCCCGCCGCATCCGTCCTGCGCCTCCCTGTCCGGGATCTCCGAGCATGCTCGCGGATCCGCGGGGCCGTTCGGTCCGGGCGGTGGCAGACTGCGGACATGAGCACGTTCTCGCACCGGACCGGCGCCTCCGCGCTGGCAGCAGCAGCACTCGTCCTCGTCCTCTCCGGCTGCGCGGGCAGCGGCGGAGCCCCGTCCGCGCGGACGCCGCTCCCGACGCCGACCGCGACCCCGACGTCTTCGCCGACTCCCGCTCCGACGCCGACTCCCACCGTGACCGTGACGGTCACGGCGACCCCCGAGCCCTCGTCGACCGGTTCTCCCGCCGCGGATCCGGCGGCGGCGCGCTGCACGGGCTCCGACCTGACGATGGAGTACCGCCCCGACCCCGACGCGTCGGGTGCCGGGAACAGCGCCTTCGACCTCGTGCTCACCAGCACCTCCTCCTCGGACTGCGCTCTCGCGGGCATCCCCGGCGTCTACGCGACCGACGCCGACGGGAACCGGATCAGCGCGGTCGCCGACGCGTCCGGCCCGAACCCCGATGCTCCCGTGATCCTCGTCCCCGGCGCCCGGGCGGACGTCCGGGTCGCCTGGCACTCCCCCGGCGCCTACGGCTGCGCGGTCGGGACCTCCGCGTTCCTCGTCGCCGAGGTCCTCGACGCCCCGGACGGCGCAGTCCGCGCCCCCGCCGAGCTCCAGGTGTGCACCGACGGCACCGTGATGATGGACGCGTCCGCCTACACACTGCTCTGAGCCCTCGCCGAGCGCGCACGCCTCCTGCGCGGCCCGCTCACCGGGCGCGACCCCTTGACCGGGCGCGGCGCAGCCGGGACCCTCGCACTACACGTCCCCACCCCACCCCGGAGGTCACCATGAAGGTCGGCTCACTCGTTCTCCGTCTCGCCGTCGGCGGGCTCTTCGTCGGACACGGTCTGCAGAAGCTGCGGGGCTCGTTCGACGGCCCCGGCCTCGACGGCACCGAGCAGATGATGTCGAGCCTGGAGATGCACCCGGCCCGGCGCAACGCCGTCGCCGCAGCGGTGACCGAGACGGCCGGAGGCGCCGCTCTCGCCCTCGGCGCCGCGACTCCGCTCGCCGCCGCCGGACTCGTCGCCACGATGGTCACCGCCGTGCGCAAGGTGCACTGGAGCAACGGCCTGTGGAACGCGGGCGGCGGGTGGGAGTACAACGCCGTCCTCGTCGCGGCGACGGCCGCGATCGTCGCGGACGGCCCCGGCGCGCTCTCGTTCGACGCCCTGATCGGCAAGCGCAAGTGGGGAGCCGGCTGGGCGCTGTTCGCCCTGATCGGCGGAGCGGCTGCGTCGACCGCCCTGATCGAGGCCGGCCGACGCGCCGCGCCGGTCGGAGCGGGCACCTCCGGCTCCGACGACGGCGGGTCGGACGACGACGGCGCCGACTCGACCGCCTCGTAGCCCCGCTCCCCGCACTGAGCGGGCGCGGTAGCGTCAGAGGCGTGATCGAGACACGCGCCTCCGACCCCGACCGCCCCGAGACCGACGCGCTCGCCCTCTGGCTCGCGGCGGTCGAGCGCCTCGACGCTCAGGACGACCCGGACGGCGTCGTCGAGCGGATGCGCGTCCTCGCAGCCCGCTACCCGGGACACGACGGAATCGCCGCTTTCGAGCTGGGCGGCGCCCTCGACAGCGCGGGACACGAGGCGGAGGCGGCGGTCGAGTACGAGCGCGCCCTCGCAGCCGGCCTGGATGACGAGCGGCGGGCGCGGTTGACGATCCAGTACGCCTCGACACTCCGGAACCTCGGCCGCACCGATGAGGCGATCGACCTCCTCGCCGGCGCCGCCGCGCACCCCGCGGTGGGCTCCGCGCGGGAGGTGTTCCTCGCGCTCGCCCTGCACAGCGCCGGGCGCGTCGACGAGGCCCTGCGGATCGCGCTGGAGGCGCTGGCTCCGGGGCTCCCCCGGTACCAGCGCTCCGTCCGCGCCTACGCCGCCGCCCTCACCGACCCCGAGCAGTAGCGCGGACGGCTCCTCCGCCCGGAGGCTCGGCGCGGCGAGCGCCGAACCTCCATGGGCGCCGACTCAGTCCTCGAGCAGGATCGCGTCGATCTGCCCCATCGCCTGGCGGAGTCCCTCCTCCATGCCCATCTGGACCATCTGCTCGAGCTGCTCGACCGACTCGAAACGGCTGCTGAGGACCATCCGCGTGCGCCCCGGCTCGATCTCGTCGAGGGTGACCGTGGCCCGGGTGATCCCCAGCGCGTCGACCGGGTCGCCGCGCTCGTCGGCGAAGCCGTCCTCGAACTCGAACCGCGTCGGCTCCTCCACCCGGGTCATGCGCCACCAGCCGCGCGCCTGCTCGCCGTCCGGTCCCGTCATGACGTAGGCGCTCCGTCCGCCCTCGACCGGCTCGTGCCGCTCGAAGGTCGCCGGCCAGGTCGGCGGCCCCCACCAGCGCTCGAGGCGGCGCGGATCCGTCCAGAGGAGCCAGACGCGCTCGATCCCCGCGTGGAACTCGGCGGTCACGGTCAGGGTCAGTTCCTCGATGTCCTTCACGGACTGCAGCACGCTCATCGCGCCTCTCCCTCCAGCAGATCCCGCGCGCCGGTCGGCTCGCGGGTGTCACTCCTCGTCGAGGAGGTCCGACATGCGGTCGATCCTCCCCGCCCACAGCTGCTCGTAGGCGTCGAGCAGGCGCGACGCCCGCCGCACTGCGGCGACCTCGCCCTGCACCAGCTGCTCCCGCCCGCTCCTCCGCTTGCGGACGAGTGCGGCCCGCTCGAGGACGGCCACGTGCTTCTGCACCGCCGCGAACGACATCTCGTAGCGCGCCGCGAGTGCGGAGACGGACTGCTCGCCGACCAGCACCCGGGCGACGATGTCGCGGCGGGTGCTGTCGGCCAGCGCCCGGAAGAGCAGGTCGATGTCGGCGTCCATACGTACAACCATGTGGTTGCACATTAGGGCCGTCCCCTCCCCCGCGCAAGAGCATCCGTCTCCGGGACGAGCGCACCGGCCGGCGCCCGACCTCAGGCGCTCGCGGCGTCGAGCGCCTCGGCAGCGGCCGCGAGCACCCAGTCCGGCAGGGGGCGGGCCGCGAACAGCGAGGCGTAGAGCCGGGCAATCGAGTCGTCGGGGTCGAGCCGCAGCGCCTCGTCGAGGTGGAGCCCGGCGAGGCTCGAGACACCCCTCGCCCACCAGCACCACGCGAGAACGGTGAGCACGGAGGAGCGCGCCTCCTCCGGCGCCAACGCGGCGGCACGGGCGAGGAGCCCGGTCGCCCGCGCCAGACGGCCGCGCTCCGGAGCACGCCCGCTGCCGAGCAGCAGGGCCGACAGCTCGAGGTCGTGGTCGTCGTCCGTTCCGGCGCGGGCGTCGCCCGCCGCGCCGGGCGGCACTCCCATTCCCGCCTGCGCGCTCCGCGCGATCTGCACGGTCACCCGGTCGCGGAGGGGCGGCGACTGCAGCGTCCGCACGATCAGTCCTTCGCGGCGGACGTCCCGCGGTCCGCTGAGCCAGCGCTCGACGAGCCGTTCCGTGTCGCCGACCAGGGGCGGCCGGCGGAGCACCTCCGCGACGAGCGCGCGATCCTCCTCGAGGACCGGCGGCAGCACGGAGAGCGCGTCGATGTCCAGAGGCTCGTCGGCCACCGCTCGGGCGAGGACGCCGGTCTCGCTCCGCTCGATCTCGAGGAGCGGACGTGGCCTGCGGCACTCCTCGGCGTCCGTGTAGCGCCCCCATCCGTCGGCGGCGATGCAGGCCACGGCGATGATGTCCAGGCGCGTGCGCTCCAGGCGCCGGAGCACCGCGCGGCCGAGGTCGAGATGCGGGATCCCCCGCTCCTCGGCGTAGCCCGCACGGGTGCAGACCACCACCAGCACACCGGTGGCCCGCGGCATCGTCTCCATCATGGCCGCGCAGCCGCCCGCCAGCGCCTCCGCCTCCATCCCGCGCAGCGTCTCCGGGAGCGGGATCCGGAAGCCTCCCCCGGCGCGCGTGCCGAGGAACGGCACCACGACGACGGATTCCTCCGGACGGATGCCGATGATGGAGGGGACGGCCGCCAGGAGGTCCTGGATCGCGCTCGCCCGCAGGACTTCGGGATCGCGGCGGCGGGACGGAGGAGCAGGGGTTCGCTGTGTGAATGTCATGTCCGACACCCTGCTCGCGTCGCCGGCGGCGCGAGATCCCGCTGGCCCGGACCGGGGAGAACCGGAGCGGATCGGCGCCTGTGGAGGAGCGCCCGGGGCCGGCGGCTCAGCCGGCCGCGGGAGCCCGCAGCACCTTCGCCATCGGCCGTCCCTTCGCGATCTCGTCGATCAGCTTGTCGAGGTACCGGATGCGCTGCATCAGCGGATCCTCGATCGTCTCGACCCGCACGCCGCAGATCACCCCCGTGATCGCCGAGGCCTGCGGAGGCAGGCGCGCCGCCGCGAAGAACTCCTCGAAGGTCGTCCTGCTCTCGAGGTGCCGGGCCAGCTCCTCGTCCGAGAAGCCGGTGAGCCAGCGGACCGCCTCGTCGACCTCCTCCCTCGTCCGGCCCTTGCGCTCCGCCTTCGCCACGTAGAGGGGGTGCACGTCGGCGAACGCCACGGAGAAGATCCTGCTCATGGCCGGGAAGCGTACTCGCGCGACGCCCGGCGCGGCAGAGGCGCCCGCCCCGCTATCCTCCCCAGTGGCCCTCGCGCCTCCACCCCGCAGCCCACAGAGAGAACCACCGTGAGCCTCCTCCGCACCAAGTCCGTCGAGCAGTCGATCGCCGACACCGATGAGCCCGAGTACAAGCTCAAGAAGTCGCTGACCGCGCTCGATCTCACGGTCTTCGGCGTCGGAGTCGTCATCGGCGCCGGCATCTTCACCCTCACCGGCCGCGCCGCCCACGACATCGCCGGACCGGCGATCGTCCTGAGCTTCGTCGTCGCCGCCTTCGCCTGCGCCCTCGCGGCCATGTGCTACGCCGAGTTCGCCTCCACGGTCCCGGTGTCGGGCTCCGCCTACACCTTCTCCTACGCCTCCCTCGGCGAGCTCTTCGCCTGGATCATCGGCTGGGACCTGATCCTCGAGCTGTTCCTCGGAGCGAGCGTGGTCGCGCAGGGGTGGAGCGCGTACCTCGGGTCGCTGCTGCAGCAGCTGGGAGTGACTCTCCCGCCGGCGCTCACCTACGGCGGCGTGGTCGACGTGCCGGCGATCCTGCTCGTCCTCGTGCTCGGCGCGCTGATGACCTTCGGGATCAAGGAATCGCTGCGCGTCAACCTGGTGCTCGTCGCGATCAAGCTGTTCATCGTCCTGTTCGTCATCATCGCGGGCCTGCAGTTCGTGAACACCGCCAACTACACCCCGTTCGTCCCCGCCGCCGAGCCCTCGCCGTCCGCGTCCGGTCTGACCCAGCCGCTGCTCCAGTTCCTCTCGGGCATCGAGCCGGCCACGTTCGGGGTCGGCGGCATCATCGCCGGCGCCTCCCTGGTGTTCTTCGCCTACATCGGGTTCGACGTCGTCGCGACGACCGCGGAGGAGACCCGCCGCCCCCAGCGCGACCTGCCCATCGGCATCATCGCCTCGCTGATCATCTGCACGGTCCTGTACTGCGCCGTCGCCCTCGTCGTGACCGGCATGGTCCCCTACCGCGAGCTCGACCCGTCGGCCGCGCTCGCCAACGCGTTCGCCTACCACGGGCAGACCTGGATGGCGACGGTCATCTCGGCCGGCGCCGTCGCGGGCCTGACCACCGTCGTGCTGACGCTGCTGATCGGAGCGACGCGCATCATCTTCGCGATGGCGCGCGACGGGCTCCTCCCCCGGCGCCTGGCCACCGTCCACCCGCGCCTGCGCACGCCGTGGTTCACCTCCGTGGTCGTGACGATCGTCGTCGCGCTGCTCGCCGGCCTCACTCCGATCGGCGTGCTCGAGGAGATGGTCAACATCGGAACGCTCTCGGCGTTCGTGCTGGTCTCGGTCGGCGTCGTGGTGCTGCGCCGCAAGCGGCCCGACCTGAAGCGCGGCTTCCGGGTCCCGCTGAACCCGTGGCTCCCGCTGCTCTCGGCCCTGATCTGCACCTACCTGATGCTCAACCTCTCGATCGAGACCTGGCTGCGCTTCCTGATCTGGCTGGCCGTGGGCTTCGCGATCTACTTCGCCTACTCGCGCAGCCACGCGAAGATCGGCACGAAGCCCTAGGGGGCCAGGCCCACCTTCGGCCTGGCCCAGGAGCGTCCGCGCGTGTCCTTGAGGATGTCGTACTCCACCTCGACGTGCGGCTCGATCGCGCTGTACTTGTCGTTCGGGGCGCCGATCACGAGCTGGAAGCCGAGACCGCGCCACGCACCGATCGCCCGCTTGGTGAAGTGGGCGTCGGCCTTGATCAGCGCCTCGTCCATGAAGACCGGGGCGTACCGGGGGCGGTCTGCTCCCGCGTCGCCGAGCTGGTAGCGCAGCGCCGCTCCGACGATGAAGGCGATCAGCTCCTGCGACTCCCCGCCGGACTTCTCGCCGATGTGGTCGTACAGCGCTACGTGCGCTCGGGTGACGGCGTCCACGCGCTCGGCGCTGACCCGGACGTGGTTGCGGACGTCGACGAGGTCGCCGAAGTCGGGCGCGGTGCGCCGCAGCCGCTGGATGAGCCGGGACATCCGCCGGTAGACCTGCTCGCGCTCCTCCTCCGCGGACACGGCCTGGATCTGCGCGCGCACCTCGCGGAGCTCGCGGCGGAAGCGACGGCGCACCTCCGACTGGTTCTCGCGCGTCGTGATCTGCAGGCGGTGGCCGTCGTCGTAGAACGGCAG
Organism: Rathayibacter sp. AY1E3; assembly: GCF_002932235.1. NCBI lineage: Bacteria > Bacillati > Actinomycetota > Actinomycetes > Micrococcales > Microbacteriaceae > Rathayibacter > Rathayibacter sp. AY1E3. Next base: position 146,789 of record NZ_PSVN01000009.1, read on the forward strand.
ATCCTGCATGATCACGTTGATCGGCTCGATCCGCTCGCGGATCTCCCGCAGCGAGCGGCCGAGCGTGGAGTCGAAGCTCGTGAGGTCGTTGCCGGAGAGCGTGAGCAGGCTGTCGCGCCACTCGGTCTCGAGCCGGTGCAGGCCGCTGGTCTCGAGGGCGTCGAGCAGCCGCTCGAAGTCGCCCGCGGACGCCTCGGGGTCCGCGAGCAGGTTGGGGTTCGGCCAGCGGTCGAGGAAGCCGGCCATGATCCGGCCGGCGCTCTCGCGCTGCTGCTCGTGCGCCTCGGCCGCGGAGCGGCGGTCCTCCGCCAGTCGCTGCGCTGCCGTGGCGAGCGCTGCGTCGAAGCGGACCAGGATGTCCGAGGCGCTGCCGGACGCCGCGGCCTCGGTCAGCGTGAACCGGGCGTCGAGGAAGGCGCGCTGGTCGTCGTCGAGCTCGCGTCCTGCGCGCTCCGCCGCATCGAGAACCGCCTGGCTCGCGTCGACGTCGTCGACCACGACGGCCCACTCCGCCTCGATCCGCTCGCGCTCCACACCGGCGCGCGCGATCTCCTGGCGGAGGCGCTCGAGGCGGCCGCGCAGCCCGTCGATCTGCTCCTGCAGCCCGGCGAGCTCGGGGTTCGCCTCCGCCGCCTCGGCGCCGACCGCCTCCCAGCGCTCCTGCTCGGCGAGCAGCGACTCGACGTCGACCGTCTCCCAGCTCACCAGCGCGAGGCGGGCGTGGCGCGTCATCCGGTCGTCGAGTGCATCGAGGGATTCCTCCGCCGCCGACGCCGCCGAGACGGCCGCCGCGCTGCGGGCCCGGGCCGCCTCGACCAGGGCGTTCAGCTCGCGGAGTCGACGGGAGTTGGAGAAGCCGAGGACGTTCGCGGCGCCGTGGCCGCCGTGCGCACCGCGCTGCCCCTGCGAGAGCTGACCGGTGAGGGTCAGGGCGAGCCGGTGGCGCCCGAGCTCCGCAGCGCTGTCGACGCACACGTAGCCGAAGCGGTCCTCGAGCCGGTCCTGCAGCCAGCCGGTGAAGGCGGTGGCGCGGTAGTCGAGGCGCCCGGGCAGCGTCTGCGGGTCGAGGCCCCGCACCTCCTCGAGCCCGGTCTCCACGCCCTCGTAGCGGAGCCGGACCGGGAGCCGGAGGGAGTCGATGGCGCGGCGGAAGCGGTCGAGGTGGGCGGAGTCGATCATCAGCGTCGTCGCGAAGCCGCCGAGGGCGAGCGTGAACGCCTCGCGCCAGGGCTCGAACTCGGCACGCACCTCGACCAGCTCGCCGACGAAGGGCAGGTCGTCGGCGGTGAGGCCGGCTGCCTCCGCGATCCGCTCGCGCGCCTCGTGCAGAGGCCGGGGGATGCTGTCCCGACGGTCCGAGGCCGAGCGCTGCTCCGCCTCGAGCTCGGCGAGATCGCGCGCCGCGGCCTTCCGCTCGGCGACCGCGTCCGACCAGGCCGCACGGGTGCTGCGCTTGGCGTCGGCCGCGCTCGCCGCCCGGGCGAGCACCGCCTCGAACCGCTCGCGGGTGGTCTCCGGCTCGCCGAGAGCGCGCAGGTCCTCGTCGAGCCGGGCGCGGTTCTCGCGCGCCGCGCCCAGCCGCCGCTCCACCTCGCGGAGCTCGCGCTGGGCCGTCTCGAGGCGGTCGCCGCCGGAGGCCCGCAGCACCTCGGCGAGCCCGTCCCGCTCCGACTCCGCCGCCTCGGCGAGGGCCCGCTTCTCGCGGAGCACGGCGTCGACGGCGCGGGTGCGCTCGCGCAGCTCGGCCTCGACGTCGCGCAGCAGGCCGAGGCGCTGCTCAGCGCGCCACAGGGCCGCCGGCGACACCGGGGCGTCGAACTCCCCGAGTGCGTCGATGAGGCGCACGCGCTCCGCGGACGCGGCGATGCGCAGGCGCAGGCCCCGCAACGGCTCGAGTGCCGCGACCTGCTGGCGCGCGGTGAGCATCCGCTGCCGCGTGCTCTCGAGCTCGTCGAAGTGGGCGACGACCGCGTCGGCGGAGGCCAGGGTCTCGGGCTCCTCGAGCACGAGCCGCTTGTAGAGGTCGTCGACGGTCGTGATCTGCTGACCGGCCTGGATGCGGGCGAGCAGGCTCATCGCCTTCGATCCGGCTCCCGCCGCTCCGATGCCGAGCACCGCGTGCAGACGCGCCGAGAACTCGCGGTCGGTGCCGAGCGGATCCAGGCCCGCCGCGCGCAGCGACGCGTCGGAGAAGCGGTGCGCCGCCGCCCGGTCGAGCGCGGCGAGGTCGACCGGGCCCTCGGCGCTCGCGCGGATCCGCACGGTCTCCTCGAGCACCCGGGAGCCGGCCGGGACGTACCAGGCGCGGACCGCGCTGAAGCGCGAGCCGTCGTGGTCGACCCAGGTCATCGCGACGGCGGTCCAGGTGTCGACTCCGTCGCCGCGCAGGACGCGCATGGTCGTGCCCTCGTCCGTGCGCGACTCGTCGAGCTTGCCGCGCGCGTAGGAGAGGATGTTCCGCTGGTCCTCGCCGCGCGGACGGCCCGTCACTCCGCCGTTCGAGGCGCCGTTGAACGGCGTGGTGTGCGGCATCATCAGGGCGATGTAGGCGTCCATCAGCGTGGACTTGCCGGAGCCGGAGCCGCCGCAGAGCAGTGTGGCCCCCGGCGAGAAGCGGACCCGGTGCGCGCCGTCGTAGCCGCCCCAGTTGACCAGCTGCAGGTCCTCGGCGAGCCACTGCTGACCGCGGGAGGCGGCGGGGATCAGGCCGAAGAGGGTGTCGAGCATCGTCATCGGGGGTCGTCCTCCGGGTCGGGGGTGTCGTCGTCGGTCGGCTCGTCGTCCAGCGGCTCGTCGTCGGCCGGCTCGTCGTCCGCGACATCGGTCCCGGGCAGGACGCCGTCCGTGGGCGGGTCCGCGTCCTCGTCGAGGCCGTCGTCCTCGAGCGCGTCGTCGTCCGCCTGCTCCGGATCGTCCGAGCCGGGCTCCTCGGCGAGCGCCGCTTCTGCGACCACCGAGGAAGCGTCCTCGCCCGCCCGCCCGCGCAGCCAGTCGCTCAGCTCCCGCAGCTTCGGCGCGCTCAGCACGATCTCCACGATCGGGCTGATCCGGTACCGCCCTGCGGACTCCTCGTCGACGATGCCGTCGCGGCCGAGCCGCTCCAGCGCCTTGCGGACCATGCGCTGCCGGCGGGCGGTGTCGCGCTCGGCGTCGGCGAAGTAGCTGAGCACCGTCTGCTCGACCTCCTCGACGTCCACGCGCGCCGACGCCTCGCCGGCCGCCGACTCCCGCTGATGGACCGTGCGCAAGTGCACCAGCACCAGCGTCTCGGCGCGGCTGTAGGGGAGGTCGCGCAGCAGCACCGGCATCTCCACCTCGTCGGAGCGCACCTGCTGCTTGTAGGCGACCCCGCGCTCGTGGTCGACGACGAGCCGCACGAACAGGTCGTTCAGCCGCGACTCGATCAGCTGCCGGTGCTCCTGGAGCACGGCCCACTGCTCGCGGTGGCGGTCGGCGAGGAGGAAGCGGCGCTGCAGCACGTGCACGAGCACCCGGCGCACCTCGGTGTCGAGGACGCCGCGGTCGCCGGGGAAGAGCTCGTCGGGGTCCTCCTCCATCGACACGGGCGCGATGAACGGATCGGCGGCGGTCCCGTCGGTCGCCAGGGTGTCACTCATCGTCGGTCTCCTCCTCGGTGCGGGCGGTCACGGATCCGAAGGCGAAGCGGCGCACGGTCCCGTCGGGTCGGCGCGTGCTCACGACGGAGTAGCCCTCGCGGTCGACGAGGCCCGTCCGGTGCGCGATCTCGAGCAGCCCGAGCAGGTCGACGGGCCGTCGAGTGTCCTCCGGAGCCGCGCTGAACGCGTCCGCCAGATCGAACTCGTCGCCGAGCTCCGCCACGTAGGCCTCCAGCTCCGCGTAGCGGGGACCGCCCCAGGCCCGGCTGTCGTCGCCGACGAACTCGGCGTCGCCGTCGTCTCCGGCCAGGGGCGCCGGCCCGCCGGCCGGGCGCACGTCGCCGAGGGTCTGGCGCAGGTGGCCGATCCCGGCGACGGGCAGGTGCCGCAGCGGCGTGACCGGCGCGTCCGGCGAGATCCCGCCCGTCCACTCCTGGAGCCCCGCCATCACGTCGCGCAGCAGCTCGTCCACCTGGCGGTCGCGAGCGGGGTCGTGGGTGCGGACCTGGCCCGTGATGACGTGGGACGCGCGACGCTGCGCGGTCAGGACCTCCTGCACGCCCAGCTCCACCCGGCGGCCGATCGCGGCCAGCTCCGCGCGCTGGGCGGGGTCCATCAGGCGGGAGAACGGCTGCACGAGCACGGTGTGGAGCTGGTCGGCGAGCGCGTCGATCCGCTCGGGGTCGCCCAGGAGGCGGAGGGCTCCGGCGAACGCACGGCCCTCGCTGGTCGCCTGCATCACGTGCTGCCCGCGCTCGAGGTACTCCCGCAGCACCTCGCCGGTCGGGCGGACGTCGCGGCGCAGATCCGCGACCACGTCGCGCTGCATCGCCTTGATCGACTCCGCCACCCGCGCGAAGTCGGCCGGCAGCTCGCGGGCGAGGTGCACCACGTTCTCGGCCTCCTCCAGGAGCTGCTCGTCGTCGGCCGGCTCGAGACCGGCGCCCTCCTCGAGGGCGGCGATCTCGACGTCCAGGCGCGCCCGCTCCTCGCGGAGCCGCGAGAGCCGGGCCTCCGGGTCGGGCTCGACGTCCGCGGCCAGCCGCTCGACCGCCTCCAGCAGAGTGCGCACCCGCGAGTTCGAGACGCGCGTGCGTCCGCCTCCGGTGCGCCCGGTGATCTCGAGGGCGCTCACGGCGTGGGCGCTCAGCCGGTAGACCTCGGCCTCGCCCTCGATCTGCGGCACGAGCCAGCCGACGCGGACCCAGTAGCGGCACACCTCGCGCGCCGTGCCGCTCGGCAGCGCGCGCTCGCCCTCGTCGTACCCGGCCGAGCGCAGCTCCTCGAGCAGCTCCCCCACCTCGGCGTGCGCGTCGGCGACCGCCACGGCCTGCCGGTCGACGGTGAACACGAGCGACAGGGCGGCGACGACGAACGGCGCGTAGCGGCCGTGGAGGAGATCGAGGGTCGGCGTTCGGAAGGCGCCGAGGGAGCGCAGGTAGGCGGCCTCGGCGCGGGAGTTCGACATCGCCCTCAAGGATAGGCGGCGGGCCGGCATCGCGCGGACGAGGCGCCAGGGGCCGTCCCGCTCGCGGACCCGACCTCCTCGGCCCGCCCCGATCCTGCGAGCGGCAGGACGACGGCAGCCGCTCCTCGCCGTTCCGCCGGGGTCGCGATCGCATCGACGCGAGATTCGCCCGACGCCGTCACCGGCCGACAGCCGCCACCCCGCCCGCCGAGCTCTGCGGCACCGGTCCGCACCTCCACAAGGAGAACCCGGTGACCGCGGAGGCGTGCTCCCCCGACTCCGTCGCCGCCGGCCCCCACTCCTGCAGCTCGGTGCACCTGTCCGCCACTGCGGCCTTCCGCACCGACTCGGTCGGCGGAGCGGAGTTCTTCAGCACCAGCAGAGGCGTGCCTCCTGCCGCGATCATCCGGGTGACGTCCTGCTCGGTGAAGACCCGCGCCTGGCCGGAGAAGCCGCCGTCGGTGAGCACGCTCGCGCCGGTCGCCGTGATGATCGGCGCCGAGATCGCCCAGGAGTCGGTGAGGAACAGGGGCGCGCCGTCCACCCCGCCGCCGGCGGCACGAGCGGCAGCGACCAGGCCGGTCTCGTCGGCGGTCATCGAGTCGTGCCCGCCGACCGCGTCCGGCGATGAGACCGCGAACGGAGCCGAGGTCTCGGCCCGCTGCGGGAAGCGCAGGCCGACGAGCGCGTCGCCGCCCGACCCGTCGAGGGACGCGTCGAGCACCTGCAGGCTGAACGCGACCGGCCCGGCCAGGATCACGACCGCTGCCGCGAGCGCGACGGGACGACGCCGGGCCGCTTCCCTCCGGCTCCCGACCGCTCGCTCCACCGCACCGCCCCTCCGTCGCCGCGCCGCCACCGCGACCACGACGAGCCCTGCTCCGGCGAGCGCCGCGAACGGCAGGCCCAGCACCGCGGGCAGCTGCCCGCCCACGGCGAGCGCCGCGCTCCACGCCGTCTGCGCGACGAGGAGGAGCGGCAGCACCAGCCGCGCGACGACCCGGGTCGACGCGAGCAGCCGCACCGCCTCCGCCCAGCCCAGCGCCGCGAGGAGCGCCAGCTGCACTCCGATCGCCGCGACGTAGGCGGTGTGCGGCACCGTCGCCACCGAGAGCACCGCCGCCGCCGTCGCCAGCCACACCGCGGTCAGGACCAGGAGGGCGAACGGACCGCGGGTGCTCCCCCGCCGCGGCCGCCAGCGCACCGCCCCCAGGATCAGCCCCGCAAGCGCCGCGGGGTACAGCCAGCCCACCTGGGTCGCGTACTGCGCGAGCAGAAGCTTCACCGGCGACGATCCCGCCGCTCCGCCCATCGCCGCGACGTGGGCGGACGCGACGACGGCGCCGGGCACCGCGCCCGAGATCAGCCGGTCGAGCCCGTTGAATCCGAACACCATCGCGAACACGTCGTTCCCCGTCGACCCGTCGATGTACGGCCGGCCGCCCGCGGGCACCGCCTGGATCGCGACCGTCCACGCCACGGAGGCACCCACCGCGACGGCCAGGAGCCCGCCCGCCCAGGCGAGGGCTCGGCGCCACCCGTGCACCCCGACGAGAGTCGCCACCACGAGCGCCGGCAGGACGAACCAGGCCTGCATCATCTTCGCCTGGAAGCCGATCCCGATGGACAGCCCGGTCATCAGGAGCGGCCACCACCGCCCGGTCAGCACCGCGCGCTGCCACCACACCAGCGCCACAGCGAGTGCCGCCGTGAGCAGCCCGTCCTCCATCGGGTGCCCGAACATCGACACGAGGATCGGCGTGCTCGCCGCCGCTGCCGCCGCGACCAGCCCGAGCCCCCGGCCGCCCCACCGGAGCCCGACGACCGAGCACGCCGCGACCGTGATCAGCCCCTCGATCAGCTGCGGCAGCGCGATCGACGACGTCGACATGCCGAACAGCCGGATGCTCAGCGCCTGCGGCACCGCGAACCCCGCCAGCTTGTCCAGCGTCACCGTGGCGGCGGGATCGAAGGCTCCGAACGCCAGCGCGTGCCACGACTCCGACATCGACCGTGCCGCCGCCTCGTAGAAGACGGCGTCTCCGCCCCGGGCGAGATTCCAGCCGGTGAGGACCGTCGAACCGCACAGGATCGCGAGGAGGGTGAGCCGCGCCCACCAGGGTTCGCGCCACCAGCGGGCGAGCGGAGCGGAGTGGGTCACGTCCACCGACGCTAGGGAGCCGGCCTGCCGCCGCCCTTGCGGGCGGTCGGGGAGACGCCGTGCATGCCGCTCCGGCCTCTCAGTCCGGACGCCGCCGGCACGGCCGACGACCAGGAAGGGTGCCGCGCCGCCCCGGTGACCCTCTAGGGTGCGGACATGCCCCGCTCCATGGCCGACCTCTCCTTCCGCCGCGCCCAGTGGGAGCAGCGCTATGCACCGCACGTGGCTCCCGTGAACCGCTGGGTCGACGAGCTGCGGAACCCCTACGGACGCGGCTGGCTGCCCTACGTCGCTCCCCTGCACGGCGGAGTGGAGGCGCGCGTCCTCAGCGTCCTCCGCGATCCCGGCCCCGCCACCCAGGACGGCGTCGGAAGCGGCTTCCTCTGCACCGAGAACGACGACCCGACGGCGGAGCTCATGGCCGGGCTGATGGACGAGGTGGGCCTCGCCCCCGCCGACCTGCTGCCGTGGAACGCCTACCCCTGGTACATCAACCAGGCCCCGAACGCCGAGCAGCTCGACGCCGGCGTCGAGACCGTCCTGCATCTGCTCGCGCTCGCCCCCGACGTCGAGGTGGTCCTCCTGCAGGGCGGCGACGCCGATCACGGCTGGCGGCGCCTCCTCAGGCGGCACCCGACGATCGAGCGCGAGCGCGGCCTCACGGTGATCCGCACCTTCCATCCGTCGCGACAGGCGCTCTGGGCACGGGATCCCGCCGAGCGGGAGGCGCGCTCCGCTCGACGTCGCGAGGCCTTCGCCGAGGTCGCCGCAGCGCTCCGGTGAGCGGTCCGCAGCATCACGACGAGGCCCGGAAACGACGGAAGCCCTGACGACGACCAGCGGTCTCATCAGGGCTTTCCGTCGGGCTGACAGGATTTGAACCTGCGACCCCTTGACCCCCAGTCAAGTGCGCTACCAAGCTGCGCCACAGCCCGTGGCAGACCGGGCCGAGGCCCGGGCAACTCGACTACCTTAGCGGATGCCGACGCCGGAAGTGAAAACGAGCGGGCCCCGTAGACTCGCTGCGCGGAACGCGTCGGCACGGGTCGACGCGCCGTCGGCAGCTCGGGAGGCGTCAGCAGTGGATGCGCGGCAGAAGCGATCACAGGTGGCCCTGCACCGGGCCATCATCGAACTCGCGACCGGCCGCGACGTCGCCACCCTCACCGTCTCCGAGATCACGGATCTCGCCGGCGTGAACCGCTCCACCTTCTACGCCCACGCCTCCTCCGCCGCAGAACTGCTCTGCGCAGCCCTGCAGGACGAGCTCGACGCGATCCGCGAGGGCTACCTCCAGCAGCTCCGGAGCGGCGCCACGACCGACGCGAGCATCCGCGAGGGCACCTCCCGCGTCCTCGGCCACCTGGACGGCCACCGCGACCTCTACCTCCGCGCCTTCGACGCCCCCGGCGGCGACTCGGGCCTCCGCTCGATGCTCGCGGGGCACTTCCGCACCGCCGTCTCCGCGACGCTCGACACCGGGATCCTCGACGTGCCGGCCGCGGAAGCACCGCTCGGGTTCCTCGAGGACGCGACGGCCTCGTTCCTCGCGGCGGGCTCCGTCGGCCTGATGGAGCAGTGGCTCCGCCTGCCCGCGCCCCGCGATCCCGGCAGCTACCTCGCCGCCTACCGACGGCTCCTGCCGCCGTGGTGGCCCTTCGCCACCGGCGACTGACCGGCCTCCCGGCCCTGCCGACGCCCGATCGGAGAGACGACCGCCCGGTTCGAGGGAGGCCGCTGGGCCTTCGGCAGCACCGCGCCGCCCGTCACTCCCGCTCGCGACGAGGCCGACCCGCTCGATCGAGCCGCATCGGAGCGGCATCCGCCCCTCGACTCGACGACCGCTCCTCCCGGAGACGCGGACGGCCCGCGGGAGGAACTCCCACGGGCCGGACACGGTGCGGCTGCGCTCAGCGCGCGCGCTTCTCGCGGATGCGCACGCGGGCTGCGCTCAGCGCGCGCGCTTCTCGCGGACGCGCATGTTGACGTTCACCGGCGACCCCTGGAAGCCGTAGATCTCGCGCAGGCGGCGTGCGATGTAGCGGCGGTAGCCCGGGTCGAGGAACCCGGTCGTGAAGAGGACGAATGTCGGCGGGCGCGACGAGGCCTGCGTGCCGAAGAGCACGCGGGGCTGCTTGCCTCCGCGGAGGGGGTGCGGGTGCGCCGCGGTGAGCTCGGCGAGGAAGGCGTTGAACTTGCCCGTCGGGATGCGGGTGTCCCACGACTCGAGGGCGAGCTCGAGCGCGGGCACGAGCTTCTCGAGGTGGCGGCCGGTGCGGGCCGAGATGTTGACGCGGGGCGCCCACGCCACGTGCGCGAGGTCGGTCTCGATCTCGCGCTCGAGGTACCGGCGGCGCTCGTCGTCGAGCAGGTCCCACTTGTTGAAGGCGAGAACGAGCGCACGGCCCGACTCCAGCACCAGGTCGATGATGCGGACATCCTGCTCCGAGATCGGCTGCGAGACGTCGAGGACGACGACGGCGACCTCGGCCTTCTCGAGCGCGGTCGAGGTGCGCAGCGACGCGTAGAAGTCGGCGCCCTGCTGGAGGTGCACGCGGCGGCGGATGCCCGCGGTGTCGACGAAGCGCCAGACCTTGCCGGCGATCTCGACCTGCTCGTCGACCGGGTCGCGCGTGGTGCCGGCGAGCTCGTTGACGACGACCCGCTCCTCCCCCGCGGCCTTGTTGAGAAGGCTGGACTTGCCGACGTTCGGGCGGCCGAGGATCGCGACGCGGCGCGGTCCGCCGACCTCGCGCTTGGCGACGGCCGACTCCAGAGGGAGCCTCTCGAGCACCGCGTCGAGCAGGTCGGCGACGCCGCGGCCGTGGACGGCCGAGACGGGGCGGGGCTCGCCCAGGCCGAGCGACCACAGCGAGGCGGCGTTCGGCTCCTGGCGGGCGTCGTCCACCTTGTTCGCGGCGAGGAAGACCGGCTTCTTCGTCTTGCGCAGCAGCTTCACGACGTGCTCGTCGGTCGCGGTCGCGCCGACGTTCGCGTCGACGACGAAGATGACGGCGTCGGCGAGGTCGATGGCGATCTCGGCCTGCATGGCGACGGAGGCGTCGATGCCGCGGGCGTCGGGCTCCCAGCCGCCGGTGTCGACGATGGTGAACGCCCTGTCGATCCACTCCGCCTTGTAGGACACGCGGTCGCGCGTGACGCCCGGGGTGTCCTCGACGACGGCCTCGCGGCGGCCGAGGATGCGGTTCACCAGCGCGGACTTGCCGACGTTGGGGCGGCCCACGATCGCCACGACCGGGAGGGCGGGGAGGTAGCGGACCTCGTCCGAGTCCTCCCCGGCGAACTCGAGGAGGTCGAGGTCCTCCTCGTCGAGGTCGTAGTCCTCGAGTCCGCTGCGGAGCGCCTGCGCGCGTGAGGAGGCGAGCTGCTCGTCGAGGTCGCCGAGGCGCTCGACGAGGTCGTCGTCTCCGAAGTTCAGCTCGTCGTCACCGACGTGCGTGTCCTGTGCCATGACCGGCCCTTGCTCTCGAAGTTCGGACCTCGGCGACGACCGCGTCGACGGTCTGCTCGAAGTCGAGATGAGTGGAGTCGAGAAGAGTGACTCCTTCTGCGGCGTTCATGAAGTCGACCACCTGCGAGTCGGCGCGGTCCCTCGACCGCAGCGCCTGACCCGTCGCCTCGGCGGATTCCGTGGTGACCTCGCGCGAACGCCTGGCCATTCTAGCCTCTTCGCTCGCCGTCAGCAGGATCCGGACCGGAGCGGTCGGTGCGACGACCGTCGTGATGTCGCGGCCCTCGACGATGATGCCCTCCCGACGCGTCTCGCCGATGATCCTCCGGAACAGCAGTGTGATCCTCCGACGGACCTCGGGGACCTTCGCCACGGCCGAGACGCGCGCGGTCACCCGGGGCTCGCGGATGGCGGTGGTCACCTCGGTCGGACCGACCCACACCGAGTACGACTCGGGGTCGGTGCCGATGGAGTAGTCGAAGCCGTCGAGCGCGTCGACGATCGCGTCCTGGTCCTCGAAGTCGAGGCCGCGGTCGAGCCCGTGCCAGGCGAGCGCGCGGTAGGCCGCTCCCGTGTCGAGGAACTCGAAGTCGAGGCGGCGGGCGGCAGCCCTCGACACGCTGGACTTGCCGCTGCCGGCCGGGCCGTCGATGGCGACCACGACGGCCTCGCCGAAGTCGCCCTGCTCGGCGGCCTCGGAGCGCGCCTCGCGCTCGGGAGCCGCGCCCCCGTCCTCCGGGATGCTCTGCTGTGCCCGGCGGGCGGGCGTCATCCTGTTCAGGCCGCCCTCCTGCCTGTTCTGCTCGGTGCTCATCCGGCGATCCTCCAGCCGCGTATGGTCAGTTCTTCGGTCAGCGGCGCGACCGCTTCGGGCACGACCGAGATCTCGGCGAGACCCACTCGGCGCCCCTGCGCGTGCTCGAGGCGCACGTCCTCGAGGTTGACGCCCGCCTCGCCGATCTCGACCAGGAGTCGCGCGAGGGTTCCGGGAGAGTCGTCGACGAGGACGATCAGGGTCGAGAAGCGCTGGTCCTGGCCGTGCTTGCCGGGCAGGCGCGCCACTCCGGCGTTGCCCGCGGCCAGGTGCTCGGCGAGCACGCGGCGCGAGCCGGGCGCCTCGAGGTCGCGGAGAGCGTCGGCGACCGCGGCGACGTCGTCGCGGAAGGCGTCGAGCACCGTGACGACGTGCTCGCGGTTCGCGGCCAGGATCTGCATCCAGAGCTCGGGGGCCGAGGCCGCCAGGCGCGAGACGTCGCGGACGCCCTGCCCGGCGAGGCGGAGCGCCGCGTTCGGGGCGTCGAGGAGGCGCTGGCCGAGCAGTGACGAGATCACCTGCGGGGCGTGCGAGACGAGGCCGACCGAGAGGTCGTGCTCCTCCGGGTCCATCTCGACGATGGTGCCGCCGAGGTCGAGAGCGAGGCCCTCCACCCGCGCGAGCGCGTCGGGCGCGGTCTCGCCGTCGCGGCAGATCACCCAGGGCCGACCGACGAAGAGGTCCCCCCGCGCGGCGACCGGTCCGCCGCGCTCGCGGCCGGCCATCGGGTGCGAGCCGATGTAGCGGGCGAGGTCGACGCCGCGGGAGCGCAGCTCGCGCAGCGGCTGGGTCTTGACGCTCGCCACGTCGGTGACGACGGCTCCGGGGTGCGCCGCGAGCTCGCGCTCGACGACGCTCGCGGTGACGTCAGGGGGGACGCAGACGACGACGACGGAGGGCCGGTCGTCGGCGGAGGCGGCGCGGCCGGCCCCGTAGTCGATGGCGAGGGAGAGGCTCGCGGGCGAGGCGTCGTCGAGGACGACGTCGATCCCGCGGGAGGCGAGGCCGAGGCCGATGGAGGCGCCGAGTAGTCCGGAGCCGACCACCCGCACCGTCCCGGTCGTCCGCATCGCGGGCGGCGCGGGGTGCAGGAGCTCGTTCACCCCGACAGCCTAGCGATCGGCGCGGCGCTGCTTGTCGGCGCCGGACCGGCGCGGAGGACCGTCGCTCCGCCCGCCGCCGGCGGAGGAGCCGCCGCGATCGGACGACCGTCCCGCCGAGCCGCCGCGGTCGGACGACCGTCCGGACGATCCGCCGCGATCCGAGGATCGCCCGGCCGAGCCGCGCTCCGCCGGGGCGACGCGCTCGCCGCTGTCCGGCCGGGGCCGCCGCGCACCGGCGCTCGCCTTCTTCGAGGGGACCGCGGGAGCGGCCGCCACCGCCTCGCCGCCCTGCCGCGCGATCGTGAGCAGCGCGCCCAGCTCCTCCCGGGTCAGGTCGCGCAGATCGCCCGAGCGCAGGGTGCCCAGGTGCAGCGGACCGAACTGGCGGCGGACGAGCTCGATCACCGGGTGGCCGACCGCCGCCATCATCCGGCGGACGACCCAGTTGCGACCGGAGTGCAGGGTGATCTCGACGAGCGAGGCGTTCGAGCGGCCCTCCGGCCGGCCGAGGAGACGCGCCTTGTCGGCGGCCACCGGTCCGTCGTCGAGCTCGATCCCGGAGGTCAGCGTCGCGATCGTCTGCGGGAGCACCTGCCCGTGCACCTTCGCGATGTAGGTCTTCGTCACTCCGAACGACGGGTGCGCGAGGACGTGGGCGAGCTCGCCGTCGTTGGTCAGCACCAGCAGGCCCGAGGTCTCGGCGTCGAGGCGCCCGACGTTGAACAGCCGCTCCTCGAAGTTCTTCGTGTAGAGGCTGAGGTCGGTGCGTCCGTTCTCGTCCGCCAGCGAGCTGACGACGCCGATCGGCTTGTTGAGCATGACGTAGCGGCGCGAGGTGTCCAGCTGCACCGCGACCCCGTCGACCTCGATCCGGTCGGTCGCCGGATCGATGCGGCGGCCGAGCTCGTCCGCCACCTCGCCGTTGACGCGGATCCGCCGCGCCACGATCATCTCCTCGACCACTCGTCGGGAGGCGACCCCCGCTGCCGCGAGGACCTTCTGCAGTCGTTCGCCGTCGGGGCCGCTGTCAGGCGCGCTCATCGAATCCGTCTCTTCCGTCGCTCAGTAGGGGGGAGATCTTCGGCAGCTCGTCGAGCGAGGTGAGGCCGAGGTGCACGAGCAGCTGCTCGGTGGTGCCGTAGAGGACCGCGCCCGTCTCGGGGTCGTGGCCGACCTCCGCGATGAGGCCGCGGCCGAGGAGGGTGCGCGCGACGGAGTCGACGTTGACCGCGCGGATCTGCGCGACCTGACCGCGCGAGACCGGCTGCTTGTAGGCGATCACGGCGAGCGTCTCGAGAGCCGCCTGCGAGAGCCGCGTCGGGTTCTGCGTCAGGACGAAGTCCTTGACCACCGGGTCGTACTCGCGGCGCACGTAGATCCGCCAGCCGGCACCGACCTCGCGCAGCTCGAAGCCCCGGCGGGTCGCCCCGTCGGCGCCGTCGTAGTCGGCGGCCAGGCGCTCGATCGACTGGCGGACCACGGCGATCGGCCTCGACAGCGCGGTCGCGAGGGAGGCGAGCGGCTGCGGCTCGTCCGCGACCATCAGGATCGCCTCGATCGCCCGGTCGATCTCGAACGCGACGGTCCCGGGGCCGGCGTCAGGAGTCATAGTCGGCTCCGAGCGCGGCGAGGCTCGCATCGCTCCACTGCTCGGCGACCCAGCGCAGCGTGAGCTCGCCGAGCGGCTCCGGCTGGTCGAACGAGATCGCGGCGTGCCGGTAGAGCTCGAGCACGGCCAGGAAGCGCGCGACGATCACGCCCTTCTCGTCGGCGTCCGCGATCAGCTCGCCAAACGTGGCCCTCCCGCGGGCGCGCAGCATCGCCACGACGTGCGCGGCCTGCTCCCGGATGCTGATCTGCGGGGCGTGCAGGTGGTCCAGGCCCACCGTCGGCAGCTCGCGCGGAGCGAGGGCGACGGTCGCGAGGGCGGCGAAGTCGGCGGGCGACAGGGTCCAGACGAGCTCCGGCTTCGCGGACCGGTACTCCTCCTCCAGAGGCACGTCCCGCACGTGGCGGGCGGTCTCGATCGCGATCCGCTCGGCGAACCACGACGACACCTGCTTGAAGGCCCGGTACTGCAGGAGCCGGGCGAACAGCAGGTCTCGCGCCTCCAGCAGCGCCGCGTCCTCCGCGTCCACGAGCTCGCCCTGGGGCAGGAGTCCGGCGATCTTCAGGTCGAGGAGCGTCGCGGCGACGACGAGGAACTCCGACGCGCGGTCCAGCCCCTCGAGCGAGTCGATCCCGTGCAGGTACGAGAGGAACTCGTCCGTCACGGCGCTCAGCGCGATCTCGGTGATGTCGACCTGCTGCTTCGCGATGAGGCTCAGCAGGAGGTCGAACGGACCCTCGAAGTTGGTCAGCGCGAGGTGGAACCCGGTGGGAGCGGCGCGCTCCTCGAGGAGGACCTCAGGCGACCGCGCCACGCGAGATCAGCTCCCTGGCGAGCTTGCGGTACGCCTTCGCGGCGTTGTGCTCGGGCGCGAACTGGGTGATCGGGACGCCGGACACGCTGGCGTCCGGGAACTTCACCGTGCGGCCGATCACCGTCTCGAGCACGCTGTCTCCGAAGGCGTCGACCACCCGGTCGAGCACCTCCCGCGAGTGCAGAGTGCGGGAGTCGTACATCGTGGGCAGGATGCCGTCGAGCTCGATCACCGGGTTGAGCCGGTCGCGGACCTTGTCGATCGTCTCGATCAGCAGGGCGACGCCGCGCAGCGCGAAGAACTCGCACTCGAGCGGGATGAGCACGCCGTGGCTCGCGGTGAGCGCGTTGACCGTGAGCAGGCCCAGCGAGGGCTGGCAGTCGATCAGGATGACGTCGTAGTCCGCGCTCACCTTGCGGAGCACCCGGGCGAGGATCTGCTCGCGCGCGACCTCGTTGACGAGATGGACCTCGGCGGCGGAGAGGTCGATGTTGGCCGGGATGACGTCCAGGCCCGGCACGCGGGTCCTCCGGATCGCCTCGGCCGGGTCCTTCACGGTGCCGAGGAGCAGGTCGTAGATCGTGATGGCGTCGTAGGTTGTGACCCCGAGGCCGGCCGAGAGGGCGCCCTGCGGGTCGAAGTCGATGGCCAGCACGCGTCGGCCGTACTCGGCGAGGGTCGCGCCCAGGTTGATGGTCGTCGTCGTCTTGCCGACGCCGCCCTTCTGGTTGCAGAGCGAGATGATCCGGGCGGGGCCGTGACCGGTGAGCTCCACCGGCAGCGGGAAGTCGCGCAGGGGGCGGCCGGTCGGGCCGAGCGTCGGGGCTTCGAGACCGGTGAGCTCGGCCTTGTCGTCCGTCTTGCGTGTCACCTGCGTCGTCCTCGCTTCCGTGGCGGCGTGCGCTCCCGCGCGGCCTCCGACGAGTGTACCGGCGCCCCGCTCCTCGGCCGCCGCGCCCCGCCGCGCGGGGCCGCGGCTCTAGCGCCGCGCTCGCGGGTGCGCGGACGTGTAGACGTCCCGGAGCGTGTCCGCCGTCACCAGTGTGTAGATCTGCGTCGTCGCCACCGAGGCGTGCCCGAGGAGCTCCTGCACCACGCGGACGTCGGCGCCGCCCGCGAGCAGGTGGGTCGCGAAGGAGTGCCGGAAGGTGTGCGGCGAGATCTCCCGGTCCAGCCCGGCCTTCTCGGCGACGGCGCGGATGACCAGCCAGGCGCTCTGCCGCGACAGGCGGCTCCCGCGGACCCCCAGGAAGAGCGCCGGCGTCGCGCGCCCCCTCCGCGAGAGCTCCGGCCGCGCACGCACGAGGTACTCGTCGACCGCCTCGCGGGCGAAGCGGCCGAGCGGCACCATCCGCTGCTTGGACCCCTTGCCCGTCAGCCGCACCACCTCCGCGGCGACCACGTCGTCGACGTTCAGGTCCACCGCCTCCGAGATGCGCGCGCCCGTCGCGTAGAGCAGCTCCAGCAGGGCCCGGTCCCGCAGGTCCGCGAGCTCCTCGCCGCGCGCAGCGTCGAGCAGCGCCGCCATCTGCTCGACCGTGACCGCCTTCGGCAGGGTCATCGGGATCTTCGGCGGCACCACGTCCCGGGCAACGTCGTCCGCGACGACCCCCTCCTCGAGGGCGAAGCGGTGCAGCCCTCGGACGCTCGAGAGGATCCGTGCGCGCGAGCTCGCCGCGAGCGGCCGCTCCGGGCGTGCGGCCAGCCAGGAGGAGAACTCCCCCACGTCGACCCGTCCGAGCTCCGCCAGATCGACGGTCCCGCGCTCCTCGAGCCAGCCGAGGTAGAGCTCCAGGTCGCGCCGGTAGGCCGCGAGCGTGTGCGCCGAGAGCCCGCGCTCCACGCTCGCCTGCCGGAGGTACGCCTCGGCGCAGGCGCGGGGGCTCACCCCCGGGGGTGGCGGACCCGCGGGTGGCGCGTCCACGGCGAGGACGCGTCGCCCAGCCCGTCCCAGTCGCGCGAGCGGAACGCGTGCGCCGCGAGCACCGCGATCGTCAGCGAGGGGTTCTGCACCCGGCGGGCGAGGACCGCCTCGACCGCCTCGTCCAGCGGCACCCACCGCAGCTCCATGTCGGCCTCCTCCGCCTCGCGGTCGAAGGCGGAGCCTGTGGACGAGAGCCCGCGGGCCAGGTAGATCCGGATGACCTCGTCGCTGCCGCCCGGCGAGGTCGCGAACTCCGAGAGCAGGTCCCAGCGCTCGGCATGCAGGTCCGTCTCCTCGCCCAGCTCCCGCTGAGCGGCGACCAGCGGATCCTCGCCCTCGACGTCGAGCAGGCCGGCCGGGATCTCCCACTCGCGGGTGCGGACCGGGTGCCGGTACTGCTTGATGAGGGCGACGCGGTCCTCGTCGTCGAGGGCCAGCACCGCGACGGCTCCCGTGTGATCGAGGAACTCCCGGCGCAGCTCGCCGCCGCCGTAGCGGAACGTCTCCGCGCGGACGCCCCAGACCATCCCGTCGAAGACGCGCTCACTGGTCAGGACCTCCGGCTCGACGAGCTCGTCCGACAGCGGCTCACTCATCGGCGCCCGCCTCCGATGCCGGGAAGAGGCGCGAGGCCTCCTGGCGCTCGAGGGCGGCGGTCACGAGGCCGCGGAAGAGCGGGTGCGCGGCGTTCGGGCGCGAGCGGAGCTCCGGGTGCGCCTGCGTGCCCACGTAGTAGGGGTGCTTCTCGCGGGGCAGCTCGACGTACTCCACGAGGTGGCCGTCGGGCGAGAGGCCCGAGAACCAGAGCCCCGCCTCGGCGATCCGGTCGCGGTAGCGGTTGTTGACCTCGTAGCGGTGACGGTGGCGCTCGGCAGCCTCAGGTGCGCCGTACACCTCGGCGACGATCGAGCCCTCGGCGAGCTCGGCCGTGTAGAGGCCGAGGCGCATCGTGCCGCCCATGTCCCCGGACGCGAGGATCTCGACCTGCTCGGCCATCGTCGCGATGACGGGGAACTCCGTCTCCGGGTCGAACTCCGACGACGAGGCCCCCTCGAGGCCGGCCTCGTTGCGGGCGTACTCGATGACCATGCACTGCAGGCCGAGGCAGAGCCCGAGGGTCGGTATCCCGTTCTCCCGCGCGAAGCGCAGCGCGCCGAGCTTGCCCTCGATGCCGCGGATGCCGAAGCCGCCGGGCACGCAGATGCCGTCGAGCTCGGAGAGCGCCTTGGCCGCAGCCTCGGGGTCCTCGAGCCCGTCGGAGGCGATCCAGCGGATGGCGACCTTCGTCTGCTGCGCGAAGCCGCCGGCTCGCAGAGCCTCCGTCACCGAGAGGTAGGCGTCGGGCAGGTCGATGTACTTCCCGACCAGGCCGATGGTGACCTCGTGCTTGGGCTCGTGCACGGCCTCGAGCAGTCGCGACCAGCCGTCCCAGACGACCTCGCCGGCCGGGAGGCCCAGCTGGTCGATGATGTAGGCGTCGAGGCCCTGCTCGTTGAGCATCTGCGGGATCTCGTAGATCGACGCGACGTCCTTGGCGTTGACCACGGCCTGCTCGTCGACGTCGCACATCAGCGCGATCTTGCGCTTGTTCGACTCCGAGACGGGCCGGTCGCTCCGCAGCACCAGGGCGTCCGGCTGGATGCCGATCGAGCGCAGCGCAGCGACGGAGTGCTGGGTGGGCTTGGTCTTCTGCTCACCGGAGGCGCCCATGAAGGGCACCAGCGAGACGTGCACGAAGAAGACGTTGCGGCGGCCGAGCTCGTGGCGGACCTGGCGGGCCGACTCGATGAACGGCTGGCTCTCGATGTCGCCGACGGTGCCGCCGATCTCGGTGATGATGACGTCCGGCTGCGGGTCGTCCTCCGACTGGAGGCGCATGCGCCGCTTGATCTCGTCCGTGATGTGCGGGATGACCTGGACCGTGTCGCCGAGGTACTCGCCGGCGCGCTCGCGCGCGATGACCCTCGAGTAGATCTGGCCGGTCGTGACGTTCGCGGCCTGGTTCAGGTTGATGTCGAGGAAGCGCTCGTAGTGGCCGATGTCGAGATCGGTCTCGGCGCCGTCGTCGGTCACGAAGACCTCGCCGTGCTGGAACGGGTTCATCGTCCCCGGGTCCACGTTGAGGTACGGGTCGAGCTTCTGCATGACGACGCGCAGCCCGCGCGCGGTCAGCAGGTTGCCCAGGCTCGCGGCCGTGAGTCCCTTGCCGAGCGAGGAGACGACACCGCCGGTGACGAAGATGTGCTTCGTGATCTTCGAGGGGGCGTCCTGCCCGGCCGTCGAAGCGTTCCGGGTCGAGGACCCGGAGGAGCCCTCGGGATCCGAGGGAGAAGAAGAGGAAAGGCCCGCGTTCGTAAAGTCCACCACGGGGTTCCACCGTAACAGCAGAACGGCGGCGGCGGACCGCCCGGGACGGATCGATGTCGTCCAGGGCCGCTCGCGATCAGCCCCGCCGACTCGATTCGAGGAGCTCCCGCGCATGAGCGAGAGCGTTGGCGGAGTCGGTGAGCCCCGAGAGCAGGCGCGCCATCTCGGACACCCGCTCCTCGGAGTCGAGCTGCGTCACGGCGCTCGAGGTCACCGCGCCGTCCGAGCCCTTCTCGACGCGGAGGTGGTTCGTGGCGAATGCGGCGACCTGCGCGAGGTGGGTCACCACGATGACCTGCGATGTCTCGGCGAGCCGCGCGAGCCGTCGGCCGATCTCGATCGCCGCTGCTCCGCCGACCCCTGCGTCGACCTCGTCGAAGACGAACGTCGGCACGGGGTCGTTGGCGGCGACCACGACCTCGATCGCGAGCATCACCCGCGAGAGCTCGCCTCCCGAGGCTCCGCGGGCGAGGGGCCGGGGTGCGGCCCCGGTGTGCGGCTGGAGCAGCATCTCGACGGAGTCGCGCCCGTGGATGCTCGGCTCCCCCGCGGCCGTCACCTTCACGTGCAGGCGCGCATCCGCCATGGCCAGCGCGGTGAGCTCGTCGCTGACCCGCTCCCCCAGCTCGGCGGCCGCCGCGGTCCGCAGCTCGGTCAGCCGGGTCGCGAGGCGGTCGACGAGGTCCGCGTCGGCCGCGGTGTCGGCCTCGAGAGCCGCGATCCTCTCGTCGTCGCCGTCGAGCTCGAGCAGGCGGAGTCCGGAGGAGTCCACCAGGTCGAGCACGTCGTCCAGGGTCGGTCCGTAGGTGCGGGCGAGCAGGGACAGCTCCGCCCGCCGGTTCTCGATCAGCTCCAGGTCGTGCGCGCCGTCGAGGTCGAGCTCCGCCAGGTAGGAGGAGAGCCCGCCGGCGGCGTCGACGAGGAGCACCGCCGCCTCGCCGAGCGTCTGGACCGTCGGCTGCAGGGCGGCGTCATGCTCGGCCGCCCGCTCCAGCACGCGCCGCGCCGTCTCGAGGAGCCCGAGCGCGTCCCGCCCGTCCAGCTCCTCGGACGAGATCGCCTCGCGGGCCTCGCCGGCGGCGAGCCGGAGCTGCTCGATGCTCCCGAGCCGGGCGGACTGCGCCGCGAGCTCGACGTCCTCCCCGCGCTGGGGGGCGACCACCTCGATCTCGGCGAGGGCGGAGCGGAGCCGTTCGGCTTCGCGGGCGCGCGTCTCCCGGGCCTCGGTGAGCGAGTCGAGCTCCTCCCGGTTGGCCCGCCAGCGCTCGAAGGCGCTCGCGTAGTCGCGGAGGGCGTCGGCGAGACCGGGTCCGCCGAACCGGTCGAGCGCCTCACGCTGCGCCGCGGCGGAGCGGAGGCGGATCTGGTCCGACTGCCCGTGCACGACGACCAGCTGATCGGCGAGCTCGCTCAGCACGCTGACCGGTGCGCTCCGGCCGCCGACGACGGCTCGCCCGCGTCCCTCCGCCGAGACCGAGCGCGCGAGGAGCAGCTCCGGGCCGTCGAGATCGCCGCCGGCGTCGTGGACGCGCTCGGCGACCGGGCCCTCCTCGGGGACCAGCCAGCGCCCCGACACCCAGGCCTGCTTCGCTCCCGAGCGCACCGCGGACGCGTCCGAGCGCGCGCCCAGCACGAGGCCGAGCGCCGTGACCACCATCGTCTTGCCGGCGCCGGTCTCGCCGGTGACCGCGGTGAAGCCCGGTCCGAGCGGGAGCGTCGCCTCGGCGATCACTCCGAGGTCGCGGATCTGCAGCTCTTCGAGCATCGGGCCTTACTCCGTCTCCGCCGACCCCCGCCATCCGCGGATGGGGAGACCGAACTTGTGCACGAGTCGATCGGTGAAGGGGGCGTCGTGCAGGCGCGCGAAGCGCACGGGCACGGGCGAGCGCCGGTAGACGACGCGCGCTCCCGGCGGCAGCTCGTAGGCGCGCCGGCCGTCGGCCCAGAGGACGCCGACGCCGTCGGTCCTCTCCTTGACCTCGACGGCGAGGCTCGACGACGGGCCCACGACGAGGGGCCGCGCGAAGAGCGCATGGGCACTGAGCGGAACGAGGAGCATCGCCTCGACGGTCGGCCACACGACGGGGCCGCCCCCGGAGAAGGCGTAAGCGGTGGAACCGGTCGGAGTGGACACGACGATGCCGTCGCAGCCGAAGCTCGACAGCGGACGTCCGTCGACGCCCACCATGACCTCGAGCATCCGCTCGCGGCTGCCCTTCTCGACGGTCGCCTCGTTGAGCGCCCAGGTCTCGTAGACGACGGCCTCGTCGATCTTGACGCGCACCTGCAGGGTCATCCGCTCCTCGACCGCGTAGTCGCCGTCGAGCGCACGGGCGACGGCGTCGTCGAGATCGTCCCGCTCGCTCTCCGCGAGGAACCCGACGTGGCCGAGGTTCACGCCGAGCAGAGGGGCCGTCCCGGACCGGACGATCTCCGCTGCGCGGAGGATGGTCCCGTCCCCGCCGAGCACGAACACGAGCTCGATGAACTCGAGCGGCACGTCGGACCCGAGCACGGCGACGTCGCTCAGATCCGGAGCGACCGCGACGATGTCGCCCTTGTCGTCGGCGCAGAGGACGGGGTGGGCGCCGGAGTTCCGGAGTCGCTCGACGACGAGGACCGCCGCATCGAGGGAGTCCGTCCGTCCGGTGTGGGCGACGACGAGGATGTTGCGCTCGTCACGAGGGGACTGCATCGAGGGGGTGTCCTTCTGGTCGGTCGACAGCGGCGGACACGATCGCGTCATCCGGTGGTGAGCGCGGTGACCGCGTCCCTCCATTCTGTCGGAATCGTTCCGCGGTCGCGGTGGAGGTGCGCCAGATACTCGCGATTCCCAGCGCCCCCCGGGAGTGGCGACTCGGCCAGCCCGACGACGCCGAGCCCCAGGTCCCACGCCGACCACAGGACGTCCGAGAGGGCCTCGCGACGCAGCTCCGGATCCCGGACGATCCCCTCCCGCACCCCCAAGCGGCCGACCTCGAACTGCGGCTTCACCAGCACCACGAAGTCGGCGAGCGGATCCACGGAGGCGGCGACGGGAGGCAGAACCATCCGCAGGGAAATGAAGGACACGTCGGACACGACCAGGTCCGGGACGATCTCGGTCCTGGCGGCTTCGGCGAGCCGGGCGGCGGTGAGATCCCGCGCATTGAACCCCTCCACCACGTGGACGCGATCGTCGGACCGGATCCGGGGAGCGAGCTGCGCGTGCCCGACGTCGAGGGCGATCACCGAGGCGGCGCCGCGCTCGAGCAGGACCTGCGAGAACCCGCCCGTCGACGCCCCGACGTCGAGAGCGTTCCGGCCCGCGACTCGCACCGTCACGAAGGTGTCGAGGGCGGCGAGCAGCTTGTGGGCGGCCCGGCTGACGTAGTGGTCAAGGCCGGCGACCGCGACGTCCTGATCGTCGCGCACGCGGATCGAGGGCTTCAGTGCAGGGACACCGTCCACCGTCACCAGACCGTCGGCGATCATCCGAGCGGCATGGGTGCGGGACCGGGCGATGCCCCGCTCGGCGAGAGCCGAGTCGAGTCGCGAGTCGTCGGTCATCGGTCGCGGTCCGCGTTCTCGAGTCGAATGCGCAGCTGCTCCTGCAGCTGGACGTATCCGGCTGCCCTCTCGTTGAGCGGAGTCTGCTCGATCCGGAGGAGCTCGTCTGACAGGACGTGCTCCTCCACGGGGTCGAAGCCGTTCTGGAGCGGCCTCGATTCCGGGGAGGGCGTCGGGTCGTGCTGAGTCATCGCTGCTCCTCGTTACGGAGTCGGGCGACGACGGTCATCGTCGCTCCAGCCGGCCCTGTTCCTCCTCGAACAGAGACCGACAGGTTAAACAGCGATGGCCACCCATTTCTGGGTGGCCATCGTGAATGGTGTCCGGCGGTGTCCTACTCTCCCACAGGGTCCCCCCTGCAGTACCATCGGCGCTGAGAGTCTTAGCTTCCGGGTTCGGAATGTGACCGGGCGTTTCCCTCTCGCTATGGCCGCCGTAACCCTGGCGACACACGCACCCGAAGGCACATGGTCAAATCTGGGTTACACGCCGTGCGTGTATTCAATTGTTCCGCTCCTCCCGAAGGAGGATGCGGGGTGCCCGTCTTCTGGGAACCACAAAGTGGACGCAAGCAATCTCTGACCACTCCTACCAGCCTTTACAACGGTATGAGTGTAGTGATTATCAAGTTATCGGCTTATTAGTACCGGTCAGCTCCGACAGTCTTTAGTCCTGTCTTCC